>CADDZO010000025.1 GCA_902812395.1 bacterium | reverse complement strand
CGAAGCAGGCTTCGTGGGGACCCCAAGCAGGAACCCGGCGCCGTGCAAGCGGATAAGACCGGGACCGCCACCGGGCAACCGGTGACTACAGGTCGGCTGGCTCATTGTCACTGATCCGCAACGGAATCGCCACCGTTGCCCGAGACTGCCGGCGCAGCAGCAGGATCGATGGCGACCGCGGTCGCCCAGGACGACGGCGGCGGTCGGCTGGGAGGGGCCCTGGTCGGTGACCGGCGGGGGCAGCCCCGGGGAGTCCGCGTCGGCCGCCTCCGCACGACCTCAGGTCGGCGTCGCCCGCTGGACGAACTGGAAGCCGATCCCTTCCGTGCTCTCGGGGGCGCTGAAGACGCTGCGGCCGAGGGGCGTGCGCACCTCGGGCCCGGCCGCCCGGACCCCTCGCTCGGCCAGCAGAGCCCAGCTCGCGGCCAGGTCATCGACCTCGATCGCGATGTGCTCGATCCGTGCCCGGCCGTCTCCGAGCCGGCGGAAACGTTCCTCGGGGTCGGTCAACTGGATCAGCTCGATCTCCGCCTGGCCGCAGCGGAAGAAGGCGACCCTGGAGCCTCGAACCGGGTCGCTCCGGGCCGCCGTCTGCTCCAGCCCGAGCACATCGCGGAGGACGCGCACCGCCCGCTCCAGGTCGTCCACCACCACCCCCACGTGGTCGATCCGCTTCAGCATGGTCCCTCCTCGGATGTGGGCCGCGACTATGATGAGCCGACCCAAGATGGCGAGCGTACGCGCCCGGCACTCATCGCCGCTTTCGCAGTGCGGCGACCGTCTCCTTCCAGAGGGGCAGCACCTGCTCCGGGTCCGACAGCCGGTAGCGGATGCCGCCGGTGAGCGCGGCGTACGGAACCCGGTCCTCCAGCACCTGCTCCACCCTGAGCTGGAAGCCGGCCAGCAGGCGTCCTCCCACCTCCAGGTGGCCGAAGGAACGCGCCGAGCAGAACAGGTACCAGCCGGAGCCGCCGGCGACCGCGGCAAGGGTGCACCGGCGGGTCCGGGCCAGGTTGGCGGTGGCCGCGCTCTCCGGCCAGAGCGCCAGCCTGAGCGTCCGCCGCCGGGCCAGGACCTCGCCCGGGCTCAGCATGGCCACGCGTGGCCAGCCTTCTGGAGACACGGTCAGCAGCAGCACGGTGAAGCCGACCTGAGCGGTCAGCCGGCCATCCAGGCGCCGCCGGAGAGGCTCGGGGACGGTGTCGCCAGCGGGCCGGCTCATCGGGCGGGGCCAGGGAGCGGGTGATGCGGCGGCTCCTGGTCGGCATCAGCGGCTCCAGCGCGCCCCACTACGGGGTGCGACTGCTGGAGGTGCTGCGGCCGCTTGAGATCGAGGTGCACCTGGTCATGAGCGCCGCCGCCCGCAAGACCATCGAGTATGAGATGGGCCGCGACCCGGATCACGTGGCGGCCCTGGCCGATTGCGTCCACGACGAGCGGAACGTCGCCGCCGGGCCGGCCAGCGGCACCTTCCTGACCGACGGGATGGTCGTGGCACCCTGCTCCATCCGGACCCTCTCGGCGATCGCCAACAGCGCCAACGACAACCTGATCGTCCGTGCCGCCGACGTCTGCCTGAAGGAGCGGCGGCCCCTGGTGCTGGTGGTGCGGGAGACCCCCCTCCATCTGGGCCATCTGCGGCTCATGGCCCAGGCGACCGAGGCCGGAGCCACCATCCTGCCCCCGGTGCCTGCCTTCTACCACCGCCCGGCCAGCGTCCAGGACCTGATCGACCACACCGTGGTCAAGGTACTCGACCAGTTCGGCATCCACCTCGACCTGATCCCCCGCTGGGAGGGGCTGGAGCCCACGTAGCGTTTCTTGCCGCCCGCGCCGGGCCTCCGGGCATGCGGGGTGAGGGTCCCTTCGTTTGCGGGCGGGACACGATCGGGCCCGGGATCAGTGGCCTCAGCCCCGTCCCAGCGCGGCCCGGTTGGTCCGGAAGCCGGGCTGGGAGCCGAGCAAGCGGAAGGGGCGCTTGAGATCCTCCTGCCAGAGCAGGGAGTCCATGGCGATGTGGAGGGGCTGGTCCTGGACCGTGAGCTCGTAAACCGGCTCCGGACCCGAGCGATGGTGGTGGACCATCCAGCCCGGCGCCGAGAGCATCAGGTCGCCCGCCTTCCAGTGGTAGGTCTTGCCCCCGACCACGCTGCTGCCGCTGCCCGCGAAGTAGTAGTTGACCGCGGCGGAGGCGTGTCGGTGGGGCCGGTCGATGATGTTGGCGGGCCGGATGGTGATGGTGGCGAAGAAGCTGTTGGTGGTGCCATTGGTGCGGCCGGTGGCGGGGTTGTAGAGGAGATAGAGCCGCCGGCCGCGGTACTCGGGCCCGAGAGCGGCCAGCTTGTCGAGCTCGGCCCTGACCCGCGCCCAGGGCCAGTGGATCGGCCGCTGCTCGACCGGCGGCGGGTTCACCAGCCGCTCGTACGACATCAACCAGGCCCCCTCCTCGGTCAGCTGGAAGACGTCTTCGCCCTCGGGGTTGGGCTGGGCCTCCTCGTCCGGGGGCGGCTCCGCCGCCATCGCCTCTTCCTGCTCGGGGGTGGGGTCCTCCTCCTCGACGTGGATCCGCATCTCCTCGAGCACGGCCGCGTTGCTGTAGGTCAACCGGACCTGGAGGTGCTCGGTGTCGTTGATATGGCTGTAGGTGGCCATCGAAGGGTGGTAAATGGCGTCGTACTGCTCGAACCGGATCCGGCGTCCATTCAGGATCGCGGTGCCACCGCCCTGGATGCAGAAGCTGACCTCGGAGGCGTTGTGCCGGTAGGGGACGGTGCGTTCCCCGGGGAGGAGCACGTCCAGGGACACCCGGATGCCCGGGGCCAGGCCCAGTCCAGGCTCCGTCGACTGTGGGTGGGCGATCAGGAGCGAGCGACGGCCGTTGGCCGGGGGTGGGGTGGAGGTCAGCCGCTCGACCTGGTCCTCGATCTCCTCCTTGGTGATCACGATGGGATCCCAGAAGTCCAGCTCGGCGGGGCGAGCACCACTGCGGTCGACGAAGCGAGCGGTCACGTCGGGGCTCATGGCTGCGGTTCTCCCTTGACCAGATTGGGGGCGGGCACGGGGCCGAGGCGGATCGAGGCTCGTCGGGGCGGCTCCAGGGGCCGTCCGGCCCCCTGGCGCCGTGCCCGGCCCAGGACCAGTGCACCCAGGGCGAGGTCGGCCAGGCCCACCCCCATGGCCTTGAGCAACGTCAGGTCGGCCTCCAGGGGCCGCCCTCCGCCGGCCACCAGGGACGAGAGCGGGCGCACCGCCGCCCAGGCGGCCTCGTCCTGGCCGAAGCGCTCCTGGAACTCGCGCGAGAGCGTGCGCACCGCCTCCGGGCTGTCGGCAGCGATCAGCTGGCAGCGGTCCAGCAGCCGGGGCTCGAACTCGATCCGGTCGGGGGCGATGGCGCCGATGGCGTTGAGGTGGGTTCCCGGCTCGGGCATGCTGGCGGACAGGAAGGGGGAGGTGGCTCGGGTGGCCAGCGTCACCACGTGGGCCCCGCGCACCGCCTCCACCACCCGAGCAAACGGCTCCGCGTCGATCCCGAGCTGGCTCTGGATCCGCGCCGCCAGGGCCTGCCGCCGGCGCGCATCCCGGCCCCAGACCCGGACCTGCCGCAGCCGGCGGACGGCGGCTACCGCCGCCACCTGGGGCAGGGCTTGTTCGCCGGTTCCGCAGATCGCCATCACCTCGGCGTCGGGGCGGGCAAGTCGCCGGGTGGCGACGCCGCTGACCGCCGCCGTCCGCAGCTGCCCCAGGGCGAAGGCCTCGACCACCGCCTCCAGCCCACCATCGAGTCGGAACAGGACCAGGAGGGGGGAGGCGCCGGCAGGCGTGTGGGCCCAGGTCTTGGTTCCGGCCAGGCCTGCCCCCCCATCGACGGCGCCGAGGGCGTGCAGGCTGCCCCTGGCCCAGCCCACCTGGGTCTTGACCATGGCCCGGGCCGAGCCGGCCGCCTCCTGCCGGAAGGCCGCCTCGACCGCCTCGATGGCTCCCTCCAGGTCGGCGAGCGCGGCGACCTCGGCCTCCGCGATCCAGAGCGGGGCGCTCATCCCAGGATCCAACTCCACCGCTCCCGGGTCCTCCGCTTCTCCTCGGGGCTGGGTCCGATCGCCGGGGGAAAGCGGTCCCGCCATTCGTAGGGCCGGGTGGCGTCGATCACCAGCCTGGAGTTGAAGCCCTTCTGATCGGGCGGGATGGCGGGATCGAGGGGGCCGCTCCAGGCGCGCCGGATCAGGTCGATCGAGCGCTCCGGGTCACAGCGGGTGCAGATCGCCCAGATCACCTCGTCCAGGTCGGAGACGTCGATGTCCTCGTCCACCACCACGGTGAAGCGGCCCAGGTAGGCTCCGGTGCGGCACTGGGCGGCCACGTGACCCGCCTGTCGGGCGTGGCCGGGGTAGCGCTGCTTGATGGCGACCACGTTGAAGAGCCGGCAGCCGCCCACCCCGTGGCACCATGCGGCGACCACGTCCGGAACCCCGGCCAGGCGCAGCTCCCGGCGCAGGTTGGCGCTGCGCAGGTACTGGCGAAAGCGGTGGGCCTCGTAGGGCGGCTTCTCGGGCGGGACCCCGAGCACGATCGGGTCGTCGCGGTGATAGACGGCGCGCACCTCGAAAACCGGCTCGTCCCGGGTGCCTGAGGCGTAATAGCCGGTCCACTCGCCGAAGGGCCCCTCCGGGTGGAGCCGGTCCGGGCGGAGAAAGCCCTCCAGGGCGATCTCGGCCCGAGCCGGGATCGGGAGCCCGGTGTGACGGCCGACGATGCACTCCAGCGGCCGACCCCGCATGCCTCCCACCCACTCCAGCTCGCTGACCCCGGGGGCCATCTCCAGGGCGCTGGCCACGAACAGCAGGGGGTCCATCCCGACCAGGACCACGGCCGGCATCGGCTCGCCCCGGCCGAAGTACTTGTCCCGGTGGATGCGTCCGTGCTTGCCGGGGGAGATGTAAAGGCCGGTGAAGTCACGGCCGTGCACTTGCACCCGGTAGGTGCCCATGTTGACCCAACCGCTGTCCGGATCGCGGGTGAGGACGCCGTCGCCGGTGCCCAGATAGGGGCCGCCGTCCTCCGGATGCCAGAGCGGGGCGGGGAAGCGACCTAGATCGATGGCTCCGCCCTCGAGCACGTTCTCGGTGATCGGCCCCGAGGGGACGATGGCCAGGGGCAGGGGCCGGGTCTGGTCCATCAGCTGCTCCCAACGCTCCATCAGGTCCCAGGTCCCGATCTCGGAGGGCATGCCCAGGGTCACCGCCAGGCGACGCCGCTCGCTCTGGGCGTTGACCAGCAGCCGCCAGCCCGGCTGGTAGCCGGGGATCCGGTCGAAGAGCACCGCCGGTGCCCCCTCGGTGTGCTGGAGCATCTCGGTGATGCGGCCGATGTCCTCCTCCGCTCCCACGCCTTCCAGCACCCGGAGCTCGCCCAGAGCGTCCACCAGCTCCAGCCAGTCGCGCAGGTCCTGGTGCGGGCGGCCTTGACGGAGCTCGGCCAGCAGGCCGTCGGGGGCGCCGTCCGCCAGGCGGCGCAGCCGCACCTCTGGCCCCAGGTCCAGGTGGGAGGGTGCCTGCCGGAGATCCATGGTAAGACCATCATACCTATGGTCCCCGGCCGGGCCGTGGCCGGGTGGCCCCGGGGGCGAGGTCGGCTTGCAGGGGCCCCGAGAGCGGCGCCCGGCATCGGCCGATGACGCGGTCGTCTGCGTCAGGAGGTGGGGTTCGGCGGGGCGAGTCCCGACTGGGCCCGATGGCGGGCGCGGTTCGCCGTCAGCGAGCCAGGGAGACAGAGGGGTCGGTGGCCGCCACCCTCGCCCGCCACTCGCGCTGTCGCGACTCCACAAAGGCCCGCTGCGCCCGGCCGGCGAAGTCGGAGAGGTGCTCGTGGGTGATGCGAACGGCCAACTCCGGGTCGCGGGCAGCCAGCGCCCGGTAGAGCTCGCGGTGGGAGCGGTGGGCGGCCTTGGCGGTGCTGGGGCGGAGGGCGTGCAGGATATCGAACGGCTGCTGGATGACGGTCCGGCAGGCCGTCCACATGTCCAGGATGGCGCTGTTGTGGGCCGCCGTCACCACCATCCGGTGGAAGTCGAGCAGGCCCCCGGCGGTGTCGGGCTCGGGCCGGGTGGGGGCCTCGACCAGCTCCCGCATCTGCTCCAGCTCCTCCTCGGTGGCCCGCTCGGCCGCCAGCCGGGCGGCGGTCAGCTCCAGCGCCAGCCTCGCCTCCGACATCTCCAGGAAGCTGGTGCCGCGCAGCTGGACATGGGTGGCCAGCGTCTCCGTGAGCCGGGCGATGTCGGGCTCGGCCACGTAGGGCCCCCCGTGTCCGCCCACCCTGACCTCGATCAGACCCACCGCCTCAAGGGCCCGAAGGGCATCGCGGACCGTCACCCGGCTGACCCCGAACTGGCGGGCCAGCTCGCGTTCGGTGGGCAGGCGGTCGCCGGGTCCGTAGCGGCCGCCGAAGATGGCCTCCCGGATCTGCGCGATGACCTCGGTCGAGGCGCGCGTCGGTCGGACCGGCGTGAACCGGGCCAAGGGCGTGGCCGGGTGCTCCTCCCGTTCCTGGCTAGACCGGGTGGAGGGCTCCGGCGCCGACTCGCTCCGCATGGAGCATTGACGATACCGGTTCTGCCGGCGTCCGGTCGGAAGGTCCGATCAATCCGCACCGGTGGGGCACGGGTGGGCCGTTGGTACGATGTTGATACCAACTGGCCCCACGAGGACCGGGGCCTGGTGGAGGCGGATCGCTGAGGGAGCGCGAGTCGGGGACGGAGGCGGAGGCGGCCGGGGAACGCAACCGGCATCGGCGCGATCTGAGCCTGGTCAGCGCTGCCCATGCGGTCACCCACCTGCAGCCGGTCGCGTATCCCCTCATCTACCCGTTCGCGATGCAGACGCTGGGCTTCGGCTATCCCCAGGTCGGCCTGCTCCTAGCGGTCACCAGCGTCGTCTCGGGCCTGCTCCAAGGCGTCCACGGCTGGGCCGCGCGCTGGCTGCGGCGGCGGGCGCTGTGCGGCGGCGGCAACGTCCTGCTGGGCGCATCGCTGGCGATCTCAGGCCTCGCGCCGAACTTCGCCCTGTTCACGGCCGGCCGGCTAGTGGGTGCGGTGGCGACGAGCCCCCAGCACCCGATCGCAGCCTCGCTGCTGTCCGACTGGTACCGACGCCGGGGCCGGGGCTCGGCGTTCGCGGTCCACTTCTCCGGGGGCAACCTGGGCACGGTGGCGGGGCCGCTGCTGGTCGGCTTCCTGCTCCCCCTCCTGGGCTGGCGGCACACCCTGCTGGCGATCGCGCTGCCCGGCCTGGTGGTGGGGGCGGCGGTCTGGCTGCTGGTGGACGACCGGCGGCGGCCCGGGACCTGGGCCGCGCCCGGCCCTCGACCGAGCTACCTGGCCGCGCTCCGCAGCCGCGACGTCCTGCTCTTGATCGCGGCCCGGGTCCTGACCTCGGGCGGGCGCGGCATCGGCGTGGTGCTCACCTTCCTTCCCCTCTACCTGATCCGCGGCCTGGGGATGTCGGCCCAGCGGGCCGGGCTGCTGGTCACCTTGCTGGCGGTGGGGAGCGTGGTCGGTCCCCTGGTCGCAGGCCGGCTGGCCGACCGCCTGGGACGGAAGCGAGTGGGGATGGCGTCGCTCTGGGTGGGGGCCGCGTCTACGGCCGGCCTGGTCGCTGCGGGGGCAGACGTCGCCGCCATCGCCGCGGCGCTGGCGGCGATGGGCCTGGCCGTCTACAACGAGAGCCCCCTCTTCCAGGCCCTGCTGGCCGACCTTGCGGTCGGGACCACTCGCGAGGGCGCTTTCAGCGCCTACTTCGTGGCCTCCTATCTGGGCGGGGCCGCCTGGGGAGGCGGGCTGGGGCTGGCCCTGTCCCGGTTCGGCTTCGGCGCCGTCTTCGCGAGCATGATCGCCTCATATCTGGCCAGCAGCCTGGTGGTGGCCTGGGTGCGGTCCTCTCGCCGGGCTCCTGCCTGAGCCTATCGGCGGCCGCCGGCGCTCACCCGCCAGGCGTCGAATCGGTGCTCGAGGCGCTGGAAGGCGGTCTGGAGCACGGCCCCGGCCACCGCGATGATGAAGAGGGCCGCGAACATCTTGGCCATCTGGTAGGTGGTGCCAAAGATGTTCATCTCGTAGCCGACGCCATGCTGGGCAGCCACCAGCTCGCCGACCACGACCCCGATCAGGGCGTGACCCACCCCGAGCCGGAGCCCGGTGAGGATGAAGGGCACCGCCCCGGGCAGGGCGATGGTGCGGAAGAGCTGGAGGTCGGTGGCGCCGAAGGAGCGGGCGCAGCGGAGCAGGTCGGGGTCGAGGCTGCGCACCCCGACCAGCGTGTTGATCGCGATCGGGAAGAAGGCGCCCAGATAGATCACCGCCACCTTGGACCAGATCCCGATCCCGAACCAGATGATCAAGAGCGGGACCAGGGCGATCCTGGGGGTCGAGTAGAAGAAGCTGACGAAGGGGTCGAAGACCTGGAAGACGAGCCGGTACCAGCCCATCAGGATGCCGGCCGGGAGTCCGATCACGATCGCCAGCCCGAACCCGATCGCCAGCTCCTCACCGCTGGTGGCCAGGTCGATGGGGAAGTCGGGGGAGGTGGCGTACTGGTAGAGCCCGACCGCGATCGCGGAGGGGCCGGGCAGGACGATGGGGGCGACCACGTGTAGCGAGGTGACCAGCTGCCAGACGGCGATGACCACCACCACCGCGGCCAGGCCCACCAGCAGCCCCTGGTGGCGGGCCAGACCCTGGAGGCGGGCTCGCTCGGCCACCGTCGACGCCGCCTGGCCTCGCTTGGCCAGGAAGGAGCGGGGCAGGGCGCCGGGGCCGTACGCCTGCCGCCAGCCGCCCCCCGGGCGCTCCCCCACGCCGGGACGGTCGGAGGGGCTCATGCCGATCTCCCCCCGGCCATGGCGGCGGCTGCCTCCTGCTCGATGCAGTTCCAGACGCGGTCCTCGATCTCAATGAAGCGAGGGTCGCGCTTGACGCGCAGCTCTCGGGGGCGGGGCAGGGGGACCGGCACCACCTCCTTGACCCGGCCCGGGCGGGCGGTGAAGACCACCACCCGGTCGGCCAAGTAGATCGCCTCTTTGATGTCGTGGGTGATGAAGAGAGCGGTCTTGCGGGACTGACGCCAGATCCGGAGCAGCTCCAGCTGCATGAACTCCCGGGTCTGGGCGTCGAGGGAGGCGAAGGGCTCGTCCAGGAGCAGCATCTCCGGGTCGGTGGCCAGGGCCCGGGCCAGGTTGACCCGCTGCTGCATGCCCCCCGAGAGCTGGCCCGGGTAGACGTTGGCGAAGCCGTCCAGCCCGACCAGGCTCAGGTAGCGCAGGCCGGCCTCCTTGATCTCGGCCCGGCTCCGCCGCCCCTCCAGCTCGAGGCCGTAGGTGATGTTGCGGAGCACGCTCCGCCAGGGGAGGAGGCTCGGCTGCTGGAAGACCATGGCCCGGTCCCGTCCCGGGCCCCGGACGGGCCGGCCGTCCAGCTCCAGGCTGCCGCCGCTGATCGGGATCAGGCCGTCCACGGCGTTGAGGAAGGTGGTCTTGCCGCAGCCCGACGGTCCGACGATGGAGACGAACTCCCCCTCAATCACCTCCAGGCTGACCCCGTCCACGGCCACGAAAGGCTCCTCGGCCCGATGCTGCCAGTAGGAGATACGGACCTCGGAGGCGCGCAGGCGGGTTCGTCCCTGCGCGCCGGCCCGATCTCCGATCATCGCGGGGGCTCCAGCAGGTGGGCCCATCGCTGGAGGGCGGCCCGGCGCTGCGGGGCGGGGGGCACATTGACCGGTGGGAAGCGGTCGCGCCACTCCCAGGGCCGAGTGGCGTCGATCAGAGCCCGGGAGTTGGTGAAGTCGTTCCTTGCCTTCTGGTCGGGCGGGATGCGAGGGTCCAGCGGGGTGCTCCAGGAGCGCTGGATGATGTCGATCGAGGTGGCCGGGTCCGACCGGGTGCAGAGAGCCCAGATCACCTCCTCGAGGTTGGAGGGGTCGATGTCCTCGTCGACCACGATCGTGTAGCGGCCGGCGTAGGCGCCCGCCCGGCACTGGGCGGCGACGTGAAGCGCCTGACGGGCGTGCCCGGGGTAGCGCTGCCGGATGGCGACGACGGTGAAGAGCCGGGAGCCACCCGCCTCGTGCTGCCAGGCGCCGACCACGTCCGGGATGCCTGCCTTCTCCAGCTCGTCGCGGAGCAGGGCCGAGCGGAGCACGGCTCGATACCGGGCCTGCTCATCCGGCGGCTGGCCGGGCGGCTCGCCGAGAAGGATGGGCCGGTGGCGATGGTAAAGGGCATGGACGTGGAGGACGGGCTCGTCCCGGGTGGCCGAGGCGTAGTAGCCGGTCCACTCGCCGAAGGGGCCCTCGGGCAGCCTCTCGGTGGGGCTGGCGTAGCCCTCCACCGCGATCTCGGCGTCGGCCGGGATGGGGAGCCCGGTCACCGGCCCTGGGATCACCTCCAGCGGCTCACCCCTGATCGCTCCCACCCACTCGTACTCGCTCACGCCGTAGGGGATCTCGGTGCAGGAGGCCAGGAAGAGCAGTGGATCCGAGCCGAAGACCATCGCCACCGGACAGGGTTGGCCCGCATCGAAGTACTTCTGGCGGTGCAGGCGGCCGTGCTTGCCGGGGGAGATGTAGTAGCCGAGCCGGGTGGCGTCGTGCAGCATCACCCGGTACGTGCCCAGGTTGACCCAGCCGTCGTCCGGATCGCGGGTGATGTCGAAGGACCCGGTCCCGATGTAGCGGCCGCCGTCGCCGGGATGCCAGCGAGGTGCGGGGAAGACGGTCATGTCCACCTCGGCGCCGCGGCGGACGTTCTCCATCACCGGCCCGTCCGACACCTCCCGGGGTGGGAGCGGCTTCAGGTCCTTGATCCGGCGCCGCCAGGCGTCCGCGGTCTCCAGCTTGCTGCGGCCGGTGGGCAGACCCAGGGTGAGCGCGATTCGGTCGAGCGCTCCCAGGGCGTTGACCAGGATCCGGAACCCGGGCTCGTAGCCCGGGATCTCCTCGAAGAGCACCGCCGGCGCGCCCTCGTGGTGCTGGAGGACGTCGGCCGCGGCGCCGATCTCCTCGTCGGCCCCGGCCCCCTGGATGGTCCGCAGCTGGCCCATGGCCGCCACCGTCTCCAGCCAGCCCCGGAGTCCGCGGTACGCGAACTCCGCTTCCCGTTCGACCTGCTCCACGACCGCCATCCGGCCCTCCCTAAGGTCTAAATTTCAGACCAACTCCCTGCCAAGCATAGGGGGGCGTGACCTGCGGGTCAAGGCATGCCCTGAGACCTCGCGTCGAGCGCCGGATCCCGAAGAGGAACATTCCCAGGTCGGACGGCCCCGCCGGGGCTCCCGGACGTCCGCGGTCCTGGACCGGATCGGAGAGCGGCGATCTCCGATGCGGTGGGGCCCGGCGCCGGTCGGAGGGGATCGGCCCCAGCCCGATCAGTAGCCCAGATCGGCGAGCCAGGCGCGGGTGTCCCCGAGGATCACGCGGGGGACGGCCGCGAGGTCCCTCGGACCGCGCCCGCCGCTGAGGAACACCGCCACCCGCAGCTCCTCCAGGAACTGGGCGATCCATGCCTCCACCGCCTCCGGCCCCTGCAGAGCGGCTCGCACCAGGGGTCTCCCCACCCCGACCAGGGCGGCACCCAGCGCCAGCGCCTTGGCCGCGTCCAGTCCCGAGCGCACGCCCCCGGTGGCGATGACCGGCAGCCCGGCCGCCAGCGCCCCCACCACCGAGACCGCGGTGGGGATGCCCCAGTCGCGGTAGGCACGGCCCAGGGCCGCCCCTCGCCGGTCGCCTCGCCGCTCGGCCCGGATGGCCTCCACGACGGCGAAGCTGGTCCCGCCAAGGCCGCCCACGTCGAGGGCCCGGAAGCCGAGCTCGGCCAACTCGATCGCGCTCTGCCGGGAGAGCCCGGCCCCGGTCTCCTTGGCGATGGCGGGCACCGGGCTGGCCGCAGCTGCGGCCGCCAGCGCCTCCCGCAGACCCGCCGCCTGCCGGTCTCCCCCGGTCTGCACGGACTCCTCGAGGAAGTTGAGGTGGATGGCAAGGGCGTCCGCCCGGATCATGTCCACCGCCCGGCGAAGATCGTCTGGGGTCGCCGCTGGCGCCTCGCCCTGTGGCACCAGCTGGGCTGCCCCCAGGTTGGCGATCAAGAACGCGGTCGGGGCGGCCTCGCGGGCCACCGCGTAGGTGGGTTCCAGGGCGGGATCGCAGAGCGCGGCACGCTGGCTCCCCAGCCCCATGGCCAGGCCGTGGTCCTGGGCGGCCTGGGCCAGCACCCCATTGATGCGACGGGCCGCGGGGTGGCCACCGGTCATGGAGGCGATCACCAGCGGCGCCTTCAGGCGGCGGCCCAGGAACTCGGTCTCCAGGTCGACGTCGGCCAGATCGATTCGGGGCAGGGCGGAGTGGACCAGGTGCACGTCGGACCAGCCCGCCCCGCCCGCCTCCACCTCGGATGTCGCCACCACCTCCAGGTGCTCCCGCTTGCGGGCCGGGATGTCAGTCGAAGACACCCTCGCGCTCCAGGGTCCGGTACTCCTGCTCACCCAGGCCGAGCAGACCGCAGAACACCTCGCGGTTGTGCTGTCCGAGGAGGAAGGCGCCCCGCTCGATCCGGGCCGGGGTCTCGGGAAGGTGGAAGGGAGGTCCGACCGCGAGGTGCTCGCCCATCACCGGGTGCGTGAGGTGGCGCCAGATCCGGCGTCGCTCCAGCTGGGGGTCGGCGAAGAGGTCGCGCATGTCGTTGACCGGCGCCACGTGGACCCGGGCCCGGCGCAGCCGGGCGATCACCTCCTCGCGGCTGCGCCGGGAGGTCCATTCGGCCAGGCCGCGGTCGATCGCGGCCTCGGCCGAACGGCGTGCCTCCAGCCCCGACCGCGGCGGCGCCCAGGCCGGGTAGCCCAGCGCCCGCCGCAGGCGCTCCCACTCCCGGTCGTCGTGCACGCTGATCGCGCACCACACCTCCTCGCCCGCGCAGGGATAGACACCGTGGGGGACGGCCCCGGGGTCGCGGTTGCCGTCCCGCTCTCGGAGCCGCCCGGTGCGCTGGTACTCGATCAGCAGCGGGGCCACGAACTGCAGCCCGGTCTCGTACTGGGAGAGGTCGATGTGGCAGCCGCGGCGGCTGCGCCGGCGCTCGTCCAGAGCGGCCAGCAGCGCGATCACGCCGTAGGCGACGGCGATGTAGTCGATGTAGGGACCCCAGAGCAGGGACGGATCTCGGTCCGGCCACCCGGTCAGGTTGATGAAGCCGCTCATGGCGGTCAGGTGGGTGCCGAATCCCGGATGGCCCGCGTGAGGGCCGGTCTGTCCCTGGTTGCAGGTGCTCAGCAACACCAGCTCGGGGTGTTCCCGGGCGAGCGTCTCGTAGCCCAGCCCGAGCCTGGCCATGGTCCCAGGGGTGAAGTTCTCGATCACGGCGTCGGCGCGCCTGATCAGACGCCGCGCCAGCTCGACCCCGGCCTCGGTCTTGAGGTTCAGCGTCACCCCCAGCTTGTCGTTGTGCGTCATCGCGAACATGGCCGCTCGCTCCGGCCCCGGGACCCCGTCCTTGAAGGGCGGGTAGTTGGTGCGGAAGCCGTCGAGCCGCCGCCGGGTCTCGACGTGGATGACCTCGGCGCCGTGGTCGGCCAGGTGCTTGCCTACCTGGGGGCCGGCGGCGAAGCCCCCGAACTCCACCACCTTGAGCCCCTCCAGCGCCCTCGGCCTCAATCGCCCGAGACCTCCGCCACATGCCAGCCGAGTTCGCCGACCTCGGGAATGCCGCTGGCGGGGCGGGCCGGCAGGCCGTCGAAGCGGGCGTAGCCGGAGGGATGGCGGACTCCGTCCAGCTCCTGCCAGGCCTCCCGGGCGGCCAGCTGCTCGTCGGCCAGGATGTCCTCGGCCGTGGCCACCGGGTAGCCCAGGATGCGACGCTCGATCGCGCCCCGATAGAACTCGCGCTTGGTCAGGGTGGCGAGGAAGGCGGCGATCGCCGCTTCGGCCAGGGCCACCTGCTCCGGGCTGGCGACGGGGCCCTCGAACCCCTGCCAGTCCACGTCCCGGAGCGCCTCGGGGACCATCCCGCGCTCGGCCATCCAGCCAAACAGGGCGGCCGTGGAGCGCCGGCCCGCCTCGCCTCCGTAGAGGGCGAAGCTGACGTGGCCGTCGCGGCAGCGCCACACGTTGCGCATGGGCGCCCCGTGGACGTTCCGGCCAACCAGGAAGGGCCCCGAGCGGTGGGGCAGGATCCCCTCCATGGCCCAGAAGATCGGTGCGTGGACGATGGCCGGGATCAGGCTGGCCTGGGCCGAGCAGTCCACGTGCTGGCCCCGGCCAGTGGCCGCCCGGTGGTGGTGGGCGATCAGGGTCCCGGCGGCGGCGTAGGCCGAGGCCCAGCAGGCGGCCTGGGGCAGGCTGATCCGAACCGGGGGACGGTCGGGGTCGCCGGCCAGCCAGACTGCCCCTCCCGCCGCCATCAGCTCCAGGTCGGAGGCGGGCGCCGTCGCCCACGGACCCTCCGGACCGTAGGGGGTGATCGACGTCATCACCAGACGGGGGTTGAGGCGATGCAGTCTCTCCCAGCCCAGACCGAGCCGATCCAGGTGGCCGGGGGGGAAGCTCTCCACCAGGAAGTCGGCGGACGCGGCCAGCCGAAGCAGGAGGCGCCGACCGTCGGGTGAGTCCAGGTCCAGGACTAAGCTCCGCTTGCCCACGTTGTAGGCTCGCCAGGCGTCGGTGTCCCGATCCAGGTCGCCCCCGGGCGGCTCGACCTTGACCACCTCCGCCCCCAGCTCGGCCAGGATCTTGCCGCACAGCCAGCCCAGCTCCGTGGTCAGGTCCAGGACCCGGTAGGGGGCGAGCGGGACGGCCCTCAGCGGCCCGTCCTGGCCAGCGAGGTCACCCATCCTTGCATTAGCGCCCGGGCCCGTTCGATCTCGTCGGCGCCGAACCAGCGCAGCGGGTCCACCCGATCGATCGGGTAGATGGGGCGCAGGAAATCGTTCTCGTAGCCGAAGGGGACGGTGGCGTCGATCGCCATGCCGCCCTCGAATCGGGTGTTGGACGCCGTCCAGGCCCGCTCGCCGGCGGTCAGACGCTCCTCGGGGATGAAGGTCTGGCCGATCCCGCCCGGGATCGGGTTGAGGATGTCGGTCCGTGGGTTGACCCGGGTGGTCAACGCCCAGACGATGTCGTCCATCGAGTAGATGTCGACGTCGGTGTCCACGGCGATGGCCAGCCGCATCCCCTGGCTGCAGCTCATGGCCGCGACCAGGAAGTTGCGCTGCCAACCCTCTTCGATCCGATTGCGCTTCTTGACCTGGATGATGCAACCCCCCCAGTCGGTCATGCAGAACGGGATGTTGACGTCCTGCACGATGCCCGGCTGGAGGCGCTCGCAGAGTTCGAAGATGGCCGCCTCGCGGACGGTCGTGTCGATGTTGTTGCAGTCCAGCATGTGGACGCCGAGCGCGTAGAAGGTGTCTTTGGGGCGGCGGCGGGTGATGCCGGTGACGTGGAAGGTGGGCGCGCGGTAGGCCTTGCCCATGTAGCCCGCCCACTCGGGGTGGAAGTGGTAGCGGCCCTGGGTGTCGTGCTCTTCCGCCTCTTTCGTCTCGTAGCGCTTGTCCCGCGGGTGCAGGTATCCCTCCAGCACCAGCTCGCAGTCGGCCAGGGCGTAGGCGTCCACGGTCCGGGCCTTGACCAGGCGGATGGGGAAGCCCTGGATCGCACCCGCGGCCCCCAGCTCGTCTCCACCCCGAGGCAGCACCACGTAGTCGAACCCGCCACCGGCCACCAGGTTTGCCGCCACCGGGATGCCGAAGCACACGGTGAGCGGGATGCCCCCCTGGTCGCGGTAGTGCTCGGTGATCACCTGCCACATGTGGGAACCGGGCGATGCCTGGAAGGTGCCGACGTTGCCCCAGCGGAAGTTCATGCGGTTGTAGCCGATGTGGCTCCCGCCGTGGAAATAGTCACCAACGACCACGCTGCAACCGCTGCCGACCGTCAGCTCCGACTCGAGGTGGGTGTGACGGATGGGGACGACGTAGCGGTTGACTTCCAGGTCCTCGGTGAACACCTCCTCCTGGCTGGGCGCCTGATCCGCGGCCACCACCTCCGGCGGGATCGGATGGGTGAGGGCGTGGGCCAGGCGGCGGGTACGCTCGGTGGCCGAGGACCAGCCGAACCAGCGGTCGATGATCCCCATGTTGGCGAACAGGTTGGTGATGAGCCGGGCGTCGGGATGGCCGGCCACCTGGTTGAACAGGATGGGAAGGGTGCCGTCCAGGTGCTTTTGGATCCCGGTCAGCTCCAGATCCCCGCTGACCGGCACCTCGGTCTCCAGCAACAGCCCTTCCTGGCGCAGCCACTCGATCGTGGCGCGCAGGCTGCGCAGCTGCTCCGGCCCCGGCGGCGCCCCCTCGATCCGGGGCGCCAGGGCCCGCTTCACCTCCGTGGCCATCGTTGCACCTCCGTCGGCCCTCCGGGCACGAATGTACAAATATCAGACCAAACTCAGTCTGACACGGTTGAGGACCGGGGTCAATCGGCCGGCAGCTCGACCACCCGGTCGTAGCCCAGGAGGGCGAAGAGGCGATTGCGCGCGCCCAGCAGCCGCACCCGTCCGCCCTCGGCCCGGAGCTGATGGACGCAGTTCTGGGGCACCCAGACCACGTCCCCGGCGGACCAATCGTGACGCCGGGGAGCCGTTGCCACCCGCGCGTAGTAGCGGTCGTCGATGTCCGCCTCCACCTGCCACTCCAGGGTGTGGCCCGATCCCTCCAGCACGTAGTAGAGCTCGTCCGCCATGTGCCAGTGAGGGGAGGACCCGCGGCCGGCATCGACCTCCTGCAGCCAGACGTCGATGCCGAAGAGGCGAACGTCCATGCTCCGGTTGGCCAGCCACTTGAGCCGCCCGCCCCGATCCTCCTGCCACGGCTCGGCCGCACCGTGCACCACCTTGCGTAGCGACTCCACCCCCGGGGTCCAGAGCTGGCTCCAATCCTGGCGGGGGCCGAACTCGTGCTGCTGGCCCTCGGGCACCGTGGTGTCCCGTCCCTGCTGGGTCAGGCCCAGCATCATCCAGGTGCACTTGGGCTTCACCACCAGCGCCAGCGCCCGCTCGTTGTCGCTGGCGTTGAAGTGCTGGTGCCGTGAGTCGGCGTGCACCACCACCAGATCGCCGGCGCTCCAGTCGTAGCGGTGCCCGTCGTGGATCTCGTATCCGCGACCCTCGAGAATGTAGAAGGCGGCCTCGTTCTGGTGGCCATGACCCCCGTTGGAGCCCCCGGGCGCGATCTCCACGAAGTGGCACTGAACCGTCTGGGTCAGGAAGGGCTCGTCGCCGGGGCCGACCATCCACTTCGCCCGGGAGGCGGGGGACGCGTCCTCATGGCCGGGGGTACGCTCGTCCCGCCAGCGCCGTTGCTCCTGACGGATGACGTGGGGGGCCTCCAGTCGGCGCCGTCGGTCCTCCCGCAGGTTGTAGGTACCGGCCTCGAGTCCGCGCAGGAACACCCGCTCTGCCATCGGTCGCCTCCTCCTTGTGGCGGCTGCCACGGATTGACGGTCCGCGGGCCGAGCCCTATGCTAGCAGCCGGCAGTCAATAGGACTGATATTCAGACCATCGAAGAGATTGACCAATGAACAGGATAATGATCGGATTAACCGTCACGGCGGTGGCAGCGCTGACGCTGGTGTCCTGCGGGTCCTCGACCACGGCCGCGCCCACCAAGGCCGTGGCTCCGACCCCCATCACCGCCTCCTACAGCGAGCTGGTGCCGGACGAGCTCGGCCCCTGGGGAGCGGCCGACGGGGGCTTCTTCCGGAAGAACGGGCTCGACGTGACCCTCGAGAGCATCTCCAGCTCGAACGGGGTCGCCGCCCTGCTCTCGGGTGAGGTCCAGGTCGCCACCCTGGGCGGGTCGGAGGTGATGAGCGCGGACGCCGCCGGCTCGGACCTGGTGGTGGTGGCCAACCTGGTCCCGGTCTACCCCTATCTGCTGATGGTGACCAGCGACATCCATTCGGTCGCCGACCTGAAGGGGAAGAAGATCGGCGTCTCCAAGTTCGGCAGCTCGTCCGACGTCGCCACCCGGCAGGCCCTGGCCAAGGTGGGGCTGAGCTCCACGGATGTCACCATCGTCCAGGTCGGTTCGGCCGCCAACCGGGTAGCCGCGCTCAAGAGCGGCGCCATCCAGGGCGGGTTGGCCCAGCCGCCGGACACCTTCACGCTGGAGCAGCAGGGTCTGCACCCCCTGTTCGACCTGGCCAAGCTCAAGCTGCCCGCCGCCAACACCGTAGTCGCCGTCACCCGCAGCTACCTCGATTCTCATAAGAAGGTCGTCCAAGCCTATGTCGACTCCCTGATCGAGGCCGTGGCCTATGAGCGGAGCCACCAGAAGTTCACCGAGGACGTGCTGGTCAAGTGGGAGAAGGTGACCGACTCCGCGGTCCTGGGGCCCACCTACAGCTTCTATATGAAGGAGGTCTTCCCCAAGTACCCGTACCCCCGAGTCCAGAACTTCTCGGGGGCGATCAAGTTCGAGGAGGCCACCGATCCCAAGCTGGCGTCGCTCGACGTGGCCAGCTATCTCGACAGCGCCTTCGTTCAGAACGCTGCCAATCGGCACCTGGCCGGGTGATGCGATGAGCGATCCGGCCCACGAGTTCGTGCCGGTGCGGCCGGCCCGGGCGTCGGCCGATGTCGTCGCCCAGATCCGCCGTGCCATCCTGGCCGGTAGCTACCGGCCCGGCGACCGCCTGCCCACCGAGCGCGAGCTGGCCCGCCAGTTCGAGGTCTCCAGGGTCACGATCCGCGACGCACTTCGGATCCTGGAAGCGGGCGGACTGGTCGAGGTCCGCATGGGCGGTCAGGGTGGGCCCTATGTGGCTCACCCTGACCTAGCCCTGCTCAGCGAGAACCTGGGCAATCACCTCCACCTGACCGGGTGCACGTTCCGAGAGCTGGCGGAGGCGCGCCTGGCGTTGGAAACCACCGCCGCCCAGCTGGCCGCTGAACGAGCGCGCCCCGAGGACCTGGAGGCGATGGCAGCGGCGATCGTCGAGCCGGCGGGAGCAGAGGTGGCGGCGGCGGCCAGCCTGGATTTCCACGCGGCCATGGTCCGGGCCGCGCACAACCGGGCGCTCTGGATCATGTTCTCGGCCATGCGCAGGCTGATCCGCCAGGCCTTCGGTGAACTGCACTCCCGGCAGCCGGACATGGCCGGCTCGGCGCATGACGCCCATAGGGCTCTCTACGGTGCGATTGCGGCGCGAGACGGCGCGACCGCCCATCGGCTCATCCGGGACCACCTGTACGAGTTCATGGATCGGGCGGACCGGGTCGCGCCGGCCCGCCGCCGGCGATCCTGACCGGCGGCGAGCCACTCGTTGCAGTGGCCATCAGAAACTTCCGAGGGGACTGCCGCCTTTAGGCGGCAAGGGGAATCGGAACATGGCGTGTGCGTGGTCGTGCCGCGAGGTCGAGAGCACCGGCGGCCTCCCGTTTGGAGCTGCACCTTCGACAACCCCGCGTTGTCGTGGTGCCCAACCTGGCTTGGACGGAGCCGTCAGGAGCACTTCCATGCTGCCTGAGAAGCGGCTTCGTTTCCGGAGCGGAGTCGTCACGTGTTGAGATCTGCCGGAGAGCCGCTCCTCGGTGCCAACCGTGGGTGGGTTGGCACGGCTCCTCCACGTGCTCGAACGGCGCGAAGGGTACGAGGTGGTCGACACGCCCGAATCAGGGGCGATCTGGCTCACGGCTGGTCCTGCTCCACCAGACCTACTGCCTCCGTCCTCAACCGCTGCTGGGACCATTGGATCACAGCCGGCCGATTGCGGCCGGTCGACGCACGGCTGTGACATCGTGCTGGGCGCGGCCTTCGGGGAGCCGGGCCGGGAGGCGCTCCAGTGGCACTGCCCGTCACAGTGACGGCAAGAGGCCGTGCGGGAAGACCACGCTCAACAAGTGGGAGGCGGCAAACGTAATCAGGGCCATGACCGCGGTCGCGATCAGGACTGCGGGCCAGCGCCAGCGGTGTACGAACACGAAGTACAGGAAGATGAACGTCGGCACCGCGACCAGGTAGCCGAGGAGCACGATTCCGCCCAGCAGCGCCAAGGCGAGCAAGACCGCCAGCACCGGCTCGGACCGCCGCTCGCGTAGCCATTCGGGGCTCCACCCACTCGCCCATCGCCGGCGCAACGCCGACCGATACCCGACGGTCCCTGGCTTCGCGGGTCCGGGCGCCTCGGCCACCGGCGGTGGCGCTGACGGGCCCGACCCATCCTCCGTTCGGGGAGCCGCGGTCGGGAGGCCCTCGGCCTGCCGACCGTGCGTGGTCCGGCGCAGCGAGGGCACGAATGCTCCCACCAGCTGCAGGAGGCCGAAGGCGAGGCAGGCAGCGCCCAGGAGGGTAGGGGCGACGTTGGCCGGGGCCGGGTAGCCGATCGCGATGGCGGTGTAGGCGGCCGAGCCGGCCACCCAGCAGGCGTCCATCACGATCTCACCCGGCGAGGGCAGGGGCGCTGTGGCTGGTTCCGTCGCTCGGGCCCGCTGGGCTCGACGCCGGCCGATCACCCCTCCTATCACCACTGCCACGATGGCCGCGATGAGGAGGTCGGTGATCGGGCGCTCGAGAAACGTCCAGCCGAAGATCTTGGTGGTCAGGATCAGGTTGTTCTCCGCGGTACCTCCCAACACCACCCCAACGATCACCGCCGGTAGGGAGTAGCCGTATCGCTTCATGGCCAGCCCCACGATGCCCATCAGCACCATGACCAGGACCTGGGTGAGATCGCTGGTGGAAGCGTAGGCGCCGATCGCCGCCAGCACCAGGACGAACGGCATCAGTACCCGACCCGGCACCAGGGTGACGCGGGCCAGCAAGGGAGCGAAGCCCAGCCCAACCGCGCTGGCCAGGAGGCTGGATGCAGCCAGGACCCAGACCATCCAGAAGACCAGATCCAGGTGGGTGGTCAGCATGTCGGGACCGGGCACCAGACCGAGGATGGAGAACGCGGCCAGCAGCACCGCCATGGCCGGGCCGTTGGGGATGCCCAGGGCGACGGTCGGGATGAGCGCTCCGGCCTCCTTGGAGATCGAGG
Organism: bacterium; assembly: GCA_902812395.1. Lineage (GTDB taxonomy): Bacteria > Chloroflexota > Dormibacteria > Dormibacterales > Dormibacteraceae > CADDZO01. The sequence continues at coordinate 4,384 of CADDZO010000025.1, read as the reverse complement.
ATGCCTCCGGTGCGATCACCCCCTCCGGGATGCCGGTGCCGAACCGCTCCGGGTGCTTCGAGGTGCGCATCGCCTGGCCGTATGAGAGGAAGTTGGCGGCGGTGGAACCGATCCCGGGGATGACACCGCAGAGCACGCCGATCGCCGCCGAGCGAACCGTCAACCACCAGCGTGGCAGCACGTCTCTGGCGCCGACGGCGACCTGGGCCCAGGCCGCGCGGTTCAAGCGAAAGCGTTGCCCGGCCGCGCTCGGTGGCGGCGTGCCGAAGAGGATGAACATCTGGCTCAGCGCGAAGAGGCCGATCGCCACAGCCCCGGTGTTGAGACCATCGTAGAGGCCGAGGTTGCCAAAGGTGAACCGGAGCGTTCCCGTGCTGGCGGCGGCACCGATGAACGACAGCAAGAATCCGAAGAGACCCGACAACAGCGCCTTGGTGGGAGAACGGGATTGCAGCTGGCCGATGATCACGACCGCCAGCAGGGATAGGAAGAAGTATTCGGGAGGGTGGAACAGGTCGACCAGGCTCAGCATCACCGGGATGGCGGCAAGGATCGCGATCGCGCCAAACCATCCGCCGAAGGTGGTGGCCACGGCCGAGATGCCGAGGGCCCGTGCCGCCTGCCCGCGAGCTGTCATTGCATAGCCATCGATGCAGGTGGCCGCGGATTCCGGTGCACCTGGTGTGTTGATCAGAATGGCCGTGGTGGAGCCGGCGTAGTAGATCGCGGAGTGGGAAGCCAGCATCAGCCCCAGGCCAAGGACGGGGTTCATGTTGTAGAGGAAGGGCAGCAGAATCACCAGCAGCACGATCCCACCCAGCCCTGGCGTCGCCCCGACCACGATCCCGATCAGGGTCGCGCCGACCACGATCGTCAGCGCGATCGGGTTGGCGAAGTTGGACAGCCCGCTCAGCATGGAGTGGGCGTAGCTACCCACGGAGCGCCTTCTGGTCAGTGGCGGAGGGCCGGCAGGTGACGCCGGCGGCGTCACCTCCGGTCCATCGCCCTCCGCTCATCGGTTCGACCTGGTCGACCGACGGGGTCCGGCCGCGGGGCGACGGCTCACGAGGCCACCCCGGGGCTGAGCGGGACGTACTTGCGCATCTCGGTGACCGTGGCCGGCGCCAGGCCCTTGGCCAGGGCGGCGATCTCCTGGGACGGGCTCTCGTAGTACTGGGAGATGCTGGCCTTCTGAGCCCGGGAAACGAACTCCCGCTGGTGAATCGCCCAATCGAAGGCCTTGCGCAGGAGTGCCACCTTGGCGGAGCTGATCCCGGGCGGACCAAAGAAGGCGGTACCGGCGTCGAGGCCGGCGGCGTCGACCTCCAGCGGGAGCTCCTGGGCGGCCGGCAGCGGGTCTCGCTTGAAGAGCTCGTACAGGGTCGGCACGCTGGGGTCGATCTTCCAGTGGGGCCGCATCGAGAACTCGAGCAGCGCGTGGCCCTTGCCGGACTCGACCAGCGATGCCCAGCCGCCACCCCAGGTCTTGACTGAGAGCTGACCGTCACCGCGGATCAGTCCCTGCAGCTCGGCCGAAGCGTCCGGATAGCTGGTCAGATCCTCGTAGGGGACCTTGTAGAGCTTGAACAAGAGTGGCCCCGACACATCTCCCACCGACCCCAGCTCGATCACCTTGGTGGTGTGGTCTCGAACTACGGTGAAGATGCTCTGGAAAGGAGGCCGGGTGGTGTTGGTGAACATGATCTTGGCACCGCCGCCGATACCCCCCGCCAGGCCTCCAAGCATGGTCAGTCTCTGGGGGTCGAAGTTCTGCCCGGGGACCTTCTCCCAGACGTTCGCCATCACTCCCTGGATGTCGATGGTGCCGATGGTCAGCCCGTTCGGAGTGGCCTGCGAGACGTAGTTCCAGGCCTTGAGCTGTCCACCGCCCGGCATGTCGACAACATCGACGGTGGCGTGAAGGTACTGACCGAGCAGGGACGCCACCGCCCGGGCGTCGAGGTCATGGGTCGAGCCGGCGGCCCCGGACGAGATGAGGTCGATCGTGGTGCCCTTGAAGGAAGCCGTGGTGGTCGCGCTCTGGGTCACAGAACCACCGCAGGCGCTGAAGAGCAGAGCCGCCGCCACGGCCGCCGGCGGCCACACCAGACGCCCAAGTCTGGCCAGCATCTCACTCCTCCTGTGCCGGGATTCCGGGCCTGCGACGCCGACCTCCGTGTCTGAGCTGGCCGGTGAGGGGTGGTCGCACCACCATCACCGGAACTGGGTCACGACGTCCACGAGGGCCGGACGTCCTTCGCCGAGGACGACCTCCCGCGCCCGGCAGACCGCAGGTCGGACGTCCTTCGGTTTCTCGATCGGGCCCTCGGCGTACCAGCCGAAGGCGCGGGCGAGGCCGGCGTAGTCGGGCGCCGGCCGATCGATCTCCATCCCCACCCAGGCCTGGCTCTCGTCCCGTCCCCGCTGCCTGGCGATCAGGACCTGGTGCTCCCAGTCGTTGTAGTAGGAGCGGTTGTCGTACATGACGACCAGGAGCGGGATCCGATGATGGGTTGCGACCCAGAGCGCAGCCACGTCGAACATCAGGTCTCCATCTGGTTGGATGTCGACCACCAGCCGCTCGCTGCCTCGATGGGCGAGGGCGACCCCGAGGGACATCCCGATCTGGGTGGCCGTGCCCAGGCTCTTGCCTGGGTGCCGGTCGGGATGGTCGAAGTCCCAGAGCCGGCGCGCCCAGCCGTGGACGGTGTTGGCAGCGAGCACCCAGTCGGTGCCGCGGATCGCTTCCCCGATCTCGTGCACGAGATGGGCGGTGGCGATCGGTTCCGCCTCGGCCGACTCCAGCGCCTGGCGCCGCCCGGCCTCCCTCACCTCCCGGTGCCGCCGCTCCAGACGGGCCGCCCGCGTCTCCAGCTCTGGCGGGCGATTGGCGCCCAATCGCTGGCGGCAGCGGACGAGCAGGTCCGCGAGCACCACAGCGGAGTCGCCCAGGATCGACAGGTGGACCGGCTGGAGCTTCTCGAACTCTTCCGACCAGCTCCGGATGCCCAGGTCGCCCAGTCCGATCTCGGCGATGCGGCAGCCGTCGGGGAGGACGCGGTGGGTCCTGCGGGCCACCCGATCCACCCGGGAGATGGCCCCGTGGAGGTCGCGCACGTCGACCGCCAGCAACAGGTCGCAGTCCTGGAGCAGGTCGTCGGCTCCGGTCAGGTTCAGGGGATGCGCGGTGGGGAAGTTGAGCCGGGCGCCACGGTCCATCACCGGCAGGGCCAACAGCTCCGACAGCTCGACCAGGGCCCGGAAGGCGTCGGGGTGACGGCCGGCCGAGTCGGCCACCAGCACCGGGTTGCGGGCCTGGACCAGCCAGCCGGCTAGCTGCTCGACCGCCGAGCCTTCCCCGGCCAGCCGGGTGGGAGTCACCTCTGCCGGAGGCGGGATCGTGGGCGGCCGGGGAAGCGGGTCCTCCTGGAACGCCGCATCGTAACAGAGGTAGACCGGTCCCTGGGGTTCGGTGGTCGCGATCCGGTAGGCGCGCGCGAAGGAGTCCACCACGTCCTCCGCGCCGACCGGCTGGTGGTCCCACTTGGTGAAATCCCGCACCGCGCTGGACTGGGCCACCGCGGTATGGATCCAGTCGATGTGAGTTCGGCGACGGCTGGGGTCCATGGGGCCAGTCGCCCCCAGGACTAGGACCGGGCAGCGGTCGAGGTAGGCGTAGTAGATGGCCATGCTCCCGTGGAGCAGGCCGACCACGTCGTGGAGGATGGCGGCCATGGGCCGGCGGCGAACCCGCGCGTAGCCGTGGGCGATGGCGACGGCGATCTCCTCGTGGGGACACTCGATGATCTCTGGGCGGTTGCCCCCGTAGTTGACGATCGAGTCGTGGAGCCCTCTGAAGCTCGAGCCGGGGTTGAGTGCCGCGTACTCGAATCCGTACTCCTGGAGTAGGTCCACGACGAGGTCCGAGCCGTATCTCTCCACTCCAACCTCCTCTCGGTCCACCCCACCGTTCGGCTAAAGGACCAATGGTCCGATCTTCCGTTGATCATCCTATCTGTCACCGGTGGGCTTGTCAACGACCGGACCAGAGGTGAGGGCCCGATCCCGACCTGCGCAACCATGCCGGCCGCTCCCCTGCCGGGCCCGTGCCCGAAGGCCGGGACGATCGGCACCCAGGACCGGGACCGGGGAGGGGGGCGTGTGAACGCCGGGTGGAAAGACGTTTCCCGGTGGCCACGTGTCTCCTTCGATGTGGCGGTGGGGAGCGGAGGTGCCGTGACCAAAGATCTCGGCGGTGCAAGCCCCGCGCTTCAGCGCTGGGGATAGGCCCCTGTTTGAATTGGGTTGCTCCACGCGGGCTTGGCGCGTGAGCGCTGGCCAGGGTGCGGAACCGCTCCTGCGGGCGGCGTGGAGCCAAGCTACC
>CADDZO010000024.1 GCA_902812395.1 bacterium | reverse complement strand
CCTCCCCTCGGACCTCCCCCCTCGCCGTAGCGGGGTCGGCGCTCGGGCAAAATCCCTTGCGGCCGCAGCCAGATGAACGCGACCGTGACCACGCCCAGCACGATCCAGCCCAGGTCCTCGCTCAGCCCCTCGCGCCCGAACTGGGGCAAGAACTGAACCGCCTGCAGGAGCAGGACCGCGATCACGAAGGTGCCCAGGCTCACGCCACGGTCGCTGCCCATCCCACCGACGATGATGGCGGTGAGCAGTGCGAGGGTCTCGGCGTAGGCCCAGGCTCCCGGGGACCAGCCGCCGATGAAGGCAACCAGCAGCGCACCGCTGACGCCGCCAAAGGCGCCGCCCACGGCCTGGGTGAGCAGGCGCAGGCCGACCACATTCTTCCCGATCGCGGCGGCCGCGGCCTCGTCGTCGCGCATCGCTCGCAGCTGTCGACCCATGGGCCCGGTGGTGAAGCGCCGCATCACGACCCAGCCGGCGGCGCAGGCCACGGCCACGATGCCGACGTAGAGCCAGTCGCCGGTCGAGTTCCCCGGCGAGGTGAATGGGTTGGGGATCAGGGAGAGGCCGGCATCGCCGTTGAGCAGGCCGGTGTCGGTCGAGACAACGGTCGCGGCCATCAGCGAGACCACCAGCATCACCATGGCCTGGTAGTCCTGGCGCAGCCGCCTCAGCCCGGTCAGCCCGATCAGCATTCCCGTCACCGCCCCGACCGCGGCCGCGGCCACCACCGCCACCGCGAAGGGGAGCCGGAAGCCGAGCACGTGCTGCTGAAAGGCCGCGGCTCCGGTGGCCGGGCCCAGAGTGCAAATGGCGTAGGTGTAGGCGCCGGCTGCAACCACCAGGATGTAAGCCAGGTTGGCCACGCCGGAGACACCGAACTGCAGGTTCAGGCCCCAGGCAGCGAGCAGATCGGTGCCCAGGTAGATCAGCAGCACGACAGCGTAGAACTCCCAGGCGACGATGGCCGCTCCTCCTCCCTACCCCCGGCGGCTCACGACAGCAACCGCCGCGCCGACCAGACAGCGCCGAACAGCCCGCGAGGGCGGACCAGCAGCATCACGATCAGGATCACGAACGCGATCACGTCCTTGTAGCCGGGGCTCCAGTAGGCACCGGCCACCTCGCTGGCGATCCCTACCACCAGGCCACCCAGCATCGCGCCATAGGGCTGCCCGATCCCGCCCAGGACCGCGGCCGCGATCATCGGGATGAGGAAGACCGGCCCCAGGGTGAAGTCGAAGCTGACCACGGTAATGGCCAGGGCGACCCCGGCCGCCCCACAGAGCAGGCCAGAGCAGAACCAGGCGACGTCGCTGACCCGCTCGGTGGCGATCCCGCAACTGCGAGCCAGAATCCGGTTGGAGGCCGTCGCCCGCATTGCTCGCCCCAGCTGCGTCCGGGTCAACAGCAGGTGCAGGGCCAGCATCAGGGCCGCGGCCAGAAGGATGATGGCGATCTGGCCGGCGGTCAGCGCCATCCCCACAGGGTGCAGGGTGGGGCCGCTCTGGGGACCGTAGCTCTGCGAGTCGGGCCCGGCGACGGCGACGATCATGTACTGGAGCACGATCCCGGCAGCCACGGTCACGATCACCAGGGCAAAGGGCCGGGTGCCGCGCTGGACCAGGGGTTCCAGCACAGCCCGTCGGAAGACCACCGAGACGACGCCCACCACCACCGCGGCCACCGGTAACGCCGCCCAGGCGGAGAGCCCACGGTCGACCAGCGCCAGGCCGATGTAGGCAGCCAGCGTCATCAGCGCCCCGTAGGTGATGTTGAGCACGTTGGAGATCCCGAACTGCACCGAGAAGCCGACTGCCCCCAACGCGATCACCGCCCCTGAGGCGATGCCGAAGCCGATGGCATTGATCAGCAGGTGCACGGTCTGACTCGCTCAGCCAAGCAGCTGCGAGACCTCCTGGCTGGAGATGATGCCGACCCGGTGGGCGCTGCCATCGGCGGAGAACATGTTGGCGGCGAACTCACCTGCCGAGTTGTGGTAGCGGTTGAAGGTAACCGGGCCGATCACGCCGACGTACCGGATGCTGTGACCGGCCATCAGCTCTTTCTTCCCCTGCGCGAACGTGTGGACCACGACGGCGTGAGCGCCACCCGCGACTACCCTGGGGATGTAGGCGTTGTAGACGGCTCCGGAAATGCTGTTGGCCTCTAGCATGGCTAGTGCGAACACGTTGATCCCGTCATAGTCCGAGGCGGGCGGGCCCACCGCCGTGATCACGCTGGCGATCGCGTGGGTCCGGGGATCTGCGTACATCGCGTCCTTGTAGGCGGTGTAGGCGGGACCAGAGGTGCTGAAGTAAGAGCCGACCAGGTAGATGTCCTGGGTCACGTACTGGGTGCCGACCGCCTTGGTGACGGCGTTGAAGAAGTCAGGGGTGAGCGAGTCTGTTGCGGTCACGATCGGCGGCAGGACGCCGTTGTTCAGCTGCTTGTATTCGGTCAAGAAGGTGGCTGACGTCTGCGGGTCGGCCGAGAAGATCAAGACCTGGGGGTTGGTGGCGATCACCCGCTCGACGACGCTTGAATACGAGACGGCATCGGCAGGGATGGTGACATTATCAGTGATGGTGCCACCCAGCTTGGGCATGGCCGCCAGCACCCCGGGCAGATTGCCCTCGGAGCCGATGTTGTTCTCGAATACGATCGCCGCTCGCCGGTAACCCTTGTGGATCGCCCAGATGGCGAAGGCGACCCCATTCGCATTGTCGGCCGGCGTCATCCGCCAGAAGTACTTGTCCGTGGTTTTGTTGAACGACACCAACCCGTTGGTGGTGATAAACGGGATCTTGGCCGCGTTGACCAAGGGCACGGTGGTGGCAGCGGTGTTGCTCTCGAGCCCGGAGACGATGTCCAGGTTAGGAGTGGTGGCAAGTGCCTTGGTCACGTTGGGCACGGCGTCGGCCGGATCCCCCGTGTCGTCGATGGGAACGCAGCGGAAGGTGTGACCCAGCACGCCGCCGGCCTGGTTGATGAGACGCGTGGCCACGTCGCACGGGGCGGAGAGCAGCTTGCCGAACTCGGCTGCCGAGCCTGTGAAGGGCGCGATCACGCCCACCGAGATGGGCCCCGATGGACCTTTGGCAGTCTGGGTGGCGCCACCACAGGCGGCCACCACCAGCGCCGCCCCCACCGCAACGACGAGCGGTGCGCGCAGTCTCGCTCTACCCATGGTCTGTTCCTCCTCCGCCGGGAACGGTGCCCTTGTCCGGTCGCCGACCGCGACTCGTCCTCCGACGCCTCCCTCTCAGATCGCTCGCGGCTGTACTTCCTACGGGAGTTGTGAATACCATACGGCGCCGGTTCGGGTCGTGCAAGGCAACTCACGCAGGTCCCTCCCTGTTGAGGACGAGACGAAGGCTCACCGGAACCGCAGCGCGAAGGCTCTGGGCTGCATGGCAGGCCCGCTCAGCATGTTCGACTAGCTGTCGAACCAGTCCGGGCGGGGCCGGGGACGAGATGCGGAGGGAAAACGTCACCTCCTGAAAGGCCCCGGGTGGTCGACCTAGGTCGTACTTGTCGGCGACGCTGAAGCTGGCCCGCACGTCGGCCTCGGCCTCGTCCAGCTCGACTTCATACCGCGGCGACAACTTCGCCAGCTGCGTCAGCAGTCAAAACGCTGCCCCCGCCAGCAAGTACTGGAGCGGTGCCGGGGCGGCGTCCTGGCCTCCCCGCGAGGGAGGCTCGTCCGACTCCAGCTGGAATCGGCCCACCCGTCCCACCATGTGGAGATCCCGGTCCAGCCGGGCAACCGCCCGCTGGGTGAGCACGGGGTTGTTCCTGGCGTCCTCTCGCGAACGCTCGTAGACCCGTCGCAGTCGTCCCAGATCCACTCGAGGCATTGCTACCTACGATCGTAGGTAGCAGTCTACGCCTCAAGCTGCCTCGCCGGGCAGGACCCGCGTTCAGCTGGCGCCCTCGGAGGCCTCCGCTTCCTCCTGGTCCCGGGAGAGGTCGGCGAGCTGGAGCAGGCCCGGGCCATAGCGTGCTTCTAGCTCCTCGGGCAGGTCGGCATAGATCCGCTGGACGAAGAGGTCGTGCCGGATGTAGGTCTTGACCAGCCCGGCCAGGAGGGGTGTCTCGCTGGCCACCCCCGTCCAGGTGCGGCCGTCCCGGGCGAGCGCCCACAGCGACCAGCGGGAGTCGACCACAACGGCCAGGTGCCGTGCCTTGCGGGAGGCATACAGAGTGCCTTCGGTGCTGGCATGGCGTCTCACCTGGCCGCGGGGGCGGGCGAAGGGCAGCGGCCCGAAATGAACGATGACGAACTCCACGTCGCGTTCGGAGGCCGCGTGCACCGCTCCCGACAGCGCCCGGAGCTCGTCGCTCCGGCCGTGCAGGTAGACACGTTCACTGGCGCCGGCGATGGCTGTCGCAGCAGCAGCCGCCGCCGCGTCGAATCCGTCCAGGGAGCGGGCGGGGAAGGGGGCATCGGTGCCGACCAGCAGTGGCACGTGCTCCAGGCCCTCGCGTGCTGCCTCCAACCGGTCCTGGAACTCGTCCTCCAGGCGGGCCAGCAGCACCGTCGGAGGAACCGCCGCGTAGCGGGCGGGACGAACGTCGGTCTGCACAGCCGCCCCCCGCTCAACCAGCCGGCGCAGGGTCTCGTAGACCTTTGGCTGGGGCACCCCGGTGAGATTGGCGATCGTATAGCCGGTGGCGGCCTCGGTGGCCAGCAGGCCGACGTAGGTCCTGGCCTCGTACTGAGAGAAGCCGAGGCGGACCAGCCTGGCAGCCACCTCCTCCGCGTTTGGGATCATGCGCCACCTTCCTCGCCGCTGCGGCAGCGGTTCAGCACCACCCCATCTTGACATCCTCCCCACTCTGAAGGGCGCACCTTCCTCTGGATGGCGGTCATGCCACCGCCTCCTGAGCTGGTTGACGTCAGGTCCGCTTGCCAATACTCCGTCCAACCCCCGCTGCCCCACCGGTCGGACCGGTGAGCCTCCAGACCGGACAGGTCAGGCTCGTCTTCCTGGCCGGAACCTCGGCCAGGATCGAACCCTGCCGGAGGCATTCCCACCGGAGTTGCTCGACCGCGAGACCCAGTCCTGGCCGAGGATGGCCCGATGGAGCCCTGCTCTCTGGCGCACCCGCCGACCAGGCTCCTCGACGGCGCCCTGGGCCGATCCCGTCATGGCCGTTCGGGTTGGTGGCGGACCGGTCCCCGACCCCCAGCCAGCAAGCAACGTCCCCCGGCCCGGCCGTGGCAGCGGCGCGCGGTCCGCAGCGGCGCGGCACATTTGTTCTGCCCGGTGACGGACGAGGCCGGGGGGCGACGGTGACCAGACGGCAGGATCGCAAGAACCAATCCACCCGAACCTCAACCACCTGGGATCAGCACGCCGGCCGGGAGTCCCCGCCCTCCAAGGGCGGGGAGGAGATCAATCGTTTCTCGCGCAGGACGCGGCCCGGTGCTCCGGGACCGCAGTGCCAGGGCGCCCATCACGGGACAGCCAGGCTCAGTGGAAGAGGAGGCTGCCTTGGACGACAGAGCCAGGGACATGCTGCCAGCCGATCTCGTTGTCCGCCGTGCCTCCGGGCTACGATCGAACCGGAATGGCAGAGGAACTCAAGGTGGCTTATCGCCCTGGCCGGTCCCCGGCCGAGGGAGGCCATCCTCCCCCTGAGCACCGTCTGGAGCAGGTGGACGGGATGCTGGTGGAACGCGACCTGGCGGTGCCGATGCGGGACGGAGTATCGATCTTCGCCGACGTCTACCGCCCCGAGTCCGGACGGGTGCCGGCGATCGTGGCCTGGAGTCCCTACGGCAAGCATGCGCCAGTCACCTACGACTTCTTCCCCGGCTCCGGGGTGCGGCCGGAGTGGGTGTCGCGTCATGCCGGCTTCGAGGCGCCGGACCCTGCCTACTGGGTGGCGCGGGGCTACGCCGTGGTCAACGTGGACCCCCGCGGTCTCTGGTACTCGCCCGGGACCGCCCGGTTCCTCGGCCCTGCCGAGGCCCAGGACGCCTACGACCTGATCGAGTGGGTCGCTGCCCAGCCCTGGAGCAGCGGCCGGATTGGGATGTCAGGAGTCTCCTACCTGGCGATGATCCAGTGGCATGTGGCCTCCCTTCGCCCACCCCACCTGGTTGCGATCAATCCCTGGGAGGGCGTCACCGACCCCTACCGGGAGATGGTCTTCCACGGTGGAATCCCGGAGACGCGGTTCCTGCCCATGTGGCAGGGGCAGCGGGTGCCGTACTCGACCACCAGGATCGAGGATCTGGTGGAGAACGCTCGCCTGCATCCGCTCTTCGATGCCTACTGGGCGGCCAAGGTCGCCGAGCTGGAGAAGATCGAGGTGCCAGCTCTGGTGGTCGCCAGCTGGTCCGACCAGGGCCTTCACACCCGTGGCACCCTGGAGGGCTTCGCCCGCATCGCCTCGGCCCAGAAGTGGCTGCGGGTCCACGGCGGCAAGAAGTGGGAGCGGTACTACCGGCCCAAGAGCGTCGAGCTGCTACGTCGCTTCTTCGACCGATTCCTCCGCGGCGAGGCCAACGGGTTCGAGTCCGAGCCGCGCATGCAGTTCGAGATCCGGGAGACCCGGGAGCGCTGGCAGGAGTGGGTGGGAGAGACCTGGCCGCCGCTTCAACCGCTGACGCTCCATCTGGATGCCGGTTCGCGTCGGCTGGCCCGCGAGCCGGGGCCACCGGCGCAGGCGTCGTACGACGCCGCAGAGGGCGGAGTGGCGTTCGATCACCGATTCACGCGAACCACCGACCTGGTGGGGCCAATGCGGCTGCGGCTGTGGGTAGAGGCCCGGGGGTCCGACGACATGGATCTGTTCGTCGCCGTCCGCAAGCTGGACCCCTCTGGTGCCCTGGTCCCCTTCCACTTCTTCAATGCCTTCGAGGACGGTCCTGTCGCCCTGGGCTGGCTCCGGGCCTCCCACCGCGACATCGATCCGGAGCGCTCGACCCAGCTACGCCCCTGGCACCCCCACGACCGCGAGCGGAGGCTACGCCCCGGAGAGCCGGTCCCGGTCGACATCGAGATCTGGCCTTCAGCCACCCGCTTCGCGTCCGGAGATCTCCTCCGCCTGGTGGTCCAGGGTCACGACCACCAGCGCTACGGGGAGGGGTTGGTGACCATGGCCCACCAGCAGACCCGCAATCGCGGCCTCCACGTCCTCCACACGGGGGGCGACCGCGACGCCTACCTGGTGCTGCCTGTCGTCTCCTGAGCCGCCAACCGATCCGCCAGGACCTGCTTGGCCACCTTGCCGAAGGCTGAGAGCGGCAGCGATGGCAGCAGCTCCAGCCGCTCTGGCAGCTTGAACTTGGCGATGCCCCGGCTGAGCAGGTGGGTGCAGAGCCCATCCAGGGTGAGGTCGCGGCCAGGATGGAGGACGACACAGGCACACATGCGCTCGCCCAAGACGGGATCCGGGTAGGGGACGCAGGCTACCTCACGCACAGCCGGGTGAGTCAGGATCAGGTTCTCAACCTCCTCGGCGCTGATCTTCTCGCCGCCCCGGTTGATCAGATCCTTGATCCGCCCCTCGACCAGGTAGTTGCCGGAAGGATGGCGGCGCATCACGTCCCCGGCGCGGTAGAAGCCGTCGGCGGTGAAGGCGCGGGCGTTGTGCTCGGGTGCCCGGTAATAGCCGCGGATGGTGTACGGCCCTCGCACAGCCAGCTCCCCCACCTCCCCCTCCGGAACCTCGCGATCGCCGTCGAGCAGCTGGACCTCGTCGTCGGGCGAGATCGGCCGGCCCACCGTCTCCAGCTGGGCCTCGGGCGGGTCGTCGCGGCGGACGAAGAAGAGCATCCCCTCGCTCATGCCGAAGTTCTCCTGCACGAAGGCGTTCGGAAAGGCACGGGCCAGGCGACGCCGGACCTCGGGCTGGAGCCGTTGACCTCCGGACTGGATCAGCTGCACCGAGGAGAGGTCGTGGCGGCCCAGCTCGGGGTCGGCAAGCCAGCGCAGGTAGAGGGCCGGCACGGCCGCCACGTGGGTGACGCGGTGGCGCTCGATCAGGGGGAGCACGTCGGCCGCACGGGTACCGGGGCTTAGCACCACTCGGGCACCGTGGAGCAAGAAGCCCTGGACCCCCGGGCAGGCCAGGGGCATGTTGTGGGCCAGCGGGGCCACCGCGATCTGACAGCTGTCGGGGCCCAAGTCCTGGACCGCTGCTGCGGCCCGGGAGTTGTAGAGGTAGTCATCGTGGGTGCGCGGGATGAGCTTGGGGATCCCGGTGGTGCCGCCCGAGAGGAGGAGCACGCAGGGATCAGACGGATCGACCCGCGCCGCGGGCCCTTCCTCGGCCTCGCCCTGGTCCAGTTCCTCGGGTGCGATCAGCCAGCGCAGGCAGGGACTGGCACGCCGCACCTCAGCCGCCATCTCCAGATCGGGTCCGACGTAGGCGACTGCCTCCGCCAGGCGGACAAAGTGCTCGATCTCCGCCCGGCGGTGGCCGGCGAGAGCGAGGATGGGGATCGCCCCGATCCGCTGCAACGCGAAGTAGAGGACGAGGAAGCGGGGGTGGTTGGGCAGGTGGACGACCACCCGGTCAAGGCGCCGGATGCCGAGCCGGTAGAGATGGGCGGCCAGCGCCAGGCGGCGTTGACCCAGCTGGCGATAGCCGATCACCTCGTCGTTGAAGAGCAGAGCGGGGCGTTCGCCGTAGCGCTCGAAGAGATCGCCAAAGACCTGGTCCATGCTCAGGCCCTGCCAGTAGCCCCGCTCGCGGTAGCGGATGGCGAACTCCTCCGGGTAGGGAACGACCCCGTCCAGCGCCATCTCAGCTAGTGGCGGAGTAGCCGCCGTCCACGACCACCACCTCTCCGTTGACGAAGGGGTGGCCGGTCACCAGGTCGGCGATGGTGATGGCGACGTCGTCCGGGGTGACGCAGCGTCGGAGTGGGGTCGCCCGGGCTCGACGCTCCATGAGCCGATCGTAGTCTGCGCCCAGCGCCCGCTCCATCCACTCCCCCACCATCCAGCCGGGGGCAACCGCGTTCACACGGATTTGCGGCCCCAGCGCCCGGGCCAGGGTGCGGGTCAGGTTGGCCACCGCCGCCTTGCTGGCGGCATAGGGGAAGGGCTGGGCGGAGGGGCGCAGACCGGCGGTGCTGCTCAGGTTGACCACCGCTGGGGTGGGGGCGCGGCGCAGCAGCGGGACGCAGGCGCGGGTGACCTGGAACAGGCCACGGACGTTGACCGCAAAGACCCGGTCCCAATCCTCCAGGGCCAGGCCCTCCAGGTCATCCTGGGAGGTGTCGATGGTGGTACCGGCGTTGTTGACCAGGGCGTCCAGGTGGCCGAAGGCGGTCTCCAACTCGGCCGCCATACGTCTCACCGCGGGCTCGTCGGAGACGTCCGCCTGCAGGACCAGGGCGCGCCTGCCGAGCGATCGAACCTCGCCCGCTGCCTCCTCGGCCGCCTCCCGCCTCTGGCAGTAGTTGATCGCGACCTCGAAGCCCCGCCGCGCCAGCTCCAGGACGGTGCTGCGGCCGATGCCCCGGCTGGCTCCGGTGACCAGCGCCGTCCGATCGCTCATCGCTGACGGGCTGCCGTCCGCGGGGCCAGGCCCAGGACCCGCTCGGCGTTCAGATGGAAGACCTTCTCTAGCACCGGCTGTGGCAAGCCCAGCTCGTCCCACTCCCGGAGCAGGCGCTCGTAGGGAATGCTGGGATAGTCGCTGCCGAACATCACCTTGTCCTGGAGCCGCCCGCGCACGTCCCGCTTCAGGCTCTCGGGGAAATGCTTGGGCGCCCAGCCCGAGAGCTCCCAGTAGACGTTGCCCTTGTGGAGGGCGACCGCGGTCATGTCCTCCACCCAGGGCCAGCCTGGATGGGCGGCGATGATGGTGAGCTCGGGCAGGTTCGCCGCGAGCTCGTCGATGGCACGGGGGTGCGCGTGCCAGAGTCGGGCACCCATACCGCCGGGCAGTCCCGCCCCCATCCCGGTGGTGCCGACGTCGACCATGACCGGGACCGACAGGGCGGCAATCGCCTCGAACAATGGCAGCAGGGCGGGGTCGCCAACTGAGTAGCGGCCCATGATCGGGTGAAAGTGGAAGCCGAGCAGGCCTAGCTCGTGAACCGCACGCTCGGCCTCGACCGCGGCCGCCTCGCCCTGGAGCGGATCCACCACCCCCCAGGCACCGACGATCGTCTCCGGATGGCGATCCCGCATCGCCGCCACGTAGTCGTTGCCGCAGGGCGGGGCCCCGGTCCAGGCCTGGATGTCGAAGGCGACCAGCACCACCTCCACCCCCGCCGCCTGGAACTCGCGCACGACCTCATCCTCGGGCTTGCCCACCCATTCCCGCTTCCAGTAGCGGGCAAGCGCCTCAACATACGGCCCCTGAGCACGTACCCATTCCGGGGTCCCCGGATAGCAGTGGAGGTCCAGCCTGCGCACGCTCCGCCCTAGGCTCCCGACCTCGTGCCCTTCCTCACTACCACTGACAGGACCATCATAGCGGGGGCCGCTGCAAGGAGGCCCTGGAGCAGCTCGTCACCACCCAGCTTGACAGCCGATCGCGTCCGGTGTATGAACTCGAGTGCGTCGCGTTGTCAATCGCTCCCGAGGGGAGATCGGGGAGGCATGCCTATGAGGAGATGTGGGTTGCGTAGGGCCGTGGTCGCGCTCGCCGGCGTCTTGCTGGCGGCGGCGTCGACGACGTCCGGGACCTCGGGGGTGCAGGCGGCCTCGAGCGCTTCCGGCGGCGCGGCCGCCTCCAAACCGCTGAGTGAGGCCGACTGCAACGGCTTCAGCACCACCTGGGCGCCGCTGCGGGCGGCGATGAAGGAGCTGTGCACCGATCCGATCGCGATCTGGAACGGGAAGGCCAGCCGCTTCTACGACAACGGCCATTACGTCGGCCACGACGAGCCGTCGGTGAAGTTCATCTCCAACGATCCGGGCAGCGGCAACGACATGACTTACCTGATGCGGCTGTCCACGGATCCGCGCATCCCGCCCACGCTGGCCCCCGGCGGCCGCGCCGTCACCGACTACGCTGAGCTGAGCCCGGCGCCTTGGTTCGGGCTGCCCATCTGCGATCCCAATTCGTATCCGCAGAACCCCTGCACGCCGGACAGCGACAGCAACGGCAGCGCCATCAACGATCCCAACGCGGCCGGCTCGGCCTTCATGGAGCTGCAGTTCTACCCACCGGGCTACGAGCCCTTCGTGGACGCGCCCAGCTGCAGCGCCACCAAGTGGTGTGTGGCACTGACCATCGACAGCCTGGAGTGCACGTTCGGCTTCACCTTCTGCAATCCCGCCTGCGAGGAGCCGGTCAACTTCGCCTACTTGCAGACCAACGGCGTGCCCGCGGGACCGCCCGGTCCGCTGGAGCAGGACGTCAGCTCCTATGTCCCTAACCGGTTCACGCTGGAGATGAACCCGGGCGACGCACTCGCAGTCACCATCAAAGACACACCGCAGGGGCTCCTAACCGCCGTGCTCGACCTATCCACGCACCAGCTGGGGTTCATGGTGGCGAGCGCGGCCAACGGCTTCATGCACTCCAACCTCCAGACCTGCGCCAACACTCCATTCAGCTTCCATCCCGAGTTCGACACCGCCAGGCAGCAAAACCAGGTTCCCTGGGCGGCGCTGGAGGGTGGAGTACTGATGGAGGACGAGATCGGCCACTTCGAGCCCTGCTCGTCTGTTACCAACTCCTTCCCGGTGACCGAGGACCTGGCTGGCCAGGTCTTCCAGGACGCCAACGTCTACCAGACCTGCGTGGGCGGCTCTGAAGGGCCACACGCAGTCGGTGAGGGGCCGTGCACCTTCAGCAGCACCGGCGCGCTGACCTGCGAGAACGCCACCACCGAAGGCGACGTCGCCTGCCCGCCCGGCCCGGTGGGTTCGCAGAACTGCGAGTACTCGGATGCGTTCTGCATGCCCGAGGGGAACCGCCAAATCGACCTCAACGGTCAGATCGAGGAGGTGCGCTGGCCGATCGCCGGTTGCCAGGACAACGTGTTCCAAAACGGCGACCTGGACTTCGACGGCAGCTCCTATCAGGCTGACTGGCCCGATGGGTCCCCGATCCATCCCACCCCGTTCCTCTACATCGGACCCTTCGACGGTCACGGTCGGCCGTACCCGCAGGTGCAGTTCGAGACCGACGTCGCTGCCTCCGAGCAGGACTGCAACGTCGCAACCGGGGTTGGCTGCACCGCTCCCCCGCTGGGGGCGGCCTTCTACCCCTTCTGGACCATCGGTCGGACCTTCGGGGTTTGCACCTGGAGCTTCGGCAACACGATCCGGCACCTCACCATCGAGAGCTTCGGGGGCCCCGCCGAGTACGGGACGCCTGACGTGGCCCGCTTCGGCGGCACCCTGACCAGCTCCGTCATCCCCAACCCCGAGTTCAGTGGGGCCTGCGGCGGCCTCTCGCTTGGCCGCGCTATGGCCCAGATGCCGACCGCCTGAGCTGGAACGCCTCCGGGCCAGGCAGCTGGCCCGGAGGCTCCTCTCTGTGCCTGGGACGAGCGGGCTGCCCGGCGCGGCTGGGGTTGAGCGGTCGCGGTCGGTGTGTGGCCAAAGGCTGGTCGCCGAGCCACAACCTGCGGCAGGACAGAGCCCGTGGCCTGCGCTCGTGACCGGACCGGTGGCATGCTGCAGGGCGGTGAGATACTCGCCCCGGTTCGCGTCGCTGGCGCTGATCCTGAGCGTGCTCGTAGCGGCCTGCGCGCCCGCGCCGAGCGGCGCTCCCCCCTCGCCGCTGGCCGCCTTCTACCACCAGCACCTCGACTGGCACGCCTGCGCCGGCGGACAGTGCGCGACCTTGCGGGTGCCGCTCGATTATTCCCATCCCGGTGGGGCGGTAATCGGGATCGCGGTCTTCCGTGCGGCCAGCACCCGACCGCAGGACCGGATCGGGTCCCTGGTTGTGAATCCAGGCGGACCGGGAGCTTCGGGGATCGACTTTGCTCGCGAGGCAGCCAGCTTCTTCCCAGCAGAGGTTCGGCAGCGCTTCGACATCGTCGGCTTCGACCCTCGTGGTGTCGACCGCAGCGACCCCATCCAGTGTCTGAGCAACCATCAGCTGGATGTGCTCACAGGCTCCCCGGCCTACCCAACCGACGCCGCCGAGCAGTCGCAGCTGGTGTCGCTGGCAAAGCAGCTCGCCAGCTCCTGCCAACGACGGTACGGCATCCTCCTCGACCATGTCAGCACACTCGACGTGGCGCGAGACATGGATATCTTGCGGGCGGCGCTGGGAGAGTCCAAGCTCACGTACTACGGCGCCTCTTATGGCACCTTCCTCGGCACTATCTACGCCGAGCACTTCGCCAAGCGTATCCGGGCGATGGTGCTGGACAGCGCACTGAACCCGGCACTCTCGGCGGCCGAGGATGACCTCCAGCAGGCCGAGTCCTTCGAGCACCTACTCGATCTCTTCATCACCTGGTGCACCGGCCAGGCCGATTGCCCGCTCGGCTCGACGCCACAGGCGGCAATGGCCCGGCTCCAGGCCCTGATCCAGCAGGTGGACCGGAAGCCGCTCCCCGGCCTCGGGGACCGAGGCGTAGGAACCGGTCCCTTGATCACCGCCCTGGCCGGGGCCATGTATGCGCCCGAGAGCGGGTTCCCAGTCCTGGAGCAGGCCCTCGCCCAGGCGCTAGCCGGGGACGGTTCTTTGCTGCTCGAGATCGCGGACAGCTACAACGGCCGCAACCCCAACGGGCAGTACTCCAACCTGATCGTCTCCAACATCGCCATCAACTGCGTCGACAGGCCGTACGCCCGAGCCGTCCAGGCCTACGCCGCCAAGGCCACGCAAGCAGAGCAGATGGCACCGGTCTTCGGCGCCGCCATTGCATGGGGAGATCTGCCCTGTGCCTTCTGGCCGGCACGGCCCGAGCTCACACCGGCCCCGGCCCGCGATCCCGGGGGCCCGCCGGTGTTGATCGTGGACACCGAGAACGACCCCGCCACTCCGTATCAATGGGGGGCGGCGCTCTCCCACCAGCTCAGCCAGGCCAGGCTGTTGACCTACGACGGGGAGGGCCACGTGGCCATCGGCCGAGACGCCTGCGTCGACGAGGCGATCGCGACCTACCTCACGTCGCTGCGGCTGCCGCCTGCCGCTGCTGTTTGCCAGTGAGGACCCGGGCCCAGCCATCGTGGCCGAGCTCGACCGGCCCTGTGTCGCAGGGCACGCGTACCGTCCGATCCGAGCTGGTAGCTGCGCGGCTGGGTCGGTCATCCGCAGATGGCGCTGGAAGTCTGCCAGTGACGACTCCGCTCCGTCAACTGCCTCTCAGGCGGCACAAAAGTGCTCCTGACGGCTCCGGCCGAGCCACATTGGGCGCCTCGGCAACGCACTGGAGGGTGTCTCGGAGTCCGTGGATTTTGATTGGCTCCCGGCGAACGCGGCAGAACGATCGTACTCGACGAGGCGCGTCTGTGACCTGGCTGACAGACGTCTACCCGTAGCAAGCTACGTTGTGGGGCTGTGGGCCAGGTGTCGTGGCCTTCGGCCGCACCAGGCAATGGCTGCCGCCACTGTCCAGCGGCGGCGAGGCAGCACCGCCAGGAGCAGTGCTCGAATGAGGAAGGCGCCTCTCTGAGTGCCGATATCGGCCGTTTGGCAGCCACCGAGTATCTCGCATCGAGGGGCACTTTCTCTACCTGGGTAGGGCTCAGCCCATCGCTCTCCCCCTACATAACCCGGCAGCTCGGGAACAGTGCAAAAGTCTCCAGTTACCCCAGTTTCGGTTCCCATCCTTACCCCTCTCGGGAGGAAGCGCTTAGAGATTCCGAACCATCGTAGGGCATACCACCGCATCTAGGAAACCGCAAGGGGCCGTGGGGCACTCTGTTCGCCCACAACCCGTCGACTCTAGGGACTAACCGACGCCTCGCCGTGTCTGCGGCTACGATCCAGCCATGATCCTCTTGGTTCAGGCTCCAGGTCGGTTGGTCGCTAAGTTCGCTGAGTGGGGTGGCTCGATAGCGAAGGGAGATTAGATCTCCCCCGGGCTCCATTGGCTCGCCAAGCATCGCGGCCTCTACCTGATCGTGGTTGCGGTCGCGGTTGTACCTATCGCAATCTGGGACACAACTCCCATTGCCAGAAGCACCCCCTGAGGAGGCACTGGACATTATCGAGCGACTAAGTTAGGGAGCACTCGCCGGTGAAAGCAAGGTTTGTAACATCGCACCCCAAATTGCGGACAATTTGGCACGATCGCTTGCCCAACTAACGTTAGCTGTCAGGCAGATTGAAGCGGCGAACGCTCCAATAATGCACAGGCTTATCGAGCTTCACGGGATGCTGCGCGTACTTGACTCGACAGTCATGAACTTTGGAATGACCGCGCGCATGCACAGCGTGCCGATCGAACTGCGCGGACAGATGCCTATACCCATTCGCGAGACGGCAATGCAGGCATCCAAGGTGTCCTTCTGACTAATGGTTAAAGCCCAGACGTAGCGATGCTGTCAACTTGAGGCCGGACCGGGGGGTCACCGACGAGATCAACCGCCGCCAAGACAAACGGCCAATCGATATGGACGGTATTCCTCTGTTGGCCCTGGCGAGCCAGCGGCAACCGTGTCCACAGCAATGCGTGGCTCGTCAGTGCGCCGGCAGACCGCACTCAGGCTAGGCAAGCCTTGGGGCGAACGGCCGCAAGTGCCGGTGGTAGGGGTCTCGGTAGACCTGGTGAGATGTGATCTGGTCTGAAGGCGGCTGGATGCGGGCCGTCTCGGTCGACCTCGAGGCCGGGCCCCCCCGGAGCAGGGACGAGCCCGCTCCGGGGAGACCGTGATATGGCGTGCCAGTCAGCTGGCAGTGTCCTCGGCCAGGATTGCGTAGAGCTTGCGGCGAGCCTCGTCCAGGATCGCAACGGCGCGATCCACCTGATCCCTGGATCCGGCTTGGCTGACCTGCATGGCGGCTGCAACCAGCTGGAACGCTGCCCGGCGCAGGATGCCGAGTGGCTGGTCGCCCTCGGCGGCCACTTCCTCCCATGGGGCCGGCTGGCCGGCCTGACGGATGGCATCGACGCGAGCCCGTCCCGCCTCGGTGAGCGAATAGACCCGGCGCCCCTCCACCTCCTGCCCGCTGATTAGCCCCTCCTCTTCGAGGAACTGCAAGGTGGGGTAGACGGAGCCCGGGCTGACTCGCCAGGCGCCCCCGCTTCGGTTCTCCAGCTCCTGGATCACCTGGTAGCCGTGCATGGGGCGGTCGGAGAGGAGGATCAGCACTGCTGCCGGCACGTCGCCGCGCCGGGCCCGTGCGACCGGGCCCCACGGGCCCCCCAAGCCGTGCCGTATGCGCCACCTCGGGCCGGCTCCCCAAGCACCGATCCCCCCCATCCGCATCCGCCCGCGGAGCCCTGTGGGGCGCCACGGCGGCCCGGCCCAATCCCAGCCCTGCGATGGTCCTTCCACTTCTGATGGCCTCCACGATTCAGCTATCGAGATGCTACGCGATATATCGTATTCTATCGCGTCGCTGACACGGCGGCCTTCTGCAATCGGGGTCGGGCCTGGGCGAGGATCCCCTCCTGGCCCTCGACGGCTGCGGTGCCGGGTACTGAGCCCCGGGGCCCCCCACCCGAACCATCTGTGGTGTCCTGCCCTGGCAGAAGGAGCCGTTCTCCGGCCGGCCGCGTTGTTCACGGCCCGTGGTTCTCCATCGGCACCCCAGCCGGCTCGCCTCGGGCCTGGTGCCTCGCTGCAAATGGCCGCCGGTGGCGGCAGGATCGCGATCAGCCTAGTGAGCCACGCCGAGCGGCGTAGGCGCTAACCTGATTAGGACCCCTGGTCCGGCGATGGGTCTCGCCGAGCTGCCGCCGATCGAGGCGGCTGATGGGCCCTACGCAGACAAGCCCAGACGGTGATGGCCCAGTGACGAACCTGACTGGCCCAAGATGGGCTCCGCGAGCGGCGGCCATGATGGCGGCCCTGGCTGTGGTCGGCGGTCTCACCGGGATCGGTAGCACGGCCCGGGGTGGCTCCGCGTTGCTGACCTGGTCGGGACCTTCGTCTGAGATCGCCGGGCTGGTGGTGGACACCGCGCTCTATCTCGGCATGGGGGTGGCCCTGGTGGTCGGTGCGGTGTTGGTCTACGTGCTGTGGCCCCAGCGACGACGGAAGCCGGATTGGGAGCCGGTCATGGAGACCCCCGCCACCCCCTGGTGGGTGCGGCTGCTCGCAGTCGGCCCCCTGGCTGCCCTGGCAGCGGGGCTGGTGGTTCTCATTCATGCTGCCCCCGGGCGGCGGCGGGGCAGTGCCCCTGCCGGGGCAGGCTCATCTCCTCTAGCAGTGCCGGCGACCGGTCCCACCGGTGGCGCTGGAACCGGCGAGGTCGCCCTGGCGACGGCAGCGATCGCGCTGGCGGCTTCCCTTGTCCTCGTAGCGGCCTGGTGGTTGATCCGGCACCGGCAGGCGCCGAGCCGGCCGTCGGTAGAGCGAGCCGTCGCCGAGGCGGTGGAGGAAGGCCTGGAGAGGTTGGCTGGCGAGTCGGACCCTCGCCGGGCGGTGGTCCGCGCCTACGCCGTCATGGAGCGTGCCTTGGCCCGGCAGGGCTGGCAGCGGCGGTCCTCGGAAACGCCGCTCGAGTACCTGGAGCGGGTGTTGTGCTCGGCCCCGATTGGGTCGCACGAGGCAAGCCAGCTGACCGACCTCTTCGAGGTTGCCCGCTTCAGCCAGCACATGGTCGACGAGGTCATGCGGCAGCAAGCTCTGGATGCTCTGTACGCGATCAGGGGCCAGCTCCGGGAGGCTGCCGCAGCGTGAGCTGGCGCGCGAAGGCGCCGCCGGCATTCGTCGGCGTCTTGCCGGCCCCGGCTGCAGTCGCCGTCACCTGCACGCTCGCGTTGGTAGCCGCGCTGTTGGCCCTGCGTCAGCATCCGCTGGCTGCCGCCGAGCCGGAGGCCCTGCGAATGTGGGTGACGGCGATCGCATCGTGCTGGGTTTGGCTGCTGGCCCGACTGGTACGACGCGCTTCTCCACCACGACCTGAGGCCGGCCGGCGCCGGCCGGCGCCGGCCGAGCCGCTGCCTCGGCTGCGCGAGCTGGAGGCCCAGGTTCTCTTCTCGAGCTCGAGCGCAACCGACTTCTACCACCGGCTGCGAGGAGAGCTGGCCGAGATTGCGCTGGACCGATTGAACCGCCGCAACCTGGATCCCCGGTCGAATCCAGAGGCTGCCCGCTCGGCGCTCGGCCAGGAAGCCTTCTCTATCCTCCTGGCACCGACCCAGGAACCGGACCGCGAGGCCAAGGGCGTGGAGCTGGCCCGGCTGGGCACGATCCTGGACGCCTTGGAGCGCCTGTGAGCGAGTCCCGGATATCCCTGGCCGAGGTCGGTCGTCTGAGCCACCGGCTGCTGGACGAGATCGAGCGGGTGATCGTGGGCAAGCGCAACGTCCTTGAACTGCTGCTGATGGCTTTGCTGGCCGACGGCCATGTCCTGATCGAGGACGTGCCCGGCCTGGCCAAGACCTTGATGGCGCGCTGCTTCGCCCAGGTCACCTCCCTCGACTTCCGCCGGATCCAGTTCACTCCCGATCTCATGCCCAGCGACGTCACAGGCTTCTTTGTCTTCGACCAACGGAGCGGCGGCTTCGAGTTCCGTGCCGGGCCCGTATTCACCAACTTGCTGCTTGGGGACGAGATCAATCGGGCACCGGCCAAGACGCAAGCCGCGCTCTTGGAGGCGATGCAGGAACGGCAGGTCACGGTGGAAGGCCGGACCTACCCGCTCGAACCCCCCTTCTGGGTGGTGGCCACCCAGAATCCGATCGAGTACGAGGGCACGTACCCGCTGCCAGAGGCACAGCTCGACCGCTTCCTGGTTCGAGTGGAGGTCGGTTATCCGGACCGTGACCAGGAGTGGCAGGTGCTCCGACGCCGCGCGGAGCGAGAGTCGGATCACGTTCAGCTGGCGCCGGTCGTGGACACCTCCACTCTGATCAGGATGCAGGCGGCGCTGGAGCAGGTCCACGTGTCCGACAGCGTCGGCCATTACATGGTGGATCTGGTGGCTGCGACCCGCGTCAGCCCCCAGGTCCGGATCGGAGCCAGTCCGCGGGGTAGCCTGGCCCTATTCAAGCTGTCCCGGGCGCGGGCGGCCCTGGCCGGCCGTGACTTCGTCACCCCCGAGGACGTGAAGGCCGTGGCGGTCCCGGCGCTCGGCCACCGGCTGACGCTCAAGCCGGAGCTCTGGGTGCGCCGGATCCGCGGCGAGGACGTGGTTCGGGAAGTGCTCGAGTCGGTGCCGACCCCAGCCACTGAGCCTGTGTCGTGACGGCGTCGGAGCGGCTGGCCGGCTACGTGGCGCTTGGAGGGCTGGGATTGCTGGCGGCACTGGCCGTCGGCCGCCCCGAGCCGGCGGCGCTCGGGGTTGCATTTTTGGCCGCGGTGTTGATCGCCCTCACACTGACGCGGCCACCGGAGCTC
Source organism: bacterium (assembly GCA_902812395.1). GTDB lineage: Bacteria > Chloroflexota > Dormibacteria > Dormibacterales > Dormibacteraceae > CADDZO01. The sequence continues at coordinate 6,070 of CADDZO010000024.1, read as the reverse complement.
GAGGTAACCGCGACCCTGGCTCCGAGCCAGGTGGTGGAGGGCGACGAACTCCGCCTGGAGCTGGTGGTGGAGGCGAGGTCGGAGGTGCCCTGGCTGGAGGTCGAGGTAGCCCTGCCCCAAGCGGTCCAGCCTCGCGAGGATCTGCCCGCCGCATGGCGCTTGAAAGCAGGGGAACGGCGAGAGCTGGTGTTGCACCTGGTGGCCAAGACCTGGGGCGTGGTCGCGGTCCGACACGTCGAGGTCCGTTCGCGCGACCGGCTCGGGTTTTTCGTCCACCGCTCCGAGCTCGAGTGCGACCTGTTGGCGCGGGTCTATCCGAGTGAGGAGCAGCTGCTGCGGGCGCTGCGGCCGGCCGAGACCCAGGTCTTCAGCGGCAACGAAGTGGCGAGGGCCCTGGGGGACGGCATCGAGTTCGCGGACGTGCGCGAGTTCCAGCCCGGAGACCGGATCCGTCGCATCAACTGGCGGCTCAGTGCTCGCCGGCGAGAGCTGTTCGTGAACCAGCTCCACCCGGAACGCAACGCCGACATCGTGATCTTCCTCGACTCCTTCGGCGACGTCGGCGGGAACGAGCGCACCTTGCAGGTGGCGGTTCGGGCCGCAACCAGTCTGGCCCGTCACTATCTGGCCCGCCGGGACCGGGTCGGGCTGGTTTCCTTTGGCGGCATCCTGCGCTGGCTGGTTCCCGCGGCCGGAAGCATCCAGCAGTACCAGCTGGTCGAGGCCCTGCTCGACACCCAGAGTGCACTCAGCTATGCGTGGAAGGGAGTGGACGTGATCCCGCCTCGGACCCTGCCCCCTCGAGCTCTGGTGATCGCGCTCAGTCCACTCCTCGACCAGCGGACGGTGGCGGCCATGTTCGATCTGCGCAGGCGTGGCTTCGATCTCGCCATCATCGAGATCCCGGCGGAGCGCTTCATCTTTCCGCCGTCCAGGCCAGCAGCTGTACTCGCCTTCCGGATCTGGAGGCTAGAGCGCGATGTCCTTCGGCACCGTCTCGCCCGGGTCGGGGTGCCGGTGGCGAGATGGGAGGACGAGCCGCTGGCGGTCGCCTTGGAGGAGCTCGCACGCTTTCGCCGCTCCGGACCGGCCGTGCGCGTCTAGGCTTGGGCGGGCTGGCGTTGGCGCTGGCCCTCGGCCTCGCCCTCGGCCTCGGGTTGACCGCCTCCCGGCCGTCAGGCTTGCTGGTGGGCACGGGCGTGGGCGCCTTCGTGCTCATCATGGTGGCGCTAACCGGCCGCCCCCGGCTGATTCCGTGGGCCCAGGCGTTGTTGGCGGCCGAGTACGTCGGCTGGCTGGAGCTAGGGGGAGGGCCGATCGAGCCTCACGCTCTGCTCATGGCGGCCGCAGTCCTTGGTGTGGGCGAGCTGGTCACCTGGTCGCTCGACGCGCGTCGGCGCGCGGAGCTGCCGGTGCACGCCGCCCGCGGGCTCGGCCTCGGCCTCCTGCTGCTGGTGGGGGCTGGGCTGGCGGCTCTGCCGCTGGTCGCTGCCGGTGTGCGAAGCGGCGGGCTATTGCCGGTAGTGATGGCGAGCGCGGCAACGCTTGCCATCACCACCTGGGCGGCGGTGCTCGCGTGGAGACACCGGGTCGGCGGTGGGTGATCGGGTAGTAGGCCGGGGTATCCTCACTAGCCACAGGTCCACGGTTGGCCGGAGGGCCGGAGCGGTCGGCGGGCGGTGGCTCAGTCCGGGAGAGCGCCTGGTTTGGGACCAGGAGATCGGCGGTTCGAATCCGCCCCGCCCGACCAGATACCAGTTTGGGCCGTAGCCTTTCGGGCAGCCGAGGGAGCTCGTCGCCAGCCGCAGGCTGTGGAGCACGTGGCGACCAGCCGGTCGCGACTCTGCCGGGAGAATTGATGCCCGGCCTCGGTGCTCCAACTTGGCCAGGAGGAGGTTCGTTCATGGAGGAGGATGAGGGATACATCGAAGTCCCCGGGGGACGGATCTGGTACCGGTCGATCGGCCAGGGTGGGGTGCCACTGCTCTGCCTCCACGGCGGCCCCGGCTTCACGCACTACTACCTGCAGCCGCTGGAGCAACTGGCCGCACGCCGCCGTGTGATCTTCTACGACCAGCTCGGCTGTGGGCGCTCAGATCGTCCCCAGGACCCGGGGCTGTGGACGGTCGAACGTTTTGTCGAGGAGCTGGTCCGGGTGCGGGCAAGCCTGAGCTTGGATCGCTTGCACCTGTTCGGCAGCTCGTGGGGCGGCATGCTGGCGATGCAGTACGTGTTGGACCGCCGCCCGTTCCTGGACAGCCTGATCCTCTGCGGCAGCCCGGCCAGCATCCCCCGCTGGATCCGCGAGTGCGCGGAACTCGTGGCCCAGCTCCCCGAACCCGTGCAAGAGACCATTCGATGGCATGAGCAGCACGGGTTCGTCAGTTGCCCCGAATATCAGGCGGCCATCCTTCACTTCTACCGCCGCCACGTGTGCCGCCTCGATCCCTGGCCCGAGAGTCTGGAGCAGTCGTTCGCGGAAGCCGGAATGGCCGTATACATCCACATGAACGGTCCCAGTGAATTCACCGTCGTCGGCACCCTGAAGGACTGGGATGTGACCGAGCGGCTCGGGGAGATCGAGGCGCCCACCCTCCTGGTGGGCGGTCGTCACGATGAATGCCGGCCGGAGCACCTGGAGGAGATGCACCGCCGGATCCGCGGGTCCGAGCTGGCGGTGGTCGAGGACGCCTCTCATCTCTGCTTCGCCGAGCAACCGGAGAGGTTCATGAGCATCGTCAACCGCTTCCTGGATCGGGTCGAGGGGCGCGCGCCGCTGTGAGTTGGAATTGCCGCAGGTGGGGCCCAGCCCCTGGCAAGGGCTGACCCATCTGGCTGCGGATCGCGCCCTGGGAGGCCGGGAGTCGCTCCGCGGCTACGTGGGACCCCGATCAGGTGCGGCACGCTTGGACCCGCACCTCCACCAGGTCCGGGAACCCGGCTGTCCCACCGTGACTCCGTGACGGCAAGCAATCAGCCGGTCGCGACCTGAAGCCGGCGCCAGCACGCCCTCGGTCGGCACCCTGGTAGCGAGCACCCTGGCGCCGGTCGTAGGACAATCGAGAGAGGGCGTGCATCGGCAACCGCGGATCGACGCTCACGCTCACGTCTTCCGGCGCTTCTCGGCCCGGTATCCGCGGCCTGTGAGCGAGATCTACCCGGTCGGTCGGGAGGCCTGCGCCGAGGATCTGCTGGCGGCGATGGATCGGCAGCAGGTGGATGTCGCCCTGCTGATCGCGATCTCGCCTGACGACGAGTACCTCTCCGAGTGCGTGCGGGCGCGGCCAGACCGCTTCTGGGCCGTCCCGACCCTGGATCCCCGCAGCCCCACCGCACTCGCGCAGCTGGCCCACAAGGCCGACACCCTGCGCCCGCGTGGGATCCGGCTGCACTGGCTCGGCCTGCCCGGGAGTGACCCCGACCAGGTCCCTGCACTCCCGGTCCTGGGCGAAATGGCCGAGCGCGGGCTGCCCCTCTGGTTCTTCGGCCCGCCCGGCCAGCTGGTGCTACTCGATGCCGTGCTGGGGCGCTTGCGGCTGACGGTGGTCCTGGACCACCTCGGCTTCCCCATGACCCGCGCCCGGAGCGACCGCTTCGGTCGACCCGTGGTGCCGGCGTCGCCGGAGTCGCTGACGACGGTCCTAGAGCTGGCCCGGCATCCAAACGTTCACGTCGCCCTCTGTGGCCACGCGACCTTCACCGACGAGCCCTACCCGCACCCGGGGCTGGGGGCGGCCGTAACCCGCCTCTACCGGGCATTCGGGGCCGAGCGCCTCATCTGGGGGAGCGACTTCCCCTTCTGTGTTCCTGAGCCCGGCTACGAGGGCACGTTGCGGCTGATAGAGCATCACCTTCCCAATCTCTCCCCCAGCGAGCGTGACGCGATCTTGGGCGGCAACGCGGCCCGCATTGCCGGCTGATCCAGCGGGTCAGGAGACCGACGAGCCAGGGGTGGCCAGTCGACCCAGCACCTGCCCGCGAAGAGGCCCCGGTACGGCATCGGCTCGAGCCGCTACGCTGCGGAGCACGCTCACCGGTGCCGTTCCGATGAATGCTTCCATCGAAGGCCACCATGGGCAAGCGGCGCCTGCCCAGGTCGGGCGCGAATGGCGTGCTGGCCCGGCTTGCCAGCGCCGGCCCGCCAGCGGTTTGGTTGGCTGCTCCTGCCCTCCCGACCACGGATACTCGGCGGTGCCGGCCTGCTCATCGTGCCCGGGGTGGCTCGGGGCATGATCCAGCATGCCGGCCTCCCGGGTGACGGGGTGGCGGACCTGGAGAGGCTCCTGGCCATTCTCTACGGCAAGCGGGCAGTACCGGTGGCGGCCAGGCTGCTGGAGCTCATCCGGGGTCGCCGGCGGACTTCCGCATCCCGTCGGGTGCCGAGCCACCGCGACGCCCTCCTGATCGCCTACCCCGATCAGCTCACCGAACGCGGCCAGCCACCGCTGCGGACGCTGACCGCCTTCCTGGAGGAGCGACTCAGGACGATGGTGAGCGGGGTGCACGTCCTCCCCCTCTTCCCCTCCACCTCGGACGATGGGTTCGCCATCAGCGACCTGTACGCGGTGGATCCGCGTCTCGGCAGCTGGGCCGACGTAGAGGCGCTGGCTGGCCGGTTCGAGCTGATGTTGGACGCGGTCTTCAACCACGTCTCCGCGCAGAGCCAGTGGTTCCAGGGCTACCTGGCCGGGGATCCAGCCCGGCGCGACTGGTTCATCGCAGTCGAGGGTGATCCGGATCTGAGCCAGGTCGTGCGCCCGCGGGCCACTCCGCTGCTGACCACGTTCTCCAGCAGGGGCCGCCTGAGGCGAATCTGGACCACCTTCAGCGCCGACCAGGTGGACCTGAACCTGGCCCAGCCGGAGGTGCTGCTGGCCCTGATCGAAGCACTCCTCCTCTACGTGGAGCGGGGAGCCTCCTGGATCCGGCTCGACGCCGCGGCCTACCTGTGGAAGCGAATCGGCACCCCGTGCATCCACCTGCCCGAGACGCACGCGACCATCAGGCTCCTACGGGCCGTCCTGGACCGGGTCGCTCCCCACGTGCTCCTGGTGACCGAGACCAACGTCCCTCATCGCGACAACGTCTCCTACTTCGGTGACGGCCACGCCGAGGCGCAGCTGGTCTACAACTTCGCATTGCCCCCGCTGGTCCTCCACGCTCTGGTCACCGGCAACGCCGCTACCCTCACCGAGTGGGCGGCAACCGTGCGGACGCCTTCGGCCGAGACCGCCTTCTTGAACTTCCTCGCCTCCCACGATGGGATCGGCCTCAACCCGGTTCGCGGCATCCTCTCCGACGCCGACGTCGACACGCTGGTGCAGGTGGCCGTTGGCCGCGGCGCCATGATCTCCGAGAAGCAGGATCCCGGAGGTGGCCGCAGCGCCTACGAGCTCAATGTCAATTACCTGGACGCACTCACCGACCCCACGGACGGCGGTGTCGAACCCGGCCTGCGTCGTTTCGAGCTCGCCCACGCGATCATGCTCGCGATGCCGGGCGTGCCCGCCCTCTACTTCCACTCCCTGCTCGGCTCGCGCGGCGACCCCGAGGGGGCAGCACGGAGCGGCATCCCCCGGCGGGTCAACCGGGAGAAGCTGGTGCGCGCGGTCCTGGAACGGGAGCTGGGCGACCCGAGCACCTCTCGCTCGCGGGTGCTGGCCTGGTTGGGCGCCCGGCTACGGGCGCGACGCCGCTCCCCTGCCTTCCATCCCGCTGGGCCGTGGCGCGTCCTGGCGCTGGACCGGCGCGTCTTCGCTCTGGTCCGCGACGCCCCCGATGGCAGCGAACGGGCCGTCTGCCTCCACAACGTGAGCGGTGAATCGGTCGAGCTGGATCTCAACTCGACGGTGCTGCAGGGAAGACAGCCGGTCCAGCTCATGCCGTACGAAGCTCGCTGGATCGTGCGTGCCATGGCCGGCGCCCGGCCAGCCGAAAGCTGAGTCGCACCTGGACGGCCCCGCGGGAGGGACCTTCGGGCCACCCAGCAGACAGAGCCCGCCTGCTCCGGCCTTGCCCGAGAGGAGATGGATCCGGCGGGAGACAGACCGTTGCGGATCAGTGAGCATTA
>CADDZO010000023.1 GCA_902812395.1 bacterium | reverse complement strand
GAATGAGGAGATGGCACCGCCCCGTCGTCGAGCGAGGGACCGGCTCGGAGCACCTGCCGTTGCGGGTCAGTGAGCATGAGTCATCCGGCCCGCAGTCACCGGTTGCCCGGTGGCGGTCCCGGTCTTACCCGCTTGCGCGGCGCCGGATTCCTGCTTGGGGTCCCCACGAAGCCTGCTTCGTGGGGTCCCCTCCTGCTTCATCGCCGTGTGCCCAGACCCGGGCCAGACCCCAGTTCCAGGCGTAGCGCGCCGCTCCGGCATGGGAGCGGAGCCTCCGCTCTTGGGCCGGGGTGGGATCGAGCGCGTACCGGTAGGCCTGGGGCACCCCACGAAGCGGACTTCGTGGGGACCCCGCCTGCTGCAGCATCACGGGTTCTCCCTGGTGGCCACCGCGATGGCCTTGGCCGCTCGGTTGGCAGCCGCTCGCCGTCCGGAGAGGCGAGCCCAGAGGCTGGTTGGGATCTCGGTCACGTCCCGGACCAGGTCGTCATCCACCTCCGATGGATCCACAACCAGCAACCGGCGGCCCTGTGCCGCCAGCGCAGCCTCAACCTACTCCGCACCCAAGTGGGCGAACCGGTCGCGGTGCTCCACTCCGATCGTGGTCGCCGAATTGTCCCGAAGGAGGGCCAAGAACTTGCGGCGCTTGCCGTTCAGTGCGGAGCCGACTTCGGTCACCACGCGGCCCACTGGAAGTCCCTCGGCTGCTGCCCATGCGGTCACCCGGGCGACCTCTAGGTCCAGGTCAGACCTCTGGTCGGCGGAGGACACGCGGGCATCCACGGCCGTACCCCCCGGAACGGCACTGACCGGTGGCTGGTCCACCGGGATCAGCCGGCCGGCGCGGCGCGCGGGAACTGGGAGTTTGCCTTCCCGGAACCAGCGGTAGGCAGTCATGGGATGAACGCCCTGCTGCCGCGTCCAGTCCTTCACGTTCACCCCTACATACTACCATAGGTTCAAACGCCAACAGTTACCGACCCCCGAGCTCAGTCGCCCGGGAACCCGCACGGCGGTCTGGGTTCTCCGCTTCCAGAGCCTTCTGAGGCCGCGCCACCCGATTGGCAGGGTGGTGGCACGAGCGGGGGTCGCTCAGTCCAGGTTGATCGCTTCTTTGAGTCGCTCAAAGAAGCCCTTGGACACCTTCTCCGGCTGCCCGGTCAGCCCCCCCACCCGCCGCAACAGCTCCTGTTGCTCCGGGGTCAAATTCCTCGGCACCACGACCTGGACGACCACGAACTGGTCTCCTCGCCGCCCGCCCCGAACGGAGGGCATGCCCCGGCCTGGCAACCTGAATGTCTGGCCGTACTGGGTGCCGGGCGGGATCGCGATCTCCACCGGCCCGTCCACCGTCGGGACCTCGATGCGATCGCCCAGGGCAGCCTGGATCATGTTGATCCGCAGTTCGTAGAAGACGTCCTGGTCCTCCCGACGCAGAACCGGATGCGGCTTCACCCGGATCACGATGAACAGGTCGCCGCCGGGGCCCCCGCGGAACCCGGCCTCGCCCTCGCCGGCGAGCCGGATCTGGGTGCCGGTGTCCACCCCGGGCGGGATGGTCACCTGCAACCGCTGCCGCCGCTCCCGGCGACCCTGACCATGGCAATCGCGGCAGGGATGCTGGAGCACCCGCCCCGCCCCCTGGCAGGTCGGGCAGGTCTGGATGTTGACCACCGAGCCGAAGATCGACTGCGACTGGCGGCGCACCTGCCCGGTACCGCCACAGGTCGAGCAGGTCTCGAGCCCCGTCCCGGGCTCGGCCCCGCTCCCCGAGCAGCGCTCGCAGGTGACCAATCGTGGGATCTCGATCTCCCGTTCCGTCCCCCGGTAGGCCTCCTCGAAGCTGATGGTGAGGTCGTAGCGGAGGTCGTCCCCGCGGGTCTGGCGCCGGCTCGGGCGAGGGCCGAAGCCGCCGCCGAAGAACGTCTCGAAGATGTCTCCGAAGCCGAAGCCCTCGAAGCCGCTAAAGCCGCCAGGCCCAGCCCCGGCCGCGACGCCGGCATGGCCGAACATGTCATAGCTGCGCCGCTTCTCCGGGTCGGAGAGGACGGCGTAGGCCTCGTTGATCTCCTTGAAGCGCTCCGTGGCCTGGGGGTCGTCTGGGTTGCGATCGGGATGGTGCTGCATCGCCAGGTGGCGGAAGGCACGCTTGAGCTCGTCCTGGCTGGCATCCCGCCGGACGCCGAGGACCTCGTAGTAGTCGCGCTTGACCGCCACCGTCCCTCGCTCAGGCCGGCGGCCGCGCCACCTTCACCAGGGCCGGCCGCAGCACCCGCTCGTGCATCCGGTAGCCGGGCCGCAGCTCGACCACCACCGTATCCTCCGGGTACTCGCCCGAGGGCTCGGACCCGATCGCCTCGTGCAGCTTGGGGTCGAATGGCACCCCCACCGATTCGATCCTCTGGACCCCGACCTCGTTCAACACCTCTTCCAACCGCTGGAAGATCAGCTTGATGCCCTTGAGCCAGGTCTCGTCGGTGCCCTCGGGCACCTGGGCCAGGGCGAGATCGGCGTTGTCCAGCACGCCCAGCAGCTTCTCCGCCACGGTCGCGGCGGCGAACTTCATGGTCTCCAGCTGCTCCTGCCGGGCCCGCTTCTTGAAGTTGTCGAAGTCGGCCGCCAACCGGAGCCGGCTGGCGTTCGCCTCCTCCAGCTGTGACGACAGCTCCTGCAGCTGGGAGCTCAGCTCCTCGATCCCTTCGGCAGGCTGGCCCACCGCCGGCTCCGCAGCACTGGACTCCGCTGGCGTCTCGGGGGTCTGGGCCGCCCCGCCGGCCTCGCCGTTGGTGGCCGGCCGCGTTTCGGGCGCGGCGGCCTGGGCGTCCTTGGGCCTCCCCTCCCGCTCGGCCCCGATTGCTGCCTCCTGGTCGTCGGTCTTCCGCTTGCTCGGCATCGCATGTGTAGATACCGCGCGCCGTCGCTTGCTCAAACGCGAACCCCCAATGTCGAGAAGTTGCCCGATCGCCTACGCGCAGGCCTCGGCCATGCGCTCGCTGGCCCGGTGGGCCACGGTGCGAAGGCGAGCGACCACCTGCCCATAGTCCATTCTGGTCGGCCCGACTACCCCGAGGACCCCGCGCAGCTGCCGGGTGGGCCCATAGGTGGTCAGCACCAGCGTGCACGAGCGCAGCTGGCTGGTCTGGTTCTCGGACCCGATCACGATCTCCAGGTCGGAGTCCGCAACCAGGTCCTGGAGCAGGCTGGCCAAATGACGGCTCTCCTCCAGCACTTCCAGGACCTCGTGGAGGCGCGCAGCCTCGGCGAACTCGGGTTGCCGGAGGAGGTTGCGGACGCCGTCGTGGAGGGCGAGTGACTCCCCGCCACGCTCGAACCGGTCCAGCATCCGATCCAGGTGTCCCAGCACCTCCGTCTCCAGGTCGGGGCCGAGGGCGGCCTGACGACGCCGCAGCTCCTCTCGCTCCCGGCCGGCCAGACGCCGGTTGAGCTTGTTGGCCAGCCGGGTCAACTCGGCCTGGGTCACCGGCCGGGAGAGCTCGACCACCGACTGTCGCAGCAGGTTCCCCTCCACCAGCAGCACGATGAGAATCTCGGCGCCCTCCAGCGAGACCAGGTCCAGATGCTTGATCCGGGGTCGGGAGCCGTGCGGTGTGCTGGCGACGGCCGCGTTGCGGGTAACCTGGGCCAGGACGGTGGCCACTCGCTCGACCAGGGCGGGCACCTCGGGCGGTGCTGCCGCCAGCTGCTCCCGGACGTAGGAGTCGATCGGGCGCGGCACCGGCTCCACCTCCATCAGGAAATCGACGAAGTAGCGATAGCCTCGATCGGTGGGCACCCGACCGGCCGAGGTGTGGGGCTGGACCAGATACCCGAGCTCGCCCAGCTCGGACAGCTCGTTGCGGATCGTGGCCGGGCTCAGGTTCACGAAGTGCCTCGTGGCCAGCTGCTGAGAGCCCACCGGCACTGCCGTGACTGTGAACTCGGTGACCACGGCCTTCAGGACCGCCTGCTTGCGGGGGTGCAGCTCTGCGTTTGGCACTCTCCTTACCCGAGTGCCAGTGTAGCGCTGGCCGGTTGGCCTCGGCGGGGGCTTCTAGCTGAAAGCCGCATCGGGGGCTGGGTACGAGGGCTGTCGGACCGCGACATCGAGAGCCTGATCGAGGAGGCGGGGTTGGGCCAGCTCTCGAAGAGCGCGCTGTGCGAGATCACCAAGGAGTCGCGGGCGCGCTACCAGGCCTTCCACGGCCCAGAGCCTGGGAGAGGTTGAGCTGCTGGTGCTGTTCCGGGACGCGATCTACCTGCCCCCTGATGATCTTCTCCCTGCCGATCGGTTCCGCTGCTCCTAGACGCGCTGCCGCCGTTCACCGGCCCCAATCCTGAATCGGATGGCCCCCACCATGCAGCGGACGCCCGCGCGGGCGCCCTCCCAGGATGAGGCAGCCCACCCACCGGCATGGACCGGGAGCTTCACTTGCCCTCGATAGGAGTCACTGGGGCCTCGAACCTGGCTCCACTGTTTCAGGTTCAGCGATCCAATCACGGCAGCGTGATGATGCAGAAGCTATCTATTACCCTCCGTTCCGCTCCGTTTACCAACAGACAAGGAGCGGGGCGCCGGCCCCACGGTCACGCTGCGTCCATGTTGGGTCTCTATCGCCTTCCTGACCCCGGCTTTCTCACAGCACCGCCAGGGCGATCTGGTTGTGGAGGTCCAGGCCCCGGCGAGTGGGAGCCCAGCGCTGCCCTTTCCGCACCACCAGGCCTGACCCCGCCAGCTCCTCCAACCGCCGTTCGAAACCAGCCGGCGCCTCCACCCCGGAGGCACAGCGCAGTCCCAGCATCACTCGCTCCGCACGGGCCTGCTCGGGCTCCAGCACCTCGCCCCCGTCCTCAGGGTCACCGGACGCGACCGCGGCCAGGTACTCGCGCGGCCGGGCCACGTTCCACCATCGCCAGGCCCGTTCCCCGTCGGTGGCATAGCTGTGGGCACCCGCCCCGGCCCCGTAGACCGGACGGCACTCCCAGTAGGCGAGGTTGTGGCGGGAGCGGTGGCCCATCCGAGCCCAGTTGGAGACCTCGTACCGCTCGTAGCCGGCGTCCGCCAGCAGACGGCAGGTGACCTCCAGCAGTTCCCACTGTTGGTCGGACGTGACCTCGGGCAGGCGTCCCTGCTGGAGACGGCGCCAGAGCAGGGTCCGGGGCTCGAACGTGAGGCAGTAGCAGGAAAGGTGCTCGGGGCCCAGCGCCAGGGCTCGGTGCATGGTCTCCTCCCAAGAACGGATGTCCTGGAAGGGCACCCCGTAGATCAGGTCCAGGTTGACGTCGTCGAAACCAGCAGCACGCGCCATGGCCAGCGCCGTGACCGCCAGCTCGCCGTCGGTGCGACGTTCCAGTACCCCCAGCGCGCGGCGGTCGAAGCCTTGCACGCCCAGGCTGAGGCGGTTGACCCCGCCGGCTCGCCAGGTCTGTAGCCGCTCCGGATCTGTGGAGGCCGGGTTGGCCTCCAGCGTGACCTCGGCCCCGGGCTCGAGCTCGAAGGTGCGAGCCAGGTGGCCGAGCAGTCGGGCGGCCAGCGGCGGCGGATACAAGCTCGGCGTGCCGCCGCCGATGTAGACGGTGTGCAGAGGGGCAAAGGGCCAGCGGCGGCGAGCCTGCTCCAGTTCCTGCTCCAGGGCTGCCTCGTACGCCGGCATTAGTCCCTCCATCCCCGCGTAAGCGTTGAAGTCGCAGTAGCCGCACTTGTGCCGGCAGAACGGAATGTGGACGTACAGGTGGCGGAACGGTAGGAGGCCGGGGCCAGGGGGTGCCATATCAGCGCAGCGCGCGCAGGTCGTACCGGTCGGCCCGGGCCCGCTCCATGGTCGCCTCGAACTGGGACTCCCACTCCTCGGGATGGGCGGGCAGCAGGCTCTCGATCCGCTCCGCCACCTTGGCCTGGACCCGCTTGATCTGTCGGTCGATGGAGGCGGTGCTGGCCCGATGCGCGTTGTAGCGCTCCCGCTTGCGCCATAGCCGACCCAGCTCCTTGCGCAGGTCGGCGAGCCCGACCTCCACCAGGCAGTCGGCGCAGACCCGGTCCCGCAGCCGGCTGCTCGCGACCTGCCGGTGGCAGCGCTGGCAGGGTACCAGAAGCTCGGTCACGGCGCTCGCAGCTCGGCCGGGGTGGCCCCGGTCAGCTCCGCCAGCCGCTTCGGCTCGATGGGGAAGGCGGCATCCGGTCGCCCGGCCGCGGCCCACACCACCGGGTAGCTGAAGAGATCCTGGTCGATATAGGTGGGCAGCCGATTCAGATGGCCGAAGGGAGGGACCCCGCCAATGGCATAGCCGGTGACGGTCCTCACCAGCTCCGGGTCGGCCCGCTCCACCCGGTCGCCCGCCAGCTCCGCCAGACGGTCCACGTCCAGCCGATTGCGACCGCTCATCAACACCAGGGTGGGCTGGGCGGCGACCGTGAAGACCAGCGACTTCACGATCTGGCCCACCTCGACCCCGATCGAGCGGGCGGCGTCTTCAGCGGTGCGGATCCCATCCGGGTAGGTTCGGACCGCGACCCACACCCCGTGGTCCTGGAGCCAGCGCTCGAATCGGGTCATCGGGCCATCAGCGTACACGGCCAGTCCACTGCCTCCAGCTGACCGGGCGAGCGGCCCCGGGCCGGGGCGACCGCCTGGAGGTAATTCTCGGTCAGCCCCCGGATCTGGTCGCCCACCACTCGGTCCCAGATCACGTGCAGCGTGCGCCCCCGAAAGCGGTCCTCGTAAGCGGTCTGGAGCCGATGCCCGAGATCGATCACTCGCTGGGAGCGCTCCTTTGCCACCTCGGCCGGGACCTGGTCCCGGTAGCGCGCCGCGGCGGTCCGGGGTCGAGCCGAGAACCGGAAGACGTGCAGCCGCATGAAGCCGGCGCGCTCGATCGCCTCCAGCGTGCAGGCGAAGTCGTCATCGCTCTCGCCCGGGAACCCGACCATGATGTCCCCGCTGAGGGCCAGGTCGGGGCAGGCGGCTCGGGCCATGGCCACCGCCGCGTCGAAGGTGGCCACCGTGTAGCGGCGGCGCATCCGGGCCAGCACCCTGTCCGAGCCGGACTGCAGGGGCAGATGGAGGTGAGGACAGAGCCGGGGATGGCTGAACAGCTCCGCCAGCTCCGGGGTGATATGGGAGGGGTCGATCGAGGACAGGCGGATCCGGGCCGGGTCAGCTGCCGCCAGCAGGCACCCGACCAGCGGGGCGAGACCACCCCGATAGGAGCCGAGGTCGATACCGGTGAGCACGATCTCCCGGTAGCCTGCCTCGGCCGCCGCCCTGGCCCGGGCCTCGAGGTAGGGCAGCACCCGCGAGATCGAACGGCCGCGCGTCTGCCAGACGATGCAGAAGGTGCAGCGGTTGTCACAGCCGTCCTGCACCTTGAGCACGTACCGGGAGCGCCGCGTCCCGGGAGGCGGTGGCGGCTCCAGCTCGGGGGCTTGCTTCCACCGGTTCGGCACGACCAGGTCCGCGCCCAGGGTGTCGCCGGGATGGGCGTCGACGTAGCAGCCCATCAGGATCAGGGCCGCTCCGGGATGCTCCCGGCGTGCCCGCCCAACTGCATGCCGTGTGTCGCGGTCAGCGGCCTCGGTCACCGTGCAGGAGTTGACGACCACGTAACCGTCAGCATCGGCCAACAGTGCAGCCAGCTCCTCGATCTCGGCCGCGTTGGTCCGACAGCCGAGATTGATCAAGGTCCGGGTCGTCGTCCGCTGCTCCTGGGAAGAAGGTGTCGCGATCGCCAAGGCTACCCGCATCGGGGCGCAAGGCGCCGGCCTCCGGGCCAGTGAAGTGCTGCGTGTGTTGGGAAACCTGTTGCTGTCAGGTATCGCCAGGCGGGAACGGTCCCGAAGGTGACGAAGCCTGCGGAGTCCCCACATGACCAGCATTCGTGGCAGTGGACGGTGAAGCAGGAAGGAGTGGCACTGGCAGGGCAGGAGCGCACGTCAACGGCGGCCGGGGCGTCTCATGCTGCAGCCGGTGGGGCACCGCTCGTCGCTCTTGCCGTGGACCGCCTCAGGGCCGGCCTCCGCAGCGGACACCGCCGGCGGCGTCGGCGTCCCGCTTACGACCCACTGTCCCGCCTCCACAACCCCGCCCGGCACCGGGCTCGGAGGACGGGGTGAAGCGCTCCCGCCTGGCTACGATTGGCAACCGTGTCCACCCCCCAGGCGACGATCAGGAACTTCTGCATCGTCGCCCATATCGATCACGGTAAGTCGACGCTGGCCGACCGCCTGCTGGAGCGTACTGGCACGCTCAGCCCGCGGGAGATGATGGACCAGGTCCTGGACCAGATGGACCTGGAGCGTGAGCGCGGGATCACGATCAAGCTGCAGCCGGTCCGCATGGCCTACCGGGCCCGCGACGGCCTGACCTACCAGCTCAACCTGATCGATACGCCCGGGCACGTGGACTTCTCCTACGAGGTCTCCCGCTCTCTGGCCGCCTGCGAGGGAGCGATCCTGGTCGTCGACGCCAGCCAGGGAATTGAGGCCCAGACCCTGGCCAACCTCTACCAGGCGGTGGAGGCGGGCCTGGAGATCGTGCCGGTGGTCAACAAGATCGACCTGGCCGCAGCCCAGCCGGAGCTGGTGGCAGAGCAGATCACCGAGGTCACCGGCATCGCTCGGGACCAGATCCTGCTCGCCTCGGCCAAGACCGGGCAGGGGGTGGACGAGATCCTGGAGGCGCTGGTGGCGCGGGTGCCACCGCCCTCCGGCGACCCTGCTGCACCGCTGCGGGCGCTCATCTTCGACTCCGTCTACGACAGCTATCGAGGGGTGGTCACCTACCTGCGGCTGGTGGACGGAGCCGTCCGGGCCGGGACCCGGATCAAGCTGATGGCGACCGAGCACACCTACGAGGTGGACGAGGTCGGCTTCTTCCATCCCCGGCCGGTCCCGGCCGAGGAGCTCTCGGCCGGCGAGGTGGGCTACCTGGTGGCCGCCATCAAGGACGTGACTGAGGCCCGGGTCGGGGACACCGTCACCTATGCCGTGGGCGGGGTGACGGAGCCGTTGCCCGGCTACCGGTCGGTCAAGCCGATGGTCTTCGCCGGCCTCTTCCCCAGCGACTCCGAGCGCTACCAGGAGCTCAAGGACTCGCTCCAGAAGCTCCAGCTCAACGACGCCTCGCTGGTCTTCGAGCCCGAGAACTCGGCCGCGCTCGGGTTCGGCTTCCGCTGCGGGTTCCTGGGCCTGCTCCACATGGAGATCGTTCAAGAGCGGCTAGAACGGGAGTTCGGGCTGGACCTAATCACCACGGCGCCCACGGTCGGCTATCTGGTCCATCTCCGCGGGGGCCAGACGGTGGAGGTCGACAACCCAGCCGCGCTGCCCCCGGCGCAGAGCGTGGAGGCAATCGAGGAGCCGTACGTCCGCCTCTCGATCGTGACGCCGGTTGAGTACGTGGGCCCCATGATGGAACTATGTCAGGAGCGCCGAGGAACCTTCCGGCGGCTGGAGCACCAGGCCGGAGACCGGGTCACGCTGGAGTACGAGCTGCCCCTGGCCGAGATCGTCCACGACTTCTACGACGCGCTCAAGTCCAGGTCCCGCGGCTACGCCTCCATGGACTACGAGCTCATCGGGTTCCGGCCCGGAGACCTGGTCAAGCTGGACATCCTGGTCGCCGGCCAGACTGTGGACGCGCTCTCCATGATCGTCGACCGGGACCGGGCCGCCACCCAGGGCCGCCGCCTGGTGGAACGCCTGCGCCGGATCATCCCCCGGCAGCTCTTCGAGGTCGCCCTGCAGGCAGCGATTGGCGGCCGAGTGATCGCCCGGGAGACCATCCCGGCCCTGCGCAAGGACGTCCTGGCCAAGTGCTATGGCGGCGACGTGACCCGCAAGCGCAAGCTGCTAGAGCGGCAGAAGGAGGGCAAGCGGCGCATGAAGCGGGTGGGCTCGGTTGAGATCCCCCAGGATGCCTTCATGGCCGTCCTCTCGCTGGACGAGTAGCCGGCTGGCCGTCAGGCTGACCACGCTGGCGGTGCTGGCGGTGCTGGCCAGCTGCTCCCCCATCCCCAGCCAGCCGACCACGGTCGGGACCCGCCAACTCGGGGTGTCGACCGACCTCAGCGGCCCCGATGCCGCCTACGGCCAGGCGGTCAGTCACGGGGTCGAGGTTGCCCTGGACCAGCTGAACGCCCGCGGGGGCGTGGACCACTACCGGATCGAGGCCGCCATCGAAGACGACGGCGATTCCCCCCAGCGAGCCGCGGCCAACTTCCGCGATCTGATCCACAACCATCGAGCGGTTGGCCTGATCGCCCCCATCACCTCCGCCGCCTGTGCCGCCGCCAGCCCGGTCGCCGGTCAGGGCCGAACGCCCACCTTTGCCGTCAGCTGCAACGACTACCAGCTGGAGACCTCGCCCCGGCTTCGCAACCCGTACTGGATCGGGATCGTGCCCAACACCTACATGGAGGGCTGCGCCATGGGTCTGGAGGCCGCGAGCCAGGACCCCGAGAGCGTCTACGTGTTCTCGCCCGACTACGCCTTCGGCCGCGAGGAGACCAGCGCCTTCGCCCAGTGCCTCCGCTCCCGGGACCCGCACGCTCGCTTCCTCGATCCCACCACCGCCTGGTACGTCCCCCTGGATACCAGCGACTGGGGGCCGATCATCGACCAGATCCAGCAGGAACACCCCGGGCTCGTCTACACGAACCTCTTCGGCCCCAGCCAGCTGGGCTTCATCCAGCAGGCCCAGGCCGCCGACCCCACCTTCTTCCAGGACCACCGGGTCATGACCCTGGGCGGGGTCCAGGAGTTGGACGCCGAGAAGGACCAGTACCCGATCGGGATGGAACTCGCTGCCCGAGCGCCCTACTTCGCCCTCCGCAACCCGGCCATGGACGCGTTCGCCGCCGCTTACGACCGCAGCGCCGGTACCTACCCCTCCGACTGGGCGGTCCTGGCCTACGACGCGGTCATGGTCTGGGCACACGCCGCCGCCGCGGCCGGGACCCTCGACGGCCCCCGGGTGCTGGACCAGATCCTGGGCCACTCCTTCCCCACCCTCGAGGGCTATTCGATCACTGTGCGCGCGCTGGACGGGCAAGCGACCTCCGGGGTCACGATCGGGACCACCACCCCCAGCCTCGGCCGCTACCCCTTCCCAATCTTCTCCGACCCCACCACCTGGCGAGGCAGTTCGATCATGATCCCCACCGCGCTGGTGCAGGAGCTGCAGGCAGGACGCTGTCCCGGCGGCTCGGTGACCGCCTGCCCCTGAGGCTCAGACCGGTCCCAGCGCGAGCGCCAGGCCTACCAGCGCCGCCGTCTCCGCACGAAGGTTGCGCGGCCCCAGCCCCACCACCCGGCCTTGTGCCCGCTCCCGCTCGGCCGGCGCCCATCCTCCCTCGGGCCCGACGAAGAGGGTGGCTTTGTCCGGGAGCCTGTCGATGGGCGGGCCCGAGGGATCGAGGAGGTAGGGCTGGGAGGCCCGTGCCCAGGCCTCCTCGAAGCTGACCGGGCCCTCCACGGCGGGCACCACCAGCCGTCCGGCCAGCATCGCCGCCTCCCGGCAGATGGTTGCCCAGCGGCCGGCCTTGCCGCGGTCCGGTCGGGCCACGCTGCGTTCGGCCCGGACCAGGATGAAACCGGCAGCGCCGGCCTCGGTGCAGCGACTCAGCGCCTGCTCAAGCGCCGCGGCCGGGAGCAGGGCCAGGGCCAGGAAAAGCGCCCGGGGCGGCTCCGGCCGGTGATCCCTGCTCTCCTCGACGCGGCCCCAGACCGACCCCGGGTCGACTGCTTCCAACCGGACCCGGAGCAGGCGGCCCTCGGGCTCCACCACCGAGATCAGCTGGCCCGGACGGGCACGCAGGGAGCGGGCCAGGTGACGGGCGTCGGCACCCGAAATCTCGACTCGGTCGCCCTTGCGGCGGCCGTAGAAGCTGGGCACACCTACCTCCCGGTCCCGAACTTGGAGTGGCATTTCCGTCTCTGGTCGGTTAGCATTGCTGCTTGCGCCCCTGTCGACAGATGTGTGCCAGTGGCTGTCCACGAATCCGCAAGCGCCGGTTGGGGGTCGGTCCCCGGCACGGTTCCGGCAGGCTAGACTACGCGGGCCAGCGCGCTGACATCCTCAATCCCAGACAGACCGGGGGGTTACACCGCAGATGGAACTGAGCACCTACCTGATCACGGCCGCCATCACCTGGCACAAGATCGTCGCGGCGATCGCGGTGATCGTTGTCATTGCGGCCATCGTGATCTACTTCAGGACCCGCGCCAAGACCGCCTAGGAGGCACCGCCGCCCGTTCGGGCGGTGATGGTGATCCGGCGCTGACCGCCGGCCTGCGGGCCGGCGGTCGGCTGGCGCCGTCTGGTCGAGGCGTAGCGGACCGTGATCGCTCCTGAGTTGAAGTCCCGAGGCAGGACAAGGCAAGCTCACCCCGGGCCAGTCGACCGATCAATCGGGTCGTCCGGTCGCGCCAGAGGTCGGATCTCCCTGCAGCCTCGGTGCCACTCCTTCTATGCGTCGCGGTCGAGAGGGTCGAAGGGAGGATCGCGGCGTCGGCAGCGGTATCTGCCCGGGGGTCGGTAACCGCACCCACGAGTCCACCGAGGCGTTGGCGGGCAAGATCGCGGAGGAAAGGCCCAGGATCCTCTCTGCCACCGTGTCGCGGACCGCCCAGCGGTGGTTCGTGTCCTTCACCGTGGAGGTGGAACGCAAGATCCCGGATCATCATCGGCGACCCCAGACGGTGGTGGGCATCGATCTTGGGATCTCTTCCCTGATCATGGCGGTGGACCACCAAGGCAAGGTGATACGGTTTCCCGGTCCCAGACCTCTTCGGGCTGCGCTGCGGCGCCTACGCCGCGCCTCGGGCGCCCATTCCCGCAAAAAGACCGGTTCTGCCAGCCGCAGGAAGAGCGCGCGGCGATGGGCGCGTATCCATGCCCGGATGGCCAACTGCCGTCTCATGCCTTGCACAAGGCCACGACCTGGGGACTCGATACGAGACGGTGGTGGTCGAGGACCTGAACCTGGCCGGGATGGTCCGCAACCGGAGGCTGGCCCGGAGCCTGGCCGACCAGTCCTTGGGGACCATACGGCACCAGCTCGGCTCCAAGACCGTCTGGCGCGGCGGCCGGCTGCTGGTGGCCGAGCGGTTCTTCCCCAGCTCCAAGACGTGCTCTGGCTGCGGGACGGTGAAAGCCAAGGCTAGCCGAGCGCATCTTCCGCTGCGAGGGCCGCGGTCTGGTCATCGACCGAGACGTGAACGCTGCGAAGAACTTGCTCAAGCTCCAGGCCCCCACGAAGCCTGCTTCGTGGGGTGAGAAGCTCGCCGTCAGCGGCAGAGGATAAACGCCTGTGGGGCCGAGGTAAGACCCAGCAGTGCTGGGCACACGGCGATGAAGCAGGCCCCGGCACCGTGCAAGCGGATAAGACCGGGACCACCACCGATCGGTGGCTGCGGGTCGGCTGGCTAATGCTCACTGACCCGCAACGGCACTGTCTGGCTGAGCCGCACCGCACCGGACCGCCGGACCGGAGGGGAATGCCATCCTCCCCTAACATGGGGTGCGAGATGGCACCGAGCGCGGACCAGGTCCTGAAGGCGCTGTCCACGATCGTCGATCCCGACCTGGGCCGGGACGTGGTCAGCCTGGGCATGATCAAGGACCTGCACATCTCTCCCCAGGGGCAGGTCGCCTTCACCTTCGAGCTGACCACCCCCGCCTGTCCGGTCCGGGACCAGTTCCGACGCCGGGCCGAGGAGGCGCTGCAGGGGATGGAGGGCGTGACCGGGGTTGACATCAAGATGACGGCCAACGTGCGAGCGGCCCAGGGCCGCCAGCACCAGGAGATGCTGCCCGAGGTCCGGCAGACAGTGGCGGTGGCCAGCGGCAAGGGCGGTGTGGGCAAGTCCACAGTGGCGGTCAACCTGGCCGCCGGCCTGGCCCAGAGCGGGGCCCGGGTGGGGCTGCTCGACGCCGACATCTACGGCCCCTCTGTGCCGACTCTGACCGGAACCCGCGAGCAGCCAAGGGTGGTCGACGACAAACTGGTCCCGCTCCAGGCGTACGGCCTGAAGCTGATGTCGATCGGCTTCCTGGGTGGTGCCGACAAGGCCATGATCTGGCGGGGGCCAATGGTCTCGCGGGCGATCCAGCAGATGATGACCGACGTCCGCTGGGGCGAGCTCGACTATCTGGTCATCGACTTGCCCCCGGGCACCGGCGACGCCTCGCTGACCATCGCCCAGTCGGTCCCGCTCACCGGTGTGGTGATCGTGGCCACCCCCCAGGAGCTGGCCCTGGAGATAGCGGTCAAGGCCCTGCAGATGTTCCGGACGCTGAACGTGACCCCGCTGGGCCTGGTCGAGAACATGAGCTGGTTCGTCTGTCCTGGCTGCGGCCAGGAGCACTACGTGTTCGGCCATGGCAGCACCGAGCGGGCGGCCCAGCGGCTGGGGGTCCCCTTCCTGGGCGGGATCCCGCTCGACCAGCAGATCCGGTCCGAGGCCGACAGCGGTGCCCCGATCGTGGTCTCGCGCCCCGACTCGCCTGGCGCCCGGGCGTTTCGGGACCTCGCCTCCCAGGTTGCCGCCCGCACCTCCATCCAGGCCTTCCGAAGGCTCCCGGTCATCAACGTGCGCTGAGCCGGGTGCGCAACCTCGATCCCTTCCCCACCCGCATCGACCTGGTCCGGGCGGACAACGTGCTGGAGGTCGAGTGGGAGGACGGCGCCACCACCCAGTTCGAAGGTGCCCGGCTGCGCTGGGCCTGTCCCTGCGCCGAGTGCCGAGGCGAGGCGGGCCAGCCTGGCCGGCTCGAGGGGCAGGCTGAGCTCGACCGCGATGAACTCCAGCTCAGCGACGTCACGCTGGTCGGGCAGTACGCGCTGCAGATCGCGTTCGCCAGCGGTCACGCCACCGGCATCTACACCTTCCGTTACCTCCGCAGCCTGGCCACCCAAACCACCCCCTAGCTAGGGAGCCCGGAGCGCGCTCAGGCCAGGGCGGCCTGCCGCTGCTGGTCCCGGCGTCGCTCCAGGTACTGGGAAGCACTGACCGCCGCCGTGGTCCCGTCCCCCACCGCAGTCGCGATCTGACGGGTCAGCTGAGCACGGACGTCGCCCACCGCCCACAACCCCTCGATCGAGGTCCGAAGTTCGCGGTCGGTGAGCAGGTAACCGCCGGCGTCGTGCTCGACGTGCGGCCGGATCAGTCCCGAGTTGGGCACGAAGCCGATGAAGATGAACACCCCCCCCACCGGGAGCTGCCGCTCCTCGCCGCGCTGCACGTAACGGATCGCCTGGACGCTCTGGTCGCCCACGATCTGCCTCACCTGGGCCTCGAGCACGAACTCGATCTTGGGATTGGCCCGGGCCCGGTCCTGGAGGACCGGCTGGGCTCGGAACTGGTTCCGGCGATGCAGGATGTAAACCTTGGAGGCGTATCGAGTGAGGAAGTCGCCCTCCTCCAGGGCTGCGTCGCCGCCGCCCACCACCGCCAGCACTTGGCCCTTGAAGAAGGCACCGTCGCAGACCGCACAGTAGGAGACGCCGCGGCCGGCAAGCTCCTGCTCGCCCGGCACCCCCAGGCGTCGAGGCAGGCCGCCGGCGGCCACGATCACGGCCGGCGCCCGCAGCTCTCCGCTCTCCAAGCGCACCACCTTCGTCCCGTCCGCCTCGACGTCGACCTCCATCACCGGCTCGAACTCGCGGACGTCCAAGCCGAAGCGGCGGGCGTGGTCGCCCATCCGCATGGCCAACTCATGCCCCTGGATCGAATCGAATCCCGGGTAGTCCTCGATCAGCTCGGTGTTGAGCAATTGCCCGCCCAGCGGCCCCCGATCCAGCAGCACCGTTCGTAGGTTCATCCGGGCCGCGTACAGGCCAGCGGCCAGGCCAGCCGGACCGCCCCCCACGATGACGACGTCGAACTGCTCGCTCACACCTCGGTCAACTCCGGTCGTGGGCCGGCGATTTCCTCACCCGTAGCGGTACTGGACGCCGTATCCCCCCTTGGGGGTGAAGCAGACGATGTTGTCGTACGGGCAGCCGATGGCGCAGGCACCGCACTCGACGCAGTTGCCGAAGCTCACGATGGTCTGCTTCTTTTCCTCGTCCCACTCATAGACGCCAGCCGGGCAGAAGTAGTTGCAGTACTTGCCCGCGCACCGCTCCCGGCACACCTCCTGGTCGGCGATCTCGATGTGGGGATGACCGGTGTCCTCCACATAGCGGTTGGTGAACAGCTTGTCGGTGAGCTTCTCCATCCTCCCGGGGAGTCTAACGCCGCGAGATGCGGCCCACGCGGCCATCGCACCCACCAGGCAGCGTCCGTGCTGGTCCGATGCCGGCTAGTCTAGGCGTACGTGGCGGCCGCATGTGCAACCACAAGTGGGGAAGGGCCCGATGCCGAGCTGGGTGCACTGGGAGCGGGACTGGCCCGGGCCCGGGCCAGTCCTGGCCCTGCTCTGGGGGCGGCACCCGCACCGGCATTACCTGGCTGGGGGGCGATTCGTCGAAGGGAGACGTGTTCTCTGCTGCCACCAGCAGGCGCACGGGGCCGAGCTGCGCGCCTTCGACCAGGCCGTGGAGAAGGCGCTGAGCCGACCGGGTCCGACTTGCTGGCCCTAGGAAACTTCCCGGGCCGGCGGCGCTCGACTCCTCAGGGAGCAGGCCCAAGACCACCGTCTCGGGGTAGTGCTCGACGAGTTCCCTACCTGGTTGCCTGGGACCCGGCGCTGCCGGCAATGATCCAGGCTTCTGGGGCCAGCGCGGGCGTACCGGTCGCCTGATACTGGCTGGCATCGGCGTCGAGCGACAACTGGGCCAGCTGTTCCGGCTGGGCCTGGTCGAGCGCAGGGTGCCGGTGACCGAGGACGCCGCCCGAGGCGAGCGGGCCACCCACCGCATCGCCGACGACCACCCCCACCCGGCGGGCGGCAGTCGCTCCGGGGCGGGGCCGGGACCCGGGCCAAGCCGCAGTTCCAGGGCCGGCGGGGATCGACGCAGTTGCGACCTACGGGGCAAGGTGGTGCTGGCCGGGTCGGCCAAGCGTGGGTCTGCCGGCGGCTGGGATTGGCGCCAGCTGGAGCGGGCGGCAGCCCGCTTCCGACCTCCGGGGGGCCCTCTTTGCCGGCGAACACATCGCGGACGTCCGGGATCAGGTCCTCACCTTGACCGCCGAGGACCTCTATCGGCCCGATCGCGGGTCAGGCCGCTCGTAGAATCATCGTGCGCGACAACCAAACACGCGGGAGCTCCACCAGGGGCTGAGAGGGCCGAAGGGCCGACCGCAGAACCTGATCTGGGTAATGCCAGCGGAGGGAGTCATGAGCAGCACCGACGGGACCGTGCCGGCCGACCAGTTCCTGGTCGTCGAGGAGCACGGCATCGATCCCATCCCCGCCACCCACCGCCACGGTCACTCGCGCGAGCTGGCCTTGCTCTGGGCCGGGGCTTTCGTCAACTACGCCAGCGTCCTCACCGCCAGCCTGTCCACCAGCTTCTTCGGCCTCGGAGTTTGGGACGGGCTGGCCGCAGTCCTCCTCGGGACCGTGGCCGGGGCGGTCCTGCTGGGCCTGCTCAGCCATACCGGGCCCCGCTCCGGGCTGCCGCAGGTCGTCTTCACCCGGCGCGTGTTCGGCGAGCAGGGAGCCCAGGCCGGAGCCTTCCTGACCCTGTTCCTGGCCGTCGGCTGGTTCGCAGTGGACACCGTGATCGCCGCCCAGGCCGGGGTCCAGATGTTCCGCCTAGCCGGTGTGGCCGGGGCCGGGCGGCTGGCCTTCCCGCTCGTGCTGGGAGTCGCTGCGCTGAGCGTGGTGGTAGCCATCTACGGCCATGCCACCATCAAGGTCTTCGAGTCGTTCGGCGCCGTCGCCTTCGCAGCGCTGTCGGCGGTGCTGTTCGCGTTCCTCGCCCCCCAGATGCACTGGACCGCCGGTCCCACCGTCGGCGGTGCCGCCTACCCCGGCGCCTTCGTGCTCGGCTTCATGTCCTGCTTCGCGCTGGTCGCGTCCTGGCTGCCCTTCGCCAGCGACTACTCCCGCTACCTGCCCGCGGACACCCCGGGCGCGGGCATCACCTGGTGGCCGGTGCTGGGGATCACAGTGCCGATGGCGCTGCTGGGGCTGTTCGGGCTCCTCCTCCCCACCATCGACCCCCGGCTCGCCGCCTCGCCCTCCGGCGGGGTGCTGGCGATCATCACCCGGCACGCCCCGATCGGGATCGCGGTTCCGTTCTTCGTGTTCGTGATCCTGGGCGAGGTCTGGGCCAACTACCTGGACGTGTACACCGCCGGACTGGTGGCGCTCACCCTGGGGATTCGGCTCCGGCGCTGGCAGACGGCGCTAGGGTGCGGGCTGGTGGGCGCCGGGCTGGCCGCCTACGCGGTGCTGGTCCAGGACTTCCATACCGCCTACGAGCAGTTCCTGCTCATCACCTACCTGTGGGCACCGGCTTGGGCCGCGATCGTGATCCTGGCCTTCTTCTGGCGCGGACCGCGTCGGCGCTGGACTGCGCTGGCCTCGTGGGCGGCGGGGACCGCGGTCAGTCTCCTGTTTGTCAACTACCCGAACGTGATCCCGGGGGCGAGGGTCTTCAACCAGCCGCTGATCAACCTGGTGCACGGCGCTGACCTCTCGGGGCTAGTCTCGGTGCTGGTCGCGGGTGGCTGCTATGCGGCGCTGGTTCGCTGGCGCAGGGTCGGGGCATGACGGTCCCGGTCGCGCTCACCATCGCCGGCTCCGACTCGGGCGGCGGGGCCGGGATCCAGGCCGATCTCAAGACCTTCGCTGCCCTGGGCGTGCACGGCACCAGCGCCGTTGCCGCGGTCACCGCCCAGAACACGCTCGGGGTCAGCGACTACATCGAGATCCCCCTGGATCTCCTCCGGGCCCAGATCGACGACGTCGTCTCCGACCTTCACCCGGTCGCGGCCAAGACCGGCATGCTCTCGAGCGCTGCGGTCATCGAGGTGGTGGCGGAGCGGATCCGCGCCTACCGGCTGGAGCTGCTGGTGGTGGACCCGGTCATGGTCGCCAAGGGCGGACACCGGCTGCTCAGGGAGGACGCGGTGGAGGCCCTCCGGGAGTGGCTGCTGCCGCTGGCGACGGTGATCACCCCCAATTTGCCCGAGGCGGCCGTCCTGCTGGGGCGCACCATCAGCTCCAGGGCGGAGCGAGAGCTGGCGGCCCAAGACCTGGTACGGCTCGGCTGCCGGGCGGCGGTGGTGAAGGGCGGCCACGCCCAGGGCGACGCCGACGACGTGTTCTTCGACGGCGAGCGGCTGCTTTGGTTCGAGGGCGAACGGATCGAGACCACCCATACCCACGGCAGCGGTTGCTGCTTCTCGGCCGCCATCGCCGCCGGCCTGGCCCGGGGACTGGAGCTGCCCCAGGCGGTGGAGCAGGCCAAGGGCTTCGTCACCGAGGCCATCCGGCACGCCCTGCCGGTGGGCCGGGGCCACGGCCCGGTCAACCCCACCTGGCGCCTCGACGGCTGAGGCGCCGTACGCTTGGCTGGATGGGCGGCCAGGAGTTCCACTTCTCGCCGCGGCCGAACCGGGCTCACGAGATCGCCTGGCGGCCCTGGTCGACCGAGGCCTTCGAGGAGGCCCGTCGGCTGGATCGGCCGATCCTGCTCGACATCTCGGCGGTCTGGTGCCACTGGTGTCACGTCATGGACGAGACCACCTACTCCGACCCCCGTGTGATCGAGCTCCTGAACCGCGAGTACGTCCCGGTGCGCGTGGACAACGATCTCCGGCCTGACGTCAACGCCCGCTACAACATGGGGGGCTGGCCCACCACCGCCTTCCTCACCCCCCAGGGCGACATCCTGACCGGAGCCACCTATGTCCCTCCCGACCAGATGGCGGAGGCGCTGAAGCGAGTCCTCGTCCACTACCGGACCCGCAAGCCCGAGATCGTGGCCGCCGCCCTGGAAGGCCGACGTCGGGCGGCGGCCGGCCTGGCCACGAGTCAGGGCAACCTGGAGCCGGGGTTGGTGGACCGCGTCCTCGGACACCTGGAGAGCGCTTACGACCCCACCTACGGCGGCTTCGGCACGGAGCCCAAGTTTCCCCAGACCGACGCGCTCGCCTTCTTAGTCGAGCAGTCGATCTTGCGGCGCGAGCCGGATTTGGCCGAGATGGCGCGCCACACTCTGGAGCGCATGGCCAGCGGCGGGACCTACGACCGGGTCGAGGGCGGCTTTTTCCGTTACTCGACCACCCGGGACTGGTCGGTGCCCCACTTCGAGAAGATGCTGGAGGACCATGGCGGGCTGGTCTACGCGCTGGCGCTGACGGGCCAGAGCGAGATCCTGGACGATGCCGTCCGCTATCTCGACACGGTGCTGCGCGACCCCGACACCGGGCTCTATGCCGGCAGCCAGGACGCCGACGAGGAGTACTACCGCCTCAAGCTGGAAGACCGCCGACGTCGCCCGGCCCCCTTCGTCGACCGCCGCGTCTACGCCAGCTGGAACTGCGGGCTCGCCATCGCCTACCTGGAGGCGGACCTCCGCCTGGGCCGGCCCCGGTTGCGGGAGGAGGCGGCAGAGCTCCTGGAGCGGCTGTTCGACCGGCTCGGCGAGGGGCCCGGCCTGCGGCGCACGGCCGAGACCCCGGGCCAGCTGGTCGACCAGGTCTGGGGGCTATGGGCGGCCAGTCGGGCCGCAGCCAGCTTCGGCGGGCACTGGCGGGAGCGGGCGCTGGCCCTGAGAGACCACCTCGATGCCACCTACGGCGACCCCCGGGGAGGGTTCGTCGACGTCGCCGGCGACGAGCGGCCGGGCCGGCTGCAGGAGCCGCTCCAGCCGCTGGCCGAGAACTCGGTGGCGGCGATCGCGCTCTGCGAGCTAGATGCCCTGCTGGGCGATCCCGGCCTGGGGCTGAGAGAGCGGGCTCGCCGGGCCCTGGAGGCGGTGGCCGGCTTGGCCCGGCGCCAGGGGCTGCTGGCCGCAGTCTTTGCCCGCGCGCTTGACCGGCTGCTTCGCGAGCCGGTCAAGGTGACCACCGCCGATCCCAGCCTGGCCAGGGCGGCGCTGGCGGCCAATCCCTACGTCGTGGTCGAACGCTCAGGCGAGGCGGCCACGGTGTGCGTGGGCACGACCTGCCTCGCCCCCACCGGCGACGCGGAGCAGGTGGCACGAGCGGTGGCGGTGCATGCCCCCGGCGCCTGAGCGGGAGGGCCGTCGCCACTTTCAGGCCCGGGTAGAGGCCGCCCTCGGCGATGCTCGCCTGCAGGAGGCGCTGACCGGCGCCATGGTCGCCCTCCGCCAGCGCCGCGACCAGGCCTTCGCCGGCTACGACTTCGAGCGCGGCCGTGAGGAGCTGCGGCGGCGACGGCAGGAGAACCTCGCCCGCCTGCCCGAGCTGGTGGACCAGTTCCGCCAGCGCCTGGAGGCGGCGGGAGGTCACTTCCACCTCGCGGCCGACGCGGTCGAGGCCTGCCGGATCGTGGGCGAGATCTGCCGGGCGGCCGGAGCCGGAGTGGTGACCAAGTCGAAGTCGATGGCGACCGAGGAGATCGCCCTCAACCGGCACCTGGAGTCGCTGGGCATGGAGGTGGTGGAGACCGACCTGGGCGAGTACATCGTCCAGCGCCTGGGACAGCACCCCAGCCACCTGCTGGCCCCGGCCGTCCATCTCACCGTCCAGGACTGGGCCGAGGAGCTGGGGGTGGCGCCGGATCGGGAGGCTATCATGGCCTACGCCCGCTCCACGCTCCGTGAGAAGTTCATCCAGGCCGCGGTCGGGATCAGTGGCGCCAATGCCGCCATCGCCGAGACCGGGACCTTGATGATCGTCACCAACGAGGGCAACGCAGATCTCACCATCACCCTGCCGCGGGTGCACGTTGCCGTGTTCGGCATCGACAAGGTGGTGGCCTCGCTGGACGACGCGGTCGCCATCCTGCGGATGCTGCCCCGCTCCGCCACCGGCCAGCTGATGAGCGCATACGTGAACTGGGTGACCGGGCCCTCGCGCTCGTCCGATATCGGCTTCACCCCGGTCATCGGGGCGCACGGTCCCCGCGAGCTGCACTGCGTGGTGCTGGACAACGGGCGCGAGCGGATGCGGGCTGACCCGGTGTTCGCGGACGCGCTCACCTGTATCCGCTGCGGCGCCTGCTCCAACGCCTGCCCGGCCTTCATGGCCGTCGGCGGCCACCAGTTCGGACACATCTACACCGGCCCGATCGGGCTGGTGCTGACTCCCTTCCACCACGGGCGCCAAGCCGCCGAGTTGCCCAACTCGCTCTGCACGCAGTGCAACGCCTGTCAGGAAGTGTGCCCGGTCGGCATCCCCCTCCCCCGTCAGATCCTGGAGCACCGCCGACGCGCCCACCGACACCCGCCGACCAAGCGGGCACTGCTCTCGCTGTGGTCGCATGGCCGATTGGCCCGGATGGGGATGCGAGCCGCCGCTCCTCTCACGGGGCTGCTTCCCTCGCCGCTGCCGCTGGCCTCCCCGCCGCTGTACGCCCGCGTCCGCCCCGACCGCGGGCCGGCAGCGGCGGGGCCGGCCACCGTCTTTGCCTCCTGTCTGGTGGACCGGGTCATGCCGGAGGCGGGTGAGGCCCTGGTCCGGATCCTGCGCGCGGCAGGCTACCGGGTGGCGATGCCGGAGCAGTGGTGCTGTGGTCTGATCCTGGCCAACGCCGGCGACTTCGAGCGGGCGGGGCGCCTGTTCCGTCAGCTGGTGGCCTCCCTCGCCGGCTCGGAGGGTCCCATCGTCACTCCCTCAGCCTCGTGCTTCGGGGCGGTGGCGATGGACTCACGCGAGTGGCTGCCGGAGGACGCGGAGATGGCCCAGATCCGGGCCCGCCTCCGCGACTCGACCCGGTTCGTCCTGGATTTGTTGGAAGCTCGTCCCGATCTGGTCCGGGGCCGAGGAGGCCGGGTCGCCTACCACGACTCCTGCCAGAGCGCCCGTCAGCTTGGCCTCCGGCAGGAGCCCCGACGCCTCCTCCAGCTGGCCGGCTACGAGGTGGTCGATCTTCCCGACCTGGCCGCCTGCTGCGGGTTCGGCGGCACATTCATGCTGGAGTGGCCGCAGGTGGCAGATCGAATGGCGAAGTGGAAGCTGGACGCGGTCGCCCGGACGGGCTGTGAGCTGCTGGCGTCGGACAACCCCGGCTGCCTGGCCCACATCCGCGCCGCCGCGCAGCGGCGCGGGCTCCGGTTGCGGGTCGCGCACACGCTGGAGCTGGTGGCCGCACGGCTGGCATCGGCGGCAGGCCCGTCGATGCCGCAAGACCGGTGACCTGGGGCGGAGGAGCCCGCTCCAAGCCGCCGGCTTCGGCGCCAGACCGGGCTCGATGCGCGCAGCCGATCCGCCGAGCACGATCCGAGTCAGCTCCGTCATTCGGATCACGCCGACGTCGACGCCGCGATCAACATCCGTGAGCGCCGGATCGAACTCGCCCCAACCGGTGGGCAGCCAGGGCTCGGATTGTCCGGGGCACGCAAGCGGTTGCCGACTTGGCGTCAAGCAGCTCAGGGGGTGGCTGCATGACCGCCTCCCAGAGGAACCTTCAGGGCGGGAGGATGTCAAGCCGACAGGGTCTCCTGGCGGTGCACCTCCCCCCGCTCGTTGACGTAGCGGACCTCCACCGTCGATCCCCGGAAGTCCAGGACCGCGAACCCGAACAGCCCCCAGCGGTCGGGGCCGAGCACGGTTGCCTGCCGGTACTCGTACTCGACACCGGCGGGCAGCGGCGCGTCCGGAGGCGGCACCAGCATGGGGATGCCGCCGTGGCCGATGCAGCGCGGCCACCGCACGAGCGGGTCGGGTGCGTACAGCAGGCATCGGTGCTCGTGTCCCCAGAACCAGGCATCGGCGGGACGCTCCCGCAACGTCGGCCCCAGCCGGGTGCGGAGCCGGCCCGGGACCTGGTCGTAGACGCTCAGGAGCTGGTGGTGCGTGAGCAGGATGGTGTGCGACCGTGACCCCAGAATCTGCTCCCGGACCCACTCCACCTGGTCGCCGGCCAGATCCTGATCGAGGTAGGCGGTGTCCAGGCCCAGGATCTGCCAGTGGCGCCCCGCGATCCGGAAGTGGCTGGAGCCGGCCTGGGCGGCGAACCGGGGGTCCCGGAGCAGGAAGCCGAAGTACCCATGGCCACCAGAGCACATGTCGTGGTTGCCGTTCAGCGCCCAGGAGCGAACGCCGTCGTCCCCGAGCGCGTGCGGCCAGTAGGCCAGGAAGTGGTCCAGGTACTCATCCTTCCAGCCCGCGTAGTAGACGTCCCCCAGATGGATCAGGTGGCGGTCGCGCCCGGCGGCCGCCTCCAGCTCCCTTTCCATGGCACGGCCGACCGCCTCGGCCGCGGGCAGCCCGGTGCCCCAATCGCCCACCAGCACCACCCGGGCATCGTCTGCCAGCTCGGCCACGGCCGGCGTGGCCGGGAAGGGCGGCCGGTCCTCGAAAAGACGCATGCCCCGGGCCAGCTCGCACTCGATCCAGCGCGGGTCGCACGGTCCGAATTGCCGGTAGATGTCGATGCCGGGGCGCAGTCGAGCGTCGGGAAGGTGAGGATCGGCAACGGCGGCCGGCTCCAGCGCCTCGGCGCCGCGGAACCGAAGGCAGGTCTCGAGGGCGGTCTGCAGGAGGTTGAGAGCAGGGTGGCGGGGAACGAAGACACGCACGCCCGCACCCGGGACCGGCCTGGTGGCGAGCTCGGCCGCCGCGGCCGCGAACTGTTCCTCGGTGAGCCCGGGCCGGGGCCGGGCCTGGAGGCGGTGGAGCTGGGCGGCGAGGAAGTCCGGATCCCAGAGGTCGCGCAGGCGGCGGAAGGTCAGGCCCGTCGATTGCATACGGCCATTCTCCACACCGTTGCGGGTCAGTGAGCATGAGTCAGCCGACCCGCAGTCACCGGTTGCCCGGTGGCGGTCCCGGTCTTATCCGCTTGCACGGTGCCGGGTTCCTGCTTGGGGTCCCCACGAAGCCTGCTTCGTGGGGTCCCCTCCTGCTTCATCGCCGGGTGCCCAGCACTGCCGGGTCTTACCTCAGCTTCACCGGCGTTGATGCTCTGCCATTGAAGGCGAGCGTCAATAAGTTCTTCGCAGCCTTCACGTCTCGGTCGATGACCAGGCCACAACCCTCGCAGCGGAAGATGCGCTCGGCCAGCCCTGGCTTTCACCGTCCCGCAGCCAGAGCACATCTTGGAGCTGGGGAAGAACCGCTTGGCGGAGGCGCCGCAATGCCGCCCGAAGCGGCTTGGGACCGGGAACTCGGATCACCTTGCCGTGGTGGTCCACTGCCGTGTCAGGGAAGCGATCCCGAGATCGATGCCCACCGCCGTCTGGGGTCGCCGATGATGATCCGGGACCTCACGCTCCACCTCCACGGCGAAAGACACGAACCACCGCTGGGCAGTCCGCGACACGATGGCGGAGAGGATCCCTGGCCTTTCCCTCCGCGATCTTGCCCGCCAACGCCTCGGTGGACTCGTGGGTGTGAATGGTCCCCAGCCGGGGCAGCGTGACCGTCGAGCCCGAGCAGCGCATCACCCCGGTGCTGAAGCGGCAGGAGTCCCGGCACCGGCCCTTCTTCTTGGACCG
>CADDZO010000022.1 GCA_902812395.1 bacterium | reverse complement strand
CGAGTCGCTGAAGGCAGCTCAGGCCTTCGGCATCGACGACAAGGAGGTGGTGCCAGAGCTGGCAGCAGTGAGCTGATGTTGGTGGATGACGTGGTCGCTGTTTTTACACTACTTGACAGAGCGCGGCCCTTCACGTCTCCAGCCCAACGAGCGCCTCAAGTTGACGAACCAGGTCGGCTGGGTTCGAATAGAGACAACGCAGGACCACCACTTGATCCGTATGAGAACCCTGCCCCTCCCCAATGCCGGAGATGCAGGCAGCAGAACCGCCCACCGGGCTTTCCCGGTGGGCGGTTTGTTCTGTGTCGAGTTCGTGGTGGACGCGGCCCGGTACGAGGCGTGAGAGCAGATTGTCGAAGGGGGCGTTGTAGTCGACCCTGACGGTGCGCTCCCTGGTCTCGTCGTCTTCGTCGATGTAGATCTTCGCGAAGAAGGCCTGGTTGAAGAGCCGCCTGGTGGTGTCGTTGGCCTCCAGGTAGGCAGCGTGGCAGCCCCGGCTCAGGTCGAGCGTGTCGGTCAGCCTTGACGGGGGCTTGCCCGTAGTTCGCCGCAGCCGCGGCGAGCTGTTCTTGGATCCGAGTGAGCTGACCGGCAAGGCGGTCCTGTTCGGTTTTGAGCAGATCCAGCGGAATGACACCGGCGTAGTGCGCGTCAAGCAGCTTCTGGCGCTGTGCGGTCAGCTCGATGCGCTGTTGTTCCAGCTGTTGCCGGTCACCGGCCGCTGCTTCCTGGAGGGTGTCGAAGTCTTCCAAGACGAGTACCTCGATGTCATCCCGCAACTGCGGGGACAGTGCGACGGTGCGGTACTCCCCCTCGATGAGCTCCTCGATCAGCTCGACGGGCATGGCTTGGCGCTTGCAGTCGGTGGTCCGCCGCATTCTGCCGGAGCAGATCAGGTAGGGGTACTCGGTGCTCCACCGGTTGCGGGAGGTAGTGAACATGAGCCGGGACCCACAGCCGCCGCAGTAGACACTCCCGCACAGGTAGTTCTGGTTGGTTCGTTGATGGGCCCCGGCGATGGTGTGCGCCGTGAGGATGTCCTGGACTTGCTGCCAGGTCTGGGGATCGACCAGCGGTTCGTGGAGCCCCGGGTAGCTGACGCCGCAGTAGTGGACCTCACCCTTGTAGTAGGGCTGCCGCAGCAACCGGTGCAACCCCGTCGCCGTGAGCGCTCTGCTGGGCCACTTGGGCGTCGCCCTGGTGGTCAGTCCGCGGGCAGTGAGCTCTTCGGCGAGGGTGCGGAGGGTAGGGTCTCCCTGGGCGTAGCGGTAGAAGGCCCAGGTGGTCAGGTGGGCCGGATCGATCTCGACGGTGCGGTTGACTCGGCCCAGCTCGTCGGTGACGTGCACGTTCTTGTAGCCGACGCCGCCCTGGCGATAGTGCCGCTGATGCTGGCCTTCTGGACCAGTCCTTTGGTGACTTCGTTGGCCAGATTGCGCGAGTAGAACTCGGCGATGGTGCTCATGATCCCGTGCATGAGCATTCCTGAAGGGGTCTCATCGATGCTCTCGCTGGTGCTGACCAGAATCACGCCAGCTTGTTTCAAGGCAGAGTGGATGGACAGGTCGTCGGCACGGGACCGGCCCAGCCGATCGAGCTTGTGGACGATGCAGTAGTCCACCTGGTGCTCTCGGACGTAGGCCAGCATCCGTTGCAGCTTGGGTCGCTTAGCCGAGGTCACGGACTCGCCGGCATCGACGAACTCCTCGATGATGACCGTGTCGAGCGCCCCGGCCTTGCGGGTGTTGGCCTCCCGCTGGGCCGGGATAGAGAAGCCTTCTTCGCGTCCGCCCCGCGTCGCCTGGTCGGCGGTGGAGACGCGCAGGTAGGTGAGTCCCGCTCGGCGAGACGGTCCCGCAGGTGTCGAGATCGGAGCGTGTGATGAGACACCTCCCCTCATCCGCCGTGCGCCTCGGTGCGCCCTGCGACCCCACGATGCGGGGTCAGTCCCCTCTCGCCACGGCCGGATTACGGCCAGCGACGTACGAACAAGTTGCCCGCTTGAATGTCGCGACACGACGACCGGGACGACCGTCCTGACCCGCCAGCTCCGGGCGTTCAAGACCGTGGTCGACAACACTGTCCACGAGTACCCATCGTGCGGCGAACGCCTCCTGGTTGCTCACCGCTATGAGGACTGCAACCTCTGGTGCCGCAAGCTCGGCCTCGCCAGCGAGCAGGAGGGCGAGATCGTCCTGATCAGTGAGCTCTTCGGCCTGGAGCGCGGTGCCGGGGGTGATGCCGCTGCCCTGATACCAACGCTATCAGCGAGGATGACCTTGGCCCGCACGGATCCACCACTTGACCGAACGTGGTCCGGCGACCGCAACCGACGCGGACCCCTGTGCCCGCCGCCACCCCGCCGGTGGTCGAGGCCCACCTCTCCTCGCTCCGTTCGGAGTGCTGACCGGACGAACATGGCAGGATGGAGCCTATGTCGCCTATCCGTCGCTTCGATCACATTGGCATCACCGTCAGGGATCTTGAACCGGTGACCGCCTTCTTCGTCGGGATGGGCTTGGAGACCGAGGGTCGGACAGTTCTTGAGGGCGAATTCCTGGACACCGTCATTGGCATACGTGATTCCCTTACCGAGATCGTGATGCTGCGGCCACCCGGCGGCGGAACAGGGGTGGAGCTGTCGCGCTTCATCCGGCCCGGCCACAAATCGGGTTCGTCTGACCCCATGCACAACGAACTGGGGTTGCGCAACGTGACGTTCGAGGTGGACGACCTTCAGGCAATCCTGGACCGGCTGGCAGCAGACGGCTACCACCCCATCGGAGGCGTCGGCAACTACGAGGACATCTGGCGCATGGCTTCGGTGCGCGGCCCCGAAGGCCTGATTGTGAACTTGGCCCAGCGAATCAGCTGAGCGGAGCCCCGTAACCTCTGTGCAGGCGGAGCGCAGCGCTGCGTCGCCTGCGAGTTCTGGCGACTACCATGCTGGAACCGGCTGTCATGACTGGCCATGTGGTCAGCAGGGTGAATCCGCGGGCGGTGGCGGCGGTGGGCCACCTCGCTTGAGCCGAGTTCGTGCTGGCCGCCTGGCGGAACGGCCACGGTGCTCATCCGGGTCGAACCCAGCAGACAAAGACCTGACCGGCCGAAGGGAGTCCTGTGCGGCCGGCAGCCCAGGGCAGCTGGCGAACCGTCGAGCAAGGCTCAGTCCCGCACGCCGGTTGGGAACGGTTGCTCCGCCTGGGGCACGATGGCGCGATCGGAGACGGCGCGCAGCAGCGCCGAGGAGTCCCATTCCTCCGTCAGGTCGAAGGCTGACTCCGTCTCCGCGCCGTACCGAACCAGACCATTGGCGCACAGGCTTCTGAGCAGGGTGGAGCCCCCGATCGCAGCCAGCTCGTGGCCGAGGGTCGTGTCCTCGGGTTGGATCAGACGCCCGGCGTCATGGTCGCTCATGAATCGGCTGATCTCGACCACCGCCTCGATCGGGCCGGCCGACACGTGCACGCCATTTCGCATCGGGCTCACCTCGGGCAGACCCAGCTCCTCCTTCCGGCGCAGCAACAAGCCTCGGATCGACTGGGGGTCGGCCTTGGCCGGATTGGTCGCTCCTCCCAGCTCCTGGCGCAGCGCCCGCCAGGACGCTGGCGAGCGCAGCACGAGGTTGAGGATGGTGCGGCCCTGAGTGTAGTAATCCTGGAGCTGGTAGGGATGGAAGCCGTCCAGGAGCAGGATCCGCTGCCCATCCACCGTGATCAAAACCCCGTGCGTCCCGCCGGCGAAGCGTTGCAGGGGGAGGCTGTCGAAGGTGGCGGCCAGCGACTCGGCAGTGTAGGTCGGGAACCGCTCCAGGAACTGATGACCGCCCAGCACCTCGATGTCGTTGCCCTCGCGTTGGATCAGCTCGTCGATCCGTCTGCGACCGCTCTCGGTCACCGCGGCCAGGCCCCGGCTGGAGATCTGGTTGATAACGCCATAGTGGTCCTCGAAGGTCCGGTGTCGACGCAGGTAGTCGGCACCGCAAGCGGCAGCCGCCGCCAGCTGGCAGTCGAATCTCTTGAGCACGCTCCAAACCAGCTCCCACACCCTCTCCAGCCGGTCGGCCGGGCGGGTGAGGTCCGGCTTCAAGAACAGCAGGAACTCGTTGCCGGCGGTCTCGGTGGGGGTCCGGATGTAGTCCTTGACGCTCACGAACCCGCCGCCGACGGCCGCACGGTCGATTGCGTCGATCGCCCGTTGTACGTCCATCTGGTGGTAATCCTCTGCGATTGGTCTCAAGGCATCGCCGCCTCGTTTGGGCACCAGCAGCGTTCCGAGGATGCTCCCATGTCCGCCGAGCGCGAGGCCCCGTCTTGGTCAAGAGTAGTGTGTCGTGGAAGCACCCATCGGGTGCTGCTGGGCGGATGCCCCGAGCACGCCGAGTGCGCGGCTCCGTGACCGCCCGAACTTCTCAGCCTTCGGCCTTGGGCGGGTGGATCAGGTACTTGGTCAGGCGGAAGTGGATCTGCTCTCCCCCGTCCGGTACAGGGCAGTCGAGCACGTCCACCAGCGCTCGGATGACGTCCCAGAGCAGGTTGGATACCACCTGGGTAGCGGCGGCGGTGGGGGTTGCAGTCTCGGGGCGAGCGCTCCGGACCGGCAGCGCCTCTCGGGAGTCGGGGGCGAAGGCATCCACGTCCAGGGACAGGCCGCCCTCGGTGGAAGTGACAGCCAGCCTGAGCGTGGCCCCGGCCCCCCAGGCGGCCCGAGCCGCCTCGACCACGTTGCTACAGGCCTGGGCGACCGCCAGGGCCAGTTCCTCCGCGTCCTCGGGATCGAACCCGCTCCGGGTCGCCAGCCAGACGACCAGCCGCCGAGCCAGGCCGAGGAACTCGTGACGGGCCGGCAGCTTGAGTTCGGCCAGCGGGGCCAGTGCTGCCTCAGCCATCGCTGGTTCTGCCTCCCCGGGCGGCTGCTCGAACCGCCCGATCCGACCGCCGGTGGCACGTCTGGACCACCATCTCGGAAGCCTCGGTCTGGCCAGTGCTGCATGGGTGTCACCGCGGCGGGGGCGGCGTCGCCCGACGCCGCCCCTTCGCTGGGCTCAGAACTCGTCCGAGGGAGGAGTCGGAGGCGTGGTCTCCTTCTTCTCCGGGATCTCGGTCACCACGGCCTCGGTGGTCAGGGCCATGGCCGCGATCGAGGCTGCGTTCTGCAGCGCCGACCTTGTCACCTTGGCCGGGTCGACGACGCCGAACTCGAACATGTTGCCGAAGCGATCGCGGAGCGCGTCCCAGCCGTGGCCCGGCTCGGCCTTGCGCACTTCCTCGACCACCACCGAGCCCTCCTTGCCGGCGTTGGTCGCGATCTGCCGCAGCGGCTCCTCGAGCGCCTTCTCCACGATGCGCAGGCCGGTGAGCTGGTCACCGCTCAGCCCCAGGCCGTCCTTCAGCACCCGCTGGGCGTTGATCAGCACGGTGCCTCCGCCCGCCACCAGGCCCTCCTCGACCGCCGCCCGGGTGGCAGAGAGTGCGTCCTCGATCCGATGCTTCTTCTCCTTCTGTTCGACCTCGGTGGCGGCGCCGACCTTGATCACGGCGACCCCGCCGGAGAGCTTGGCCAGACGTTCCTGCAGCTTCTCCTTGTCGTAGTCAGAGGTGGTCTTCTCGATCTCGGCCTTGATCTCCTTGATCCGGCCCTGGATGGCCTCGGGAGAGCCGGCGCCCTCGACGATGGTGGTGTCGTCCTTGGTCACCTTGACCCGGCGGGCGCGACCCAGCTGGTCGATGCGGGTCTGGTCGAGCTTGAAGCCCAGCTCCTCGGAGATGACGGTGCCGCCGGTGAGGATGGCCATGTCGCGCAGCATCGCCTTGCGGCGGTCGCCGAAGCCGGGGGCCTTGACCGCGCAGGCCTGGAAGGTGCCGCGCAGCTTGTTCACCACCAGGGTAGCCAGGGCCTCACCCTCGACGTCCTCGGCCACGATCAGCAGTGGCTTGCCCTGCTGCATGACCTTCTCGAGCACGGGGAGCAGGTCCTGGATGGAGGAGACCTTGCGGTCGGTGATCAGCAGGAAGGGATCTTGGAGTTCTGCCTCCATCCGCTCCTGGTTGGTGACGAAGTACGGGGAGATGTAGCCACGGTCGAACTGCATGCCCTCGACCGTCTCCAGGGTGGTGGTGATCCCCTGGCCGTCCTCCACCGTGATCACGCCGTCCTTACCGACCTTGTCCATGGCATCGGCGATGAGCTCGCCGATCTCCTCCGACTGGGACGAGATCCCGGCCACCTGGGCCACGTTCTCGTGCCCCTTGACCGGAACCGCAAGCCGCTTGATCTCCTCGACCACCGCCTCGACCGCCTTCTCGATGCCGACCTTGAGCTGCATCGGGTTGGCGCCGGCGGCCACGTTCCGGAAGCCCTCGTTGATCATGGTCTGGGCCAGCAGAGTCGCGGTGGTGGTTCCGTCCCCGGCCACGTCGTTGGTCTTGGTTGCCACCTCGCGCAGCAGCTGGGCGCCGGTGTTCTGCTTGGGGTCCTTGAGCTCGATCTCGCGCACGATCGTCACGCCGTCGTTGGTGACGGTCGGAGCGCCGAACTTCTTCTCCAGAACCACATTGCGGCCCTTGGGACCGAGCGTGATGCGCACAGCGTCGGCAACGATGTCGATGCCTCGCTTGAGGCTCTGCCGAGCCTCGGTGTCGAATGCAACCGCCTTTGCCATCGCTCTCGCAGACCTCCTCGAATCACCTCTCCACGATCGCCAGGATGTCGCTCTCCCGGACGATCAGGTAGTCCTCCTCGTCGAGCTTGAACTCATGACCCGCGTACTTGGCGTACAGGACCCGCTGGCCGACCGAGACCGCCACCGGCAGTCGCTCGCCGGTCTCGATCACGCGGCCGGGGCCGACCGCCTCGACGATGCCCTCCTGCGGCTTCTCCTTGGCGGTGTCGGGCAGCACGATCCCGCTCTTGGTCCGTTCCTCGCGCTCTACCGGGCGCACGAGGACGTGGTCGGCGATCGGCCTCACCGCCACCGGTGCTTGCACAGACAACACCACACCTCCTGAGCAGGACTGAATTGGGTTGGAGGCCGAGCCCGGGCGACGCCGCCGGACACCCCGGGGCACTCTGAACCCCTGGCGGCCTCACCGCTCGGTACTCCCGACCTGGCTCTACCCCAGGCTGTGCTGGATCAAACCTGTCTGCAGCGTGGGTTCGGGATCGCGCCCCAGGGCAGAGCGTCGCGCGAGGGCCCCTCCCGCAGGGCCCCCGCACGACCTCCAGCCGGGGGTGGGGTCAGGAGCTGGACGAGCCGACCAGCTTGGCCTTGCTGGCGCCACCCGAGCTGATCTGGATCCGCTTCGGCTGTGCCGACGGTGCCTTCGGGATCTGGACCGTCAGCAGGCCGTGATCCACCGATGCCTGGATGGTGTCGGGATTGATCTCTCCCGGAAGGGTCAGCTGGCGGATGTAGCTGCCGCGACTGAACTCGCGGCGCAGGTATTGCGTCTCCTCCGACCTCTGCTCGTGCTCTTGCGGTCGCCGCTCGGCCTTGATCGTGAGCACCCCGTCGGTGAAGGTCACGTCGATCTCCTCGGGCCGGAACCCGGGAACCGGTGCCTCCAGCTCATAACCGGTCGGGTTCTCGACCAGGTTCACCGGGAGATAGAAGCGGGGCTCCTCGGTCTGGTTGCGCCCGGCCGAACCGCCGAAGACCTGGCCGAAGATCCGGTCCATGGTGCTGTGAAGGCTCTGCAGCTCACCCCAGGGATCCCACCCGGTGAGCATCATCGACATCTGACAACACCTCCGTCCAGGGTTTGGGATTGCGACCCGCTTCGGACGTACCCGGCGATGCTGCTGGCTAAACATCTCGAACCGCAGCCCGGCACCGGCGTGTTGAAAAGCGACGGTCCCCCAGTCCACAATCTGCCGGTCGGGGTGGGGCCGGAAGGGTCTATCGTCGCTCCGGCCGATCATCCAAGTCTGTCACCAATCCAGAGGGAGTCCCATGGAAGTTCCGCGAAGCGATCCTCCGCCGCCGATCGAGCTGCCAAGCTTCGCCGTAGGGATGCGCGGCTACGACCGGGAGCAGGTCCATGCCTACCTTCAGGAGCTGAACGCGCGTATGGCTGCGGACCGCCGCCGCGCCGAACAAGCGGAGCGGATGGTGGCCCAGCTCCGACAGGAGCTGCAGGCCGCCCGCAGCCAGCAGCCCTCCTTCGAGCACCTCGGGGTCGAGGCAGCCAAGGTGCTACAGCAGGCTGGCCAGTCGGCCAAGCTGCTGCTGGATGAGGCCCGGACCCGCTGTGATGCCATCGTTGCCGACGCCGAGGGCAGGGCGGCGGCGTTGATCGAGCGGGCCGAGCAGCGGGCGGCGCGACTCGAGGAGGAGGCCAGGGAGACGCTGGAACGGGCAGCAGACGAACGGGATCGGATCCTGGCCGAGGCCCGCGAGGAGGGGCACCAGCTCCACCAGCGTGCCGAGGAGCAGGCCCGCGTCATGCTGGAGGAGGCGCGCCAGGCCGCAGAGGAGATGCGGAACCGGGCCGAGTCGGAGCGGGCAGCTGTCCAGTCCGAGACCGAGTGGCTTCGCAGCTCGCGGGACCGGATGGTGTCCTACCTGCAGCGCATCCACCACGACCTGGGTTCGCTGCTTGCGGATACCAGCAGCGGCGACGGGCAAGCGGCGGCGCCGGTGGCCGAGGCCGCGGAGGCTTCCGAGTTCGAGGTCGAGGTGGCCTCGGAGGCGGAGGGTTCCGGGGAGGGCTGATCTTCGGCCGAGGCGCCGCTGACGGCCTCCGAGACGGGATCTCGCCGGCCGACCAGGCAACCCGCGCATTGGCAGCCGTCCGCGCCCGGACGCCTGAACGCCGGGACCATCCCCGGCCTCAGAGTATGTCGGCGTTCGAGAACGGCACCAGGTGCCGGATCCCAGGGCGTGACCCTCGGAACCCGGCGCCGGCCGGCATCCGGATCGTGGCCGGGATTCTGCCGTGCAGCCCCTCGGCTTCAGCCCGGGGGTCGGAACAGGTCTTCGGGGGACGCTCTGGATCGGGCGGCAGTCGCTCCCGGCGGTGGGCTAGCGGTCGAGGTGGAGCCGGCGCCGGTGGGCAGGTGATGCAGCGTCAACCCGGGGGACGTCCCGGGAACCTCCCGGCTTGAGCTGTGGGGAGCTCGAGCGCTGGCTCAGGTACGCTCTGTGCCGCGGCAGAGACCCGACGCGGTCGAGCACCGCCTCCGCGCAAGCCGACGGGCTCGTGCCGACGGAGCCGGTCACCTGAACCAACCACCGGTCCCCAGATCCTCGTTTCCTCGGCGGCCCCGAGCGCGGTCCGGATGGCTGGGAGTTCGACCGCTTTGGCCGCGGCCGGGCCCAGCACGCGGAGTACGCCAGCTTCGGGGTCGGGCTCGCGACCGACGATGGAGAGTCCCGACCGCAACTGGCCGGGGGACCCTGGCGGGTCACTGCTGCAAGAGCGTTATCCGATCAGGCTTGGGCTCCGAGGTCTGGTCCCGGAGGGCCAGACGCAACGCCTGCATGGCTGCCCCCAACCGCGAGGCAGCGGTCCCGGGCGGGACCCCGAGCACCCTGGCCATCTCATCGCGGGTCATCCCCTGGTAGTAATGCAGGACGACAGCCGCTCGGAGCTTCGGGCTGAGCTCGGCTAGCGCTCGTTCGACCACGCTGCGGGCCTCCGCTTGGTCGAACTCGCCGCTGCTGTGACCGAGGAAGAGGCGAATGGGGAGGAGCCGGGCCAGCTTCTGGCGCCGCTGATGGGAGATGGCCAAGTTGACCGCGATCCGATGCAACCAGGCCCCCATCGACTCGACCTCGAGCCCGTTCATGAACGAGCGATAGGCCCGCTCGAAGGTCTCCTGGGTCAGGTCTTCTGCCGTGGCCGCGTCGAGCACGATCGCCCGGATGGTGCGGTAGACGGGCAGGCGATGGGTCTCGTACTCGGCCTGGAACGCCTCCTCACGACCAGCCTCAGCAGCCTGACTCATCCCCCGAACATTCCCCGTAGTTTGCAAGTCCGCCGCAGCCTGGTGAGCCCTGCCGCTCGCCACCCAGAACCGTAGCACTTCAGCCCCGGGGTCCAGCAACTGGCGGGCCGAGACCGAACGAGAACGCGGTGGCGCATGCCCCGGCTTCAGCCGGGTCAGCGGTCGCCGAACAGGCCTTCGTCTCCGGAATCCGCCGGCTTGGCTGCGGGAAGGAGGCCGACATCCCGCCACGGCACCGAAGTCGACTTCGCAGCGATCACAGCCGGGGCCCGATGCGTCCCCCAAGAGGGTGTAGAGGGGGAACCGAGGCGATCGAAGAGCATGACCGCATACGGCTATAGGCTACGGGCGGCGGGATGGCGGGTTCTGATGGTGGTGCCCGTTGCCGCTGGTCTGGCCCTGATGGGACCGGCAACGGCAATGGGGCCCGTGTCTGCGGCCCAGGTCCAGCCGATCCTCCCCGTCCCCCCGGTCCCACCCAGACCGCCGGAGCCGCCTCTGGTAGGCACGGGCGTGTGCTGGGCGCCGTGCCCGTCCGCACTGCCGGTGCCGGCCCGGCCGGAGCCCCCCCAGCCACCGGTGGAGGCGAACCTCCCGGCCGGCCCTACCTTGGGCGACGGCGGCACCCGAATCCCGACGTCGGCAACTCCCCTGACCTCCGAAGACGCCGCCGCGCCGGGCCCGGGGAGGCACGGTGCGGGCAGCCCGCCGAACTGCTCTACCTGCGCCGCCCTTGGGGGGGCGCCGGGTCTTCCATCGGCCCCTGTGCCGATATCCATGCGCGTCGCCGGTCCGGTCCCGCCCCTGCCGCCGCTGGCGGACACCGGGACGCCGTTGAACGCTGTCCTGGCCGGCTTGCTGCTGCTGCTCGGCGGCGCCGCCCTGTGGCTGCGGCAGCAGCGGAGCTGACGTTCCTTGGCTGGCAATCCAGTCCCCTCTTTCCCCCGTCATGGGACCGGCTCCACTGGGGCCGGTCCCTTCGTCCGCTGGCTGGGTCCGGCCCTGGTTGCGGCCGGACTGGCGCTGCTCTCGGCCTGGGCAACGGGCCAGGCCCTGGCGCTTCGGGCGCAGCGCCAGGCAGCAGCCGGGTGGAGGTCCAGCGGAGCGGTCCGGCCCTCTTCGCCGGCGGTGGCCCGGCCGGTCAACGGCGTCGACTTCCGGATCCGGATCCCACGTCTCCACTACAGCGCTCTGGTCCGGGAGGGCGTCTCAGCGGCAGTGCTGTTCGCCGGTCCTGGCCACTACCCGGGTACGGCCTGGCCCGGCCAGCCCGGCAACGTCGCCATCGCCGCCCACGACGTCTACTGGCTGGAGCTGAGCCGGCTCGGCCGCGGCGACCTGATCTATCTCGACACCGGCTACGGCACCTTCGCCTACCGGGTGACCGGTTCCCAGGTGGTCCCGGCCGGCGACCGGGCGGTGCTCTCGCCTCGGCCCGGGCGCGACCTCACCCTGACCACCTGCTGGTGGTTCTGGGCCGGCCAGTTCGCCCCCGACCGCCTGGTCGTGTTCGCCACCTCCGTCGGGCCGCCGGAGACGGTCGTGGATCGGCCGGCCGCAGCTACCAAATTGCGGCATGGTGCGCCCGCCTTCAGGCCGGTGGTGAAGCGCCGCGCGGCCTGCAAGGACGTCGCGATACACCTGTTCCGTCCGGTGACGGACCAGGCCGGGAGGCACCCGCTGACTGGACGGCAGGACTGCAAAGACCGAGCGGCCCGAACGTCAACCACCCGGTGGTCGGCGCGCCGCCCGGGAATCCCCACCCTTTAGGGCTGGGAGGATGTCAACTCGGCAGGGATTCGGCTCCGGCGGGCGCGGCGGTGATGCGGCCGTGACCCCGAAGCCGGCCAGCAGGAAGTCGGCGATTCGGCGTGCCACCTCGGCCGGGGGCAGCTCGCCCCCGGGGCGGTACCAGCTGTCCACCCCGGTGCAGGCGGTGAGGGAGGCGATCACGGCCAGCTTGGGATCGACCGGGTTCAGGCGTCCGGCTGCGATCCCGCGAGCAACGATCTCGCGCACTCCTTCCTCGTAGCGGTCGCGCTCGGCCAGGAAGCGGTCCAGCTCCTCTCCTCGCAGCGGATGGAAGTCGCGGGAGAGCAGGCGCACCTCGGGCCGCTCCATGTGCAGCCGCAGGTGGTGGATGAAGACTGTGTGCAGCTGCTCCACCGGATCGGAGGAGGTGCGGCGCGCCTCCTCGAGCCCGGCCAGGTGCAGCTGCATCGCCTGCTCGATCAGGGTGACGAAGATCTGGTACTTGCTCCGGTAGTGGTGGTAGAGGTTGGCGGGTGAGCAGCCCGCCACGGCTGCCAGCTGCCGCATGGAGACGTGGTCGTAGCCTTGCTCGCCGAAGAGGCGTACGGCAGCGCCCAGGATGTCAGCCGCCACGCCGGCGCTCAACCTCGACGCGTACGTAGTCGACGATGTCGTCGAGCCGGCTCCCAGTGGGGAACACGCGGTAGCCCATCGTCTCCAGGGCAGGGGCGTCCTGGGCCGGGATCGTGCCTCCCACCAGCAGCACCATGTCCCTGGCACCCTCCTCGTCCAGCCGTCGGCGCAGGCGGGTGCAGTAGTCGAGGTGGGCGCCGGAGAGGATGGACAGCCCCACCGCCTCGGCGTCCTCCTGGACCACGGTGGCCACGATCTGGTCGACGGTCTGATGGCGGCCGGTGTAGATGACCTCCATGCCCGCGTCCTTGAGCGCCTGGGCCACCACCTTGGCTCCCCGGTCGTGGCCGTCCAGGCCCGGCTTGGCCACCACCACCCGGATCGGCGCGCCCCTCACGGCTCCCACCGGGTGATCAACCCCAGTCGTAGATCCTCCTCGATCAGCCCGGGGTCGCGCTCGGCCGGATCGCCGTAGCCGCCCCCGCCGGCGAGCTGGAAGGAGACCACGTCACCGTACTGGAGATCGACCGAGGCCTTCCCTCCGATCTCGCGTTCGCCGGGGGTGCCCGGGTTGACCACGGTCCGGCCCCGTCGCCCTGGCTCCCCGCCCATCACCCCGAAGGGCGGGAAACGCTGTCGCTCGGAGAGGTTGGTGAACTTGATGTCCTCGGCCAGAATGCGGACGTCGCGCCGAATCCCCAGCGCCCCTCGGAAGCGACCCCGGCCGCCGGAATCGGGGATGAAGCAGAAGCGCTCGACCAGTACCGGGACGGCTGCCTCCTCGGCCTCGACCGGAATGTTGGCGGCGTTGTAGGGCGAGCTGATTGCCTCGCAGCCGTCGCGACCGGCCCTGGCCCCGGTGCCGCCGTGGATCAGCTCGTAGCCGACGAATCGCCGCTGGGTCACCGGGTCCCAGGCTCCGAAGGTGGCGTTGCAGAAGTGGCTGTTAGCGGCGGTCACCACCTCCGGAACTGCCGGCGCCAGCGCTCCCAGCACCACCTCGAAGATCCTGGTGCAGATGGCGGCC
Organism: bacterium; assembly: GCA_902812395.1. Taxonomy (GTDB): domain Bacteria; phylum Chloroflexota; class Dormibacteria; order Dormibacterales; family Dormibacteraceae; genus CADDZO01. Next base: position 12,959 of record CADDZO010000022.1, on the reverse strand, counting down.
CGGGGTCCGCCCCCGGCCGGGGGCCGGGGGTTCAAGAAGCAGCCTTCGGGGGCGGTGATCTCGATCGGGCGCAGCGCCCCCGCGTTCATGGGACCGTAGGGGTCGGTGAGGCATTTCACCGCCGCGTACACGTAGGAGCGGGTGTAGTTGAAGTAGGAGTTGAGGCCGCTGGGGGTCTGGGGGTCGGTGCCCCCGAAGTCGATCCGGATTCGGTCGCCGGCCACCTCCACCCGGACCTGGATCCGCAGGGGCGGGGTTCCGGTGCCGTAGTCGTCCATGTGGTCGGTGAACGGGTAGCTGCCGTCGGGGATGGCCGCGATCCGCTCCCGGACCCGGAGCTCGGTCTGGGCCAGGATCTCCTCCTGACAGGCCTCGACCGCATCTGCCCCCAGCCGCCGGCGGAGTTCGGCCAGACGCCGCTCGCCGACCCGCAGCGAGGCCCGCTGGGACCGCAGGTCGCCGAGCACGTTCACGGGGACCCGCGAGTTGGCGGCAATGATGGCCAGGGCGGCCTCGTTCTCGTGGCCCTCGTCCACGATCTTGATCGGGGGAATGCGCAACCCTTCCTGATGCCAGTCGAATATCCCTTCCACTGCCTGGCTCCCGGGGCGAGCGCCGCCGACGTCGGTGTGGTGCACCAGGTTGACCCCGAACCCGGCCAGGACTCCGCGGTCGAACCACGGCTGCATGACCAGGAAGTCGGGGAAGTGGCCGGAGCCAAGCTGAGGGTCGTTGAGCAGGAGCACGTCGCCCGGCCGTAGGTGCTCAGGCGGGAACGCCTCCAGGAAGTTGCGGACGGCGAAGCTCATAGCTCCCATGTGGCCGGGGCTGTAGGGGCCCTGGGCGGTCATCCGACCCTGGGCGTCGAAGACCGCGACCGAGAAGTCCTGTCCCTCCCGAGCCTGGATTGAGTAGGCGGTGCGCTGGACCGTGGACCCGATCTCGACGCAGATTGACTGGAGCGCCCCCCAGACGACCCCCAGCGTGAGCGGATCCGGCTTCATCGGTCCGATCCCGGTTCGACCACCAGGGTGCCGTGGCGGTCGACCACTGCGGTGGCGCCGGGGGGGAGCACGGTGGTCGAGTGCAGCTCCTCGACCACCACCGGCCCGTCCAGGCGCTGGCCGGGGACCAGCGCCTCGCGGCGGTGCACCTTGCAGTCTGCCCAGCCTCCCAGCTCCGGGAACCAGGCCCGTCGCTGCCGGGGCGGGCACCCCTCGCCTGGGGGCAGCTCGGGCAGCTCCACGGTTGGCGTCCCCAGCACCGCTGCCAGCCGCCAGGTGGTCGCCTCCAGCGCCTCGGTGGGGCTGGCCATCCCGTAGCGGCGTGCATAGAGTTCGGCGAAGGCCGAACGTGCGTGCCGGTAGGGGACGGTGAGCTCGTAGCCCTGACCGGCATAGCGCAGATCCACCTCCCGGACGAACGCCGCCGGCGACTGTCCCAACAGTGCCTTCGCCTCTCGCTCCATGCCCGCGTAGATGGCCTCGCATTCGGCCTCGGAGATGCGGTCGAAGGCGGTCAGCCGGCTCAAGGAGAACTCGAAGCGGACTTCGGCAGCCAGTAGCCCGATGGCCGACGCCACCCCGGCTGCTGCCGGCACCAGCACGGTGCCGATGCCCAGGGCACGGGCCAGGCGGACGGCGTGGGCGGGGCCGCAGCCACCGGTGGCGACCAGCGCCAGCCGCCTGGGGTCGTGGCCGCGCTCGATGGAGACCACGCGGGTGGCCAGCTCCATGTTCAGGTTGACCATGGCGTGGATGCCCCAGGCCGCCTCCTCCAGGGACAGACCCAGCGGGGCCGCCACTCGCTCGCCCACCGCCCGCCGAGCCGCCTCCGGGTCGAGCCGGAGGCCGCCCCCGGCGAAGGTCTGGGGGTCCAGGTAGCCAAGCAGCAGGTTGGCGTCAGTGACGGTTGGTTCCCTCCCGCCCCGGCCGTAGCAGGCAGGGCCGGGACTGGAGCCGGCGGAGTCGGGTCCGACCTGGATCGTGCCCAGCTCCGGCCGGGCGATCGAGCCCCCGCCAGCCCCGATCTCCACCAAATCCAGGGAGCGCACGTTCATGGGGATGCCGCTGCCTGGGGCCAGGCGTACGCGGTGCAATTCGAAGGTGTCCACGGTCTGGGGCCGGCCCTCGGTGACCAGACAGAGCTTGGCCGTGGTCCCGCCCATGTCGAAGGCGACCAGATCCGGCTGGCCGCAGAGCTGGCCGTAGCGAGCCGCGATCAGGGCCCCGGCGGCCGGCCCAGACTCGATCATCCGGACCGGGAAGCGGGCCATGGTGCTGGCAGCGGCCAGCCCCCCGCCCGACTGCATGACCCAGAACCCGCCCTGGAAGCCGCGCCGGCGGAGCACCTCCCCCAGCCGGGCCAGATACTCGCGGACGGCCGGTATCAAATAGGCGTTGACCACCGTAGTGCTGGTCCGTTCGTATTCGCGGAACTGCGGCGAGACCTCGGAGGAGAGCGAGAGCTCGATCCCGGGCGCCAGCTCGGCCACCAGCTCGGCGAAGCGCCGCTCGTGGGCGGGGTTGGCGTAGCTGTGGAGGAAGGAGACGGCCAGGCTGCGCACCCCCCGCTCCCGCATCGCCGCCACCGCCCGCCTGGCCGCGGCCTCGTCCAGGGGTCGCCAAACCGAGCCGTCCGCCCGGACCCGCTCCGGCACCTCCCAGATCCAGGTGCGGTCGATCAGCGGTCGGGGCTTGTCGATCTGGAGGTCGTAGAGCTGGTAGCGCTTCTGGCGCCCGATCGCGAGCACGTCGCGAAAGCCTTCGGTGGTAGCCAGGGCCACCCCCTCGGCCTTGCGTTCGATCACCAGGTTGGAGCCCAGCGTGGTGCCGTGCACGGCCCGGTCCAACTCCTCCCAGCCCACGCCCGTCTGTGCTACCAGCTCGTCCAGCCCGGCCAGACATGCCTCGGTCGGGTCAGGGTAGGTGGTGAGCCGCTTCATGGCGTGCAACCGGCCTTGTTGGTCCTGGAGGACGAAGTCGGTGAAGGTGCCGCCGACGTCGAAGGCAAGCTGGGGCTTCATCCCTCCTCTCCCAGGTAGCGGGCGTTGTCGGCGCCGAGGTCGGGGGCCGGGCTGAAGGTATCGGGTGCCCCGGTCTTGATCGGGTTGCCGAGCAACCGCCGGTGGCCGTCCTGGGCCAGCATCCCCCGGTGGCGCACCTGGGGGTCGCGCAGGACCCGGTCGACGGTGTTGACCGGCCCGCTCGGCACCCCTGCCGCCCACAGCTCCCTGGTCCACTCGTCGGTGGTGCGGGTGCGGAGGCGCTCGGCGATGGCCGCGGTCACCCGTTCACGGTCGGCGTGACGGCTCCGGTTGTCGGGATAGCGCTCGATCAACTGCTCCAGGCCCAAGACCCGGCAGAGCGGGGGCCAGAAGCGCTCGCCGAAGACCGCGACCACGATCCAGCCGTCGGCGGTGGGGAAGGCGCCGTAGGGGACGACCGAGGGATGGGCGGATCCGACCGGCCCGGGGACCCGTCCGTCGGTCAGGTGGTACTGGGCCACGTAGGTCAGAAGCGAAACCTGGACGTCGAGCAGGGAGAGGTCGATGTGCTCACCCTCACCGGTCCGCTGCCGGTGCAGGAGGGCGGCGCAGAGCGCCGTCGCCGCCATCATGCCTCCGGCCAGGTCGCCGATCGGGATCCCGGCTCGGACCGGAGGGCCGCCGGGTTCGCCGGTGATCGACATCCCGCCCCCCATCGCCTGCAGGATCAGGTCGAAGGCAGGCAGGTCGCGATAGGGGCCGTCCGACCCGAAGGCCGTGATCGAGCAGGTCACGATCCCGGGTCGCACCCGACAGAGGTCGGCATGGGTGAGGCGGAGGCGCTCCATCACCCCGGCGCGGAAGTTGTCGATCACGGCGTCGGCGGTGGCGGCCAGGCGCAGGAACCGACGTCGCTCCGGCTCCCGATGCAGGTCCAGGACCACGCTGCGCTTGTTGCGGTTGATGGCCATGAAGTAGGCGGAGCGGCCGTCTGGCTCGAAGGGCGGTCCCATGCTCCGGATTGGGTCGCCCTCCGGTGGCTCGACCTTGATCACCTCGGCCCCCAGGTCGGCCAGGAGCATGGTGGCGTAGGGTCCGGCCAGCATCCGGGTCAGATCGAGGATGCGGAATCCGGACAGGATCTGGCCCATACCTACCAGCCGCCCCGCTTGAGGACTTCACGGCCGATCAGGCCGAGCAGGATCTCGCTGGTGCCGCCCCCGTAGAGCAAGAAGCGCGCGTCCCGGAAGTAGCGCTGGGCCGGGTACTCCATGGCGAAGCCATAGGAGCCGTAGATCCGGGTGGCCTCGTCCACGATCCGGCAGCAGGTCTCGCTGGCGAAGTACTTGGCCATCGCCGCCTGAGTGGTGATGGCCTCGCCGGCGTCCAGACGGCGGGCGGCGTCGGCGGTGAGGAGTCGGGCCGCCTCCAGCTCGGTGGCCATGTTGGCCAGCTTGGCCGAGATCAGCTGGAACTCCCCGATCGGCCGTCCAAAGGCCCGCCGCTGGCCAGCGTAGCCGCCGGCGTCGGCGAGCGCCCGCCGGCCCAGGCCGCAGGCCAGCGCGGCGGTCATGATCCGGATCTCGGAGAGGACGCCGCCAACGTTGCGCATCCCCTGGCCCTCGCCCCCCAACAGGGCGTCCTCGGGCACCGTGCAGTCGATCGCCACCTCGCTGGTCAGGGAGCTGCGGGTGCCCAGCTTGCGGATGGGTCGGCCGACCTGGAAGCCGGGGGTGGAGGCATCGAGCAGGAAGAGGGCCACATCCTTGAGCCCGGGCTCCTCCGTCGTCTTGGCGGCCACGGTCAGCAGACCGGCCACCGGGGCGTTGGTGATCCAGGTCTTGGTCCCGACCAGGTGCCAGCCGCCCGGGACCCGGCGGGCACGGGTGCGCATGGCCCCCAGATCGCTACCTGCCTCCGGCTCGGTCAGGGCCAGGGTCGCGACCAGCTCCCCCCGCAGGGCCGGCACCAGGTACCGGCGGTGCTGCTCGGAGGTCCCGAAGCGGTGGACGAAGACGGTGCCCATCAGACTCTGCATGGCGGCGATGGCGGCCAGCGAGAGCGAGCCCGCGGCCAGCTCCTCGTAGAGCACGCAGGCGGTCTGGAAGTCGGCGTCCTGGCCGCCGACCTCGGCCGGGTAGCGGAGGGCGAAGTAGCCGAGCTCGGCCAGGCGATGGAACAGCTGCTCGGGGAAGACGCCGTCTTGGTCCAGCTCCTCGGCCCGAGGCAGGACCTCGCGTTCGACGAAGGCGCGCACCTGGGCGCGGAAGAGCTCGCGCTCTTCGGCGGCGATGGTGGCGGTCAGAGGACCCTCCCTCAGGCGAAGATGTCGATCGGTTCCCGGTAGGTGCCGAACACCTCCCGGAGCGTTCCCATCACCTCGCCCACGGTCGCGTAGGCGCGAACGCATTCGACCGTGGCCGGCATCACGTTCTCGTTCGAGGCCGCCGCCCGCCGGAGCCGCTCCAGGGCACGCTCGACTGCGCCCTGGTCGCGCCGGCGCCGGACCTCCTCCAGCCGCTCCAGCTGCTCGTCCAGGGAGCGGGGGTTGGGGTGGTAGAGGCGGGTGGGAGGCGGCTCCTCTGAGGTGGCGTAAATGTTCTCCCCCACCACCTTGCGCTCGCCGGTCTCGAGCGCGCGCTGGTGCCGGTAGGCCTCCTCCAAGACCAGTCGCTGGACGTAGCCGTCCTCGATGCAGCGCGCCATCCCGCCCCGGGAGCGGACGTCCTCCATCAGGGCCAAGATCCGGCGCTCGTACTCGTCGGTGAGGGACTCCACGAAGTAGGAGCCGGCCAGGGGATCGGCGGTATCGGCGATCCCGGACTCGTGGGCCACGATCTGCTGGGTGCGCAGGGCCAGCAGCATCGCCTCCTGGTCGGGGATCTCGAATGCCTCCTGCCAGGTGTTGACGGTGAGCGACTGCAGGCCGCCCAGGACCAGGGCCATGGTCTCGATCGTGGCGCGGACCACGTTGTTCAGGGGCTGGCGGTGGCTGAAGGTCGAACCGCAGGTGCCGGCGAACCAGAGGAAGCGCCAGGAGCGGGGATCCCGGGCGCCGTAGGTCTCGCGCATCAGCCGTGCCCAGATCCGTCGCGACGCCCGGTACTTGGCGATCTCCTCGAAGAAGTTCATGAAGGCGCCCAGGTTCCAGGAGACGCGGGGGGCGATGTGATCGATGTCGATACCGCGAGCCAGGGCTCGGTCCAGGTACTCACGGGCGTTGGAGATGGCGAAGGCCATCTCCTGGACCGCGGTTGCCCCGGACTCCCGGATGTGGTACCCGCAGACCGAGATCGGGTTGGCCCTGGGCATCACCCGGGCGCAGTACTCGAAGCTGTCCACCACCAGCCGGAGCGAAGGCTCGACCGGGAACACGCAGGCGCCACGGGCGAAGAACTCCTTCAGGATGTCGTTCTGCACGATCGGGCGCAGGGCCTCAGGCGCCACCCCCTGGCGCTCGCCCGCCACCTGGTAGAGGGCCAGGAAGAGAAAGGCGGGCGCGTTGATGGTGAAGCTGGTCGAGATCTCCCCCAGGGGGATGCCGTCGAAGAGCACCTCGAAGTCGGCCAGGGAGTCGATCGCCACTCCCACCCGGCCCACCTCGGCCCGCCACTCGGGGTGGTCGGAGTCGTAGCCCATCTGGGTGGGTAGGTCGAGGGCGACCGACAGCCCGTGCACCCCCTCTTCGGCCAGCAACCGCCGGTTCCACTGGTTCGTCTCGCGGACCGTCCCGAACCCGGTGTAGGTCCGCATCGTCCAGAGCTTCTCGCGGTACATGAGCGGGTAGGGGCCGCGGGTGAACGGGTATTGCCCGGGATCCCCAAGGTCGCGCTCGTAGTCGAGGTCGCGGATGTCGTCGGGCCCGTAGACGGGCTTGACCTCGATCCCCGAGGTGGTCTCGATGCGCGTCGGTCCGACCTTGCTGGCCATGGTTGCCCCTGAACGAACGGTCGTTCAGCGGCCTCGATAGTACGCGGGCCGCAGGGTCGTGGTCAACACCTTCAGGCCCTGGCCGCCTGGAGCATCCACAGCTGCTTCTCCAGCCCGGCCACGACCTCGTTCACGAGGTCCTGGCTGACCGGGTCGATCTGGCCCAGCTCCGGCAGCCGGCGGCGGGCGTGACGAACCGCGCTCAGCACGCGCTCGGAGAGCAGCTCGATCGCCTGCTCGTCCCGCAGCCGGCCCTCGGGGAAGGCTTCCAGCCGGGAGTCCCGAGCGACGGTGGCGGCCCGCCCGTCGCTGGCCACGCCCAGCGCCAGTAGCCGCTCCGCCACCTGGTCCGACCACTCGCGGTACTGGGCGACGAACTCATCCAGCTGCAGGTGAACGGAGCGGAAACGGGGGCCGATCAGGTTCCAGTGCGCCTGCTTTCCCTGCAATGAGAGGTCGACCAGATCGATCAGCAGCTCCTGGAGCTGCTCCGCCGCCGCCAGCCGCTCGTCGACCTCGAGCGGGTGCGCGCCGAAGAGGCGATCGGTCTCGGTTTGTGGCATGCGTCACCTCCATGGTTGGCGGCCCTCTCGCCATCCCCACCCTACGTGAAGCGCTCCCGTGGCTCCGCCTCAGGAGTTGCGCCAGGCCAGGCGTTCGGTCAGGGCCGCCAGCTCGCAGGTCAGCTCGGGGTCGATCGGGAGCCGGCGGGCAGCGGCCAGGGCGTGCTCCACCAGCCGCCGGATCTCGGCTTCGGCCTCCGCCAGCACCCCGCTCTCGACGATGAGTGCGCGCAGCCGCTCCACGTCGGCGATCGTGGCCGCCTCCGGGCAGCGGCGCAGGGTCCGCGCCCACAGCCAGGTCGGCTTGCGGCGGAGCAGGTCCTCCCCGCTGGGCTTGCCGGTGACCTCGGGATCGCCGAAGGCACCGAGGACGTCGTCGCGCAGCTGGAAGGCGATCCCGGCCGGGAGCGCGTAGTCGGAGATCGCCGCCAGCAGGGCGTCCGGCGCCCCGGCCAGGGCGAGCCCCAGTTGGATGGGTCGCTGCACCGTGTAGCTCGCCGTCTTGTAGCGGTCGACCTTCAGCGCGTCCTCCTCGGTGATGCGGCGGGAGTGGGCGACGAGCACGTCCAGGTACTGGCCCAGCGTCACCTCGCTGCGCAGCGACTGGTAGATCCGCAGGCCCCGCCGCAGGCGCTCGGGCGGGAAAGGGGCATCGGTGAGCAGGGAGTCGGCCCACATCAAGGCCAGATCGCCGAGCAGAACCGCCGCGCTGGCGCCGAACCGCGCAGGTGCCCGCCGGGCAGCGCGGGCCAGGGTGACGTGGCTCGCCGGCCGACCACGGCGGGTAGGCGAGCCGTCCATGACGTCGTCCTGGATCAGGGCGAAGGTGTGCAGCAGTTCGAGCGCTGCCGCGGCCTGGACCATGGGCGCGTCGACCTGGCGGCCGCCAGCCCGATACCCCCAGAGGGCGAGCCGGGGCCGCACCCGTTTGCCGCCGGCGCAGACCGCCGAGGCCAGCTCGTCGAGCGGCGCTCGCAGGCGAGCGTCGATTGCCTGCGCCTCGGCCCGCCGCAGGGCCAGGAAGTCTTGCAGGACCTGCTCGATCCTTGCGTCGAGGTCGGGGTCGTTCATCGCTCCGCGAGATGGAACCGCTCACCCACCGGCGCCCGATCCTGGGATCGACAGGACCACCGCCAGGCAAGGGCTCCCCACCGGCCACGTGCCACCGCTGCACAACCCTACCCCGACCTGGCTCCTCGGACACCGTGGATCCCACGGTCGGACGGTCCCCGGCCGGGTCCGCATCGGCCCCTCCGTTCGGTGGCAGAGCGCTTCACCGGACCCTCCCCGGTTCCACCGGCCTCTGGAGTTCCATCTCGCCGCCCTCCTCCTCGCGGCGGGCCGGATGCGACCGGCCGAACGATCTCGGGTCTACGCCGAGTACGCTGGGTCCATGAGCGTCCTCCCCGATCCGAGAACCCCGTTCGGTGCCCGGGTCCAACGCAGACTGCGCGAGGAACGCCTGATCTGGCTCACCAGCGTCGGCCGCGACGGCACCCCCCAGCCCAATCCGGTCTGGTTCCTTTGGGAGGACGACACCTTCCTCGTCTACAACGCCGCCTCTGCTCGCCGTCTGAGTCACATCCGTCGGCGGCCCCGGGTCTCCCTCCACTTCGAGACCGGGGCCGACGCCAACGACGTGGTCGTGCTGACCGGAGAGGCCGAGCTGGTCGAGGACCAGCCGCCAGCCCATCGGGTGCCGGAATACGTCGCGCGCTACGGGGAGGACATGGTCCGGATCAGCGGCAGCTTGGAGGCCTTCAGCGCCGAGTACCCGGTGCCCATGCGGGTCCGGGTCAGCGGGGTCCGAGGACTGTGACGGCGCTGCTCCACCGCCTGGCCGCGATCGTCGGGGACGTCCATCTGTTGCCGGGGGAGGAGGCAGAGGACTTCGCCCACGACGCCACCTTCATGGAGCACCGTCCCCTGGCGGTGGTCCGTCCCGCCGACACCGACCAGGTGGCGGCGGTGGTGAAGGCCTGCGCCGAAGCGGCCATCCCAGTGGTGGCGCGGGGGCAGGGAACCAGCCTGGTCGGCGGCCCGGTGCCGCTGGGCGGAGGCGTGGTGGTGAGCCTGGATCGCCTCGACCACCTGGAGATCGACGTGTCCAACACGGTGGCGGTGGCGGGAGCCGGCGTCGTCACCGGCCAGCTCGACCAGGCCGCCAACCGGCACGGGCTCATGTACCCGCCCGATCCGGCCAGCGTGGAGATGTGCTCCATCGGGGGGAACGTGGCCTGTAATTCCGGCGGCCTCCGTTGCGTCAAGTACGGCGTTACCGCCGACTACGTCATGGGACTGACCGTGGTGCTGGCCGACGGCCGGGTGCTGCGGCTGGGCGGCCGGTTGCGCAAGCGGTCCTCGGGCTATCGCCTGATCCAGCTCTTCGTGGGTTCGGAGGGAACTCTCGGCGTCGTCACCGAGGTGATCGTGAAGCTGGTGCCGCTGCCCCGCCATCGGGCGGCGGCCATGGTCACGTTTGCCAGCGTCGAGGACGCCGCCCAGGCCGTCTCCCGGGTGCTCGCCTCCGGCCACTTGCCGGCCGCGATCGAGCTCATGGACCGGGTCACGCTGCGCCTGGTGCGGGCCAAGCTGCCGGAGGGCTTCGATCCCGAGGTGGAGGCGGTCCTGCTGGTGGAACAGGACGGCAACGACGAGGAGTTCGTCCAGGCCGAGCTCCTGCGGATGGTGGAGCTATTGGGCGGGGTCGAGGACCGGGTGGCCCAGTCGAGCCTGGAGCGGGAGCGGCTCTGGGAGGCACGCCGCGAGTTCGGCAAGGTATTGATGGCGATCCCCCACCGCTTCTTCCCCGAGGACGTCGCGGTGCCCATCGGCTCGATCCCGGAGATGGTGCGACGGGTCCGCCGGCTGGAGCGCGACACCGGCCTGGAGATCTGCATCGTGGGGCATGCCGGCGACGGCAACCTCCATCCCACCATCCTCTTCCGGGAGGAGCAGCGCCACCTGGTGGGCCCGACTGCGGCGCGGATCTTCCAGGACGCGATCGAGCTGGGGGGCACCATCTCGGCCGAGCACGGGCTGGGAGCGCTGAAGCGGGACTACGCCGAGGCCGAGCACGGCCCACTGGCGCTGGGGCTGATGCGCGACCTGAAGCGGCTTCTGGACCCTCAGGGCATCCTCAACCCGCACAAGGTCCTGCCCGAGCAGCCGGCGGACGAGACCTTCCTGGAGCGGCTTCCGGGCTGGGTTCCCGCAGACGGCCGGGGCCGGCGCATGGAGGCCGGCCTCTGAGGCGCCGACACGGGTCGGCGCTGGCGACCGTTTCCCCCTGTGCAGGTGTCTTGCAATTCCTTGATCCCGGGAGGAAGGGCCAGGGCCGTCCCCAACGGTAGGCTGGGGCACCGGTGATCGCCGAACTGCTGACCTTCTTCGCCTTGCTGGCGGTGACGGCGAGCGCTCTGGCCATCTTCATCCCGGGCGCCGTCCGTGCCCGTCTGTGGTTCGGGTTCCCGCTCGGCGTGGTGGCGGCCGGCGGCGCCGGGGTCGGCGTGCTCCTGTTCCAGGGGTTCGGTGAGGTGCTCAGCGGCGGCATCACTCAGGTGCCGACCAGCCTCCAGGCGCTGATCGCCAACGGCCGGAGTGTGGTGGAGACGCTGGCGGTGCTGGGGCTGGCCCTGGCCTTTTTGACCCGGCTCTGGTTGCAGCGCTGGAGCTACCTGGCGGCGATGATCATGGTGGCGGTCGTCCTGGCCGGGCTCTCGTATCTCGTGTACGCGACCCTGCAGGCCTCCGTGGACCCGCTCGGGCCCGAGGTCTGGGCAGGATCGGTGCTGCTCCTGATCCTGGAGCTGATCGCTCTTGGCCTGACCGTCTCCTACGCCTTCGAGGTCCTGGACGTGCTCAGCCGGCGCAAGCCGCCCGTCTACCACTTCGACGCCCTCCACCTGCCCTTCGTCGCCATCCAGGTCCCGACCTACAACGAGCCGGTCGAGGTGGTCAGCCGCACCCTGGAGTCGCTGGCCCGGCTCGACTACCCCAACTACATCGTCCAGGTGGTGGACAACAACACCAAAGACCCGGCGGTCTGGCGCCCGCTGGAGTCGCTCTGCGCCATGCTCGGTCCTCGCTTCCACTTCATGCACCTGGAGCCGTGGCCGGGCTACAAGGCGGGGGCACTGAACGAGGCCACCCGCCGTCTGCCCCCCCAGGTGGAGGTGATCGGCATCGTCGACGCCGACTACGTGGTCCGGCGGGACTGGCTGCGGGACACCGTGGGCTATTTCGCCGATCCCAGGGTCGCCTTCGTGCAAACCCCTCAGCACTATCGGGACTGGGAGGACGACCCCTATCTCCGCGGGCTCTTCTACAGCTACCGCTACTTCTTCGACATCACCATGCCCGCTCGCGCCAACCGCAACGCGATCATCTTCGCCGGCACCATGGGCCTGATTCGGCGCTCGGTGCTGGACGAGATCGGCGGTTGGAGCACCGAGACGGTGACCGAGGACGCGGAGGCCAGCCTGCGCATGCTGGGCCACGGGTACCGAGGCGTCTACCTGCCCACCCCTTACGGCGAGGGGCTGATGCCCCTGAGCTTCGATGGGCTGAAGAAGCAGCGCTTCCGCTGGGCCCTGGGCGGCGTCCAGATCCTGCGCATGCACTGGCGTGAGCTGATCCCACTGGGTCGGCACCGGCTCCGCCTGACGCTGGCACAGCGCATCCACTACTTGCTCGGCAGCGTGCAGTGGTTCGGCGACCCCCTGACTGCGCTCTTCACCCTGCTCTTGCTGCTGACCGCCGCCGCCACCAGCGTCCACCACCGGCTACCGATCCGCGAGATCGTGGGGCCGCTGACCATGGTCCCCATCCTGTTCGTGGTCACCGGCGTGGGTCGGGCGTTGTGGGCGATCCGGACCACCGCCCGCTGCACCTGGGGGGACGCAATCCGCTGCCTGCGCTGCTGGTTCGCGCTCAGCTGGGTGGTCACCCTGGCCTGCCTGCGCGGTCTGGTGCGCCGGCAGGCCGCCTTCCTGCGAACCCCCAAGCGCAAGGAGGGCCGCTCGGTCTGGGCTGCCGTCATGTCCTCGCGGGCCGAGTCCCTGATCGCAGCGATGGCGGTGGTGGCGGCGGGGGCAATGCTGGTGAGCGCCTTCTCGTTGGGCACGGTGGTGCTGGCCCTGCTGCTGCTCTGGCTGGCCGTCGTCTACGCCAGTGCTCCCTGGGCCAGCTTCGCCGCCGAAGGCATCAAGCTGACGCCGCTGCGCCGTGCCTTCCTCCGATCCGCCCAGAACACCGGCGACCGGCCCGGCCGCCCGCTGCCCGCGGTCATGCGCCTGGCCGTCCCGGCCGGACTGATCGGCGCCGCTGCGGCGGCCCTGATCACGCTGGCGCCGTCCACCTCCCACGGTCCCTCCAGGAGCGTGGATCTGCCTTCGATCTACCGCCTCATCCCCGGGGGCCGCGGCCAGACCGGCATCAGTGTGAAGGAGCCCACGCCGACGCCGATCGCGATCCCCACG
>CADDZO010000021.1 GCA_902812395.1 bacterium | reverse complement strand
GGCGATGGGGTCCGGTGTTCCGGGTGCTGCGTCGCCTCGGACCTGAGGCAGCGCCACATCTTCCCCTCGTTCGCTCAGGATTATCGGCCTTGGGACCGCTCCCCGCCAACCCCGTCGGCGCCCCCGGCTGCCAGCCCTGGTGCGTCCCGCCCCCGATGGGCCTGGCGGCGGCGGACCGCGCCCAGCAGTCGGTCCAGTGGGCCGCCCAGCACCGGCTCCGCCAGCTGGACGACCCGATAGGGGACCACGAACACGTCCCGGCGCGGCCGACAAACGGCCCGGACAATCGTCGAGGCCACCCGCTCCGGGCGCTGGAGGAAGAGCCCGCCCGGGGAGCGGCCCTGGAAGAACTCGCTGGCGGTGGTGCCGGGATAGACGACCGAGACCTTGACCCCGGTCCCGATCAGCTCACCCCGCAGGGCGTGGGAGAAGCCGACCAGCGCGTGCTTGGTCGCCGAGTACGCGGCCGAGTACGGCATGGCCCGGACCCCCAGCACCGAGGCGACGTTGACGATGACGCCATGTCGGGCCTCCAGCATGGCCGGTAGCACCGCCCGGGTGGCTTGCAGGACGGCCAGGAGGTTGGTGGCGACGAGTTCCTCCAGCACCGCCTCCGGCTGCTCCAGGAACGGACCCCGCCAGCCCACTCCTGCGTTGTTGACCAGCACGTCGGCGCGGCCCAGCGCGTCCAGAGCCGCAGCCACGAACCGCTCCGGTTCGGCCGGTCGGGCGAGGTCAACGGCCAGGGTCAGGACCTGGGGGGCGCCGTTGGCCCGGCAATCGTGAGCCACTGCCTCCAGCCGATCTCGGCGGCGCGCGCAGAGTGCCAGGCGCGCCCCCCGCCGGGCAAAGGCCAGTGCGGTCGCCCGCCCGATCCCGCTCGACGCGCCTGTGATCAGCACCGCGGCGTCCTGGATCCGACCCATGGCGCCCCAGCTTAGGGGAGCGTCGGTCCCCCATCAGCGTTGTCCTGGTTAGTGAGTACGATGAGCGCCAGCAGCGGTGCCATGATCGACCCCTTCCGCCACAACTCCTGGGCCACCATCCGCCTCCTCCGCTTCTGCCGGGACCTGCAATCCTCGGCACTCGACCGCTCGGCACCGGGAACCTACGGCACCATCAGGCAAACGCTGGCCCATCTGGTTGGGTCGGAGGAGCGCCTGGCCCTGATCGTGGAGGGAACGCCCCGGCGCGAGGGGCCGGACGTCTTCACCAGCCTGGACGATCTGATCCAGCGTCAGGCCATCCTGGCCGAGCGCTGGGACCGATTGCTTGACCCTCCACCCCATCCGGAGCGGCCGGTGGAGATCCCGGAGGGACAACGGCGACGGCTGGTGCGGCTGGGGACGGTCCTCGCCCAGGTGGTGGCCCATGGCAACGAGCATCGGACCCACGTCTGCACGGTCCTCGGCACCTACGGCATCGATCCGCCGGCAATCGACGGCTGGGCGTACGGCAACTGGTTGCGGACCCATCGTCAGGGGTCTCCGGCACGGGAGGCGTTCTGAGTCCTCAGTCGGGCTTGGCCGCCACCGGTCCGGCGGCGTCCAGCCCCATCAGGTAACCACGGGCGCGCTCGGCCAGCGGGTATCCCCTCACGAGTTGCCAGAACCCTGGCCCATGGTCGGGCACTTCCAGGTGGGCAAGTTCGTGGACGATCAGGTAGTCCAGCACCCAGCTCGGAAGCCGTGCCGCACGGGACGAGATGCGGATCACCGCTGAGTCCGTCGAGCAGGATCCCCACCGTCGCTCCTGCGCGGCGAAACCGATGCCGTTCCAGCGCAGCCGGCCACCGAAGTAGCGCTGGTTGAGACGGCGGGCGCGGGCGGCCAGACGTTGGTCGGAGGGGGCACGTCGCAGCCGCCGCTCCAGCCGTGCCCGCATCCGTTGCGCCCAGCCTTCGCGCTCGGCCAGGGGCATGGTGGCCGGCACCCTGAGCTCGAGCACACCGCCCACCATCCGAGCGGAAACGGTGCGGTGGCGGCGCGGCGAGGGCACGATCAGCACCGGTATCGGGTCGACCCCAGGTGCGGGCTCGGCTGCCATTGGGCCTGCGGGGATACCGCGGTCGGTTGGCTGGAGACTGGGCTGGGGGGGAGTGGCTCTCGCGGCTGGCGACGAGGAGCGGCTCCAGCGGAGGCGGAGCGGATCCCCGGCTTCTGCTCCCGGCATCCGACAGCTCAGAACACCATCGTGTCGTGCTTGCGGATCACCGGCGCCACTTCCTTGGTCAGGCAGGCGCTGAGCGCGCGAACCAGCTCCCGGCGGGTGTCGCGAGGCTCGATCACGGCGTCCACGTAGCCACGCTCGGCCGCCGGATAGGGATCGCCAGCGGCACAGCCATCTTCGGCAGGCAGTTCGGCGGATGGCCAGGCCAGGTTGCAGTCTCCGCCCAGCTGCTTGGGCGACATCGCCCAGTAGGCAGCCCCGCTGGCGGCACCGGTCACCACCGCCAGCTTGGGCACTGTCGCCTCGGCGTAGGCGAAGACCAGCCTGGCCAGCTCGGCGGCAGCGGCTACAGCGGCGGCCGCGTGGACAAGGGTGATCAAGGGGATCTCGAAGGCGTCGCAGAAGCGCACGAAGCGGGCGGCCTTGGTCGCGGCCGGACCGTCGATGGTACCGACGTGGCCCTGCGGCTGGTTGGCCACCACGCCCACCGTCCAGCCGTCGAGGCGGCCGAAGCCGACGACCATGCTCGGCGCTCGTCCGGCGCCTGCCTCCACCAGCTCGTCACCGTCGAGGATCCGGGCCGCGACCTGCCGGGCGTCGTAGCCGCCTCCCTCGACCAGCCGCTGCAGGTCGGGGAGGGTGCGGTCGGGATCGTCCGAGGCCAGCCGAGGCGCTCGCTCCCCGCAGCGCTGGGGTAGCAGGCCCAGCAGCCGCCGAAGCTGGGTGCGGCACTCGTCCTCGCCGGCGGCGACGAAGTCGGTCTCCTCGCCGCCAGCACCGGTGGCAAAGACGAAGTCGGCCAGGGCGGTGATGGGTCCGCTACCGGCGCCGGCTACGCTGAGACGGGGGATCACCCCGGAGGCTCGGGCGCTGGCGGCCAGGATCCGGGTCATCCCAGCCAGGGCCGCCACCCCCTCCTGGATCCGCTCCGCATCCGGCTCCCAGGCGCCCACGATCGGGATCCGGTTGCGCAGGGCCAGCTCCTGCACCTTGGTGATCTTCGCCGCCGTCGCCTCACCCAGGGAGCCGTGACGAGGGTCCAGGGCATAGGCGGCAACCGCCCGTCCCTCGACCGTGCCCCAGCCCGTGACGACCCCGTCGCCGGCGAAGAGATCGAGCTCGACGAAGCTGCCGACGTCGAACAGTGCCGTCAGCCATTGGCGCGCATCGGAGCCATGGGCCAGGGCCTGGTCGCGCCGCTGTAGGTACCGCTGGAGACGCTGGTCCGTTGCCTCCGGCTCCGACCCGGTCTCCGAACGGACCGGGGTCGGATGGCCTCCCATGACGTGACCTATGGTAGTGGCCGGATGGCCGAGACCCTGGCGCTCGACCGCACCCTGACCTTGCACCAGCTGCGGACCTTCCGGGCGGTGGCGGAGCAGCTGAGCTTCAGCGCGGCCGCGCAGGAGCTCAGCATCAGCCAGCCCTCCGTCTCCTACCAGGTCAAGGAGCTCGAGCAGGCTCTGGGCCTGTCCCTGGTCGACCGCCTGGGCAAGCGCGTCCGCCTGACCGAGGCAGGCGAGGTCCTCTATGAGTACGCGCGGCGGACCCTGACCCTTCTCGACGAGGCGGCCCTGGTCATGGAGCAGATGCGCGGGATCGAGCGGGGCACGCTCCGGGTCGGGGCGAGCACCACGGTCGGGATCTACGTCGTCCCGCTAGCGCTGGGCGCCTTCAAGAAGCTCCACCCCGGGCTCGCGGTCTCGCTCGAGATCAGCCGGCGGGAGACGCTGCTTGAGAGGGTCAAGCGTGGAGTTCTGGACCTGGCGGTCCTCTCCCCGCCGGTGCCGGACCCGGACCTCATCACCACCCCTTTCATGGACGACGAGCTGGTCATGGTCGTCCCCCGCGGGCATCCGCTCGCGGGGCGGCGGGGCCTCTCGCTCCAGGACTTCGCCGGCGAGAGCTTCCTCATGCGGGAGCCCTCCTCGGATACCAGGGCGGCGGTGGAGGCGGCAGCCCGGCGGGCGGGGGTGACCCTCAACGTCAGCATGGAGCTGGGCAGCAACGGGGCCATCAAGCACGCGGTCGAGGCTGGGCTGGGGGTCGCCATCCTCTCCAGCCACGCCATCGAGCTGGAGCGCAAGGACGGCGGACTGGTGGTGGTGGAGCTGGAAGGCTTCCCCATCCGGCGACCCTGGTGCATCGTCCACCTGCGCCGCCGGCACCTCCCGGCGGCGGTCCAGAGGTTCGTCGAGTATCTGCGCCAGGGTGACTGGATCCGCAGCCTCCGCTAGCCCGGAGGCCCTCGCCTTCTGCTTCGCCGGGTCCCGCCTCCTGGTTCGGCGGGAGGGCGAGGGCGTCCCCGAGGTGCCCACGTTGTTGGCGCTGGACCAGAGGGCCACGGTCGGTCCCTTGCCGATCGGCAGCCTGGACGGCCGAGCCTGTGTCGTCCTCGCCCTGGACGGTGGTCTTCCTCCGGGCCTGATCCCGCTCGGGCTCCGCGATCTCTTCCCGCTTTGGCCAGAGCCGCTCATGGGCATGGCGGTACGCGCCTCCGAGGTCCTGGAGTGGTATCGGGCGCACGCCTTCTGCGGGCGTTGCGGAACCGCCACCGTCATGCATACCACGGAGATGGCCCGGGTTTGCCCCGCCTGCGGGACGCTTCACTTCGCCCGCATCAGCCCGGCCGTGATCACCCTCGTACATCGCGGACGCGAGCTGCTGCTGGCCCGTAACCACAGCTTCCGGCCCGGCTTCTTCGCCCTCGTGGCCGGATTCGTCGAACCGGGGGAGACGCTGGAGGAGGCGGTGGTGCGAGAGGTACGGGAGGAGGTAGGGATCGAGGTCCGGGAGCTCCGCTATTTCGGCAGCCAGGCCTGGCCCTTCCCCAGCCAGCTGATGGTCGGCTTCTTCGCCAGCTATGCGTCCGGGGAGATCCGACCTCAGGCCACGGAGATCGCGGAGGCCCGTTGGTTCGATCGGGATCGCTTGCCATCTCCGAACGACCGACCCGCTCCGTATAGCATCGCCGGTCGCCTCATCGCCGCCTTCTTGGAGCGGGGCTGAGCCGCTCCTGCGGCGGGCGCATCATTGCCCTGCACGGGCGCCCAAGCCCGACGGTTGAGTTCCGGGAGGTAGTTGCGATGCCGCTCAACGACGAGGTCCGCTTCACCTGGCTGGGCCATGGCACCTGGAAGGTCCGGACGGCTCGGGGCAAGGACATGCTCATCGACGCCTGGGTCGACACCAACCCTGCCACACCCGAGCATCTGAAGCAGATCGACCACCTCGACATCATGGTGCTGACCCATGGCCACTCCGACCACACGGCGGACGCGGTTGGGATCGCCAAGCGGACCAACCCGGTGATCCTCTGCCCCTTCGAACTGGGCCAGTTCTGGCTGGCCAAGGAGGGGATCAGCGCTGAACGGGTGCATGCGTTCGGCAAGGGTGGCACAGTCGAGGTGGATGGGATCACCTTCACCATGGTCCACGCCGAGCACTTCTCCTCCACCCCCGACGGTGCCTATGCCGGTGAGGCGGTGGGCTATGTGATCACCTTCGAGAATGGGTTCAAGATCTACTTCTCCGGCGACACCGATGTGTTCGGAGACATGGTCCTGATCCAGGAGCTGGAGCACCCCGACGTTGCCTTCCTGTGCATCGGCGACTACTTCACGATGGGGCCCAGAAGGGCAGCCAAGGCGGTGGAGCTGCTCGGGGTGAAGACCGTGGTACCCATGCACTTCGCCACGTTCCCCGTGCTCAATGGCACCCCGGCCTCGCTCCAGGAGCTGGTCGGAGCCGGGGTCAAGGTGCTGGACATCAAGCCCGGCGACGAGATCTGACAGGAGGGGGGGCCGGGTCCCGGCCCTCCCTCTTCACCCGCGGTGAGGCGAACAGCAAGCGTGCCCCTTGAGATCCAACCGACGGCGGCGCCCTCCCTGCGGCTTGGCTGTGCGTGTCGATGGCAGGTGGATGGGATCCACGCGGGGTTGGGCGCCGGAGGCTGGGAGTTCGGATCCCGCTGGTTTCGTTCAGCACCACGGGGACCGGCGCCAGGTTTCGATCCGGAGGACATCAACCGTGGCATCCGTCTTCCGCGCCCACCTGTACGGCAAGCGCAGCCGCCCGTGGCATTGTGAGAAGTGCAGCTCAGCCAGCCTCGGAACGGCTGTGGGTGGCGTTGGCGCATTCTCCGGCTGGCCGGCATGAGCGTGCGACTGAGCCGGGCCGGTGGGGCGAGTTCACCGGCGGGCGTGGTGCCGCTTCGGGTGGATACGCCTCCGATCGGCAGCTGGACGCCGACCAACCCGAGGCCTTGCCGACCCAGTGCACGAAGCCGCGCGGTATAGGTCCCCGGACGTGGTGTGTGGGAAGGGACCTCAGGTCCTCTCTCGTGGGTCCGTGTCTGCAAAGCAGATTGCCATCGGTCATCCTCTTCGTCGCTCAAGAAACAAAGGAGGAACCCGATGGCCACGACAAGCATGCCCGCCCTGCGCGTACGTTCGGGCCTCCACCGCGGCCGGCCGAGCCCAGGCGCTGCGCCGAGTGCCTGAGCCAGATCCCGGCCGGCGCCCCCGGCTACCTCAAGAGCGAGTAGGACCCACAGTCGGTGGCTGGGACTCTGAGCTTCCTATCCCTTATTGATCTTGATACTGGCTGGCGGCGGAAGAGCCACGTCCGGTCGCCCGGGCCGAGCTCTGGGGAAGGTCGGCGGGGCGGCGAGCGGTGGTAGCGTGGAGCCTGCATGCCCGGGATCTATCGCTACTCGCGCTGGGACGGCACCCAGCAGCTCGATGACCTCGACCCAGACGAGGTCCTGGACGCGCTCTCCGATGACCTGATGAGCTACGGGGACCTGAGCGCCGCCCTCCAGCGCCTTTACCGCTGGGGCAGCGGTGATCTGCCCGGTCTGGAGCGGCTGCTGCGTGAGCTGCGGGAGCGGCGGGAGCGGGAGCTGAGCCGCTACGACCTGGACTCGGCGGTGGACTCGATCCGGGAGCGTCTGCAGGACATCATCGACACCGAGCGACGGGGGATCGAGCGCCGGGTGGAACAGGCTGCACCGGAGCAGCGGCGATTGATGGAGCGGATAGCCCGCCAGCGGCGGGCACAGCTGGACCGCGTCCCCGACGACCTGGGTGGGCGGATGCGTGCCCTGCGTAGCTACGAGTTCATGGATGACGAGGCCCGGGAGAAATTTGAGCGACTGCTGCAGGAGCTGCAGCAGCAGGTCCTGAACCAGATGTTCCAGGGCCTGAAGCAGTCCATCCAGCAGATGACCCCCCAGGACCTGGACCAGATCCGCAACATGGTGCGCGACCTCAACCGGATGCTGGAGCAGCGCCGGCGGGGACAGGACGTGTCCGCCGCCTTCCGTGAGTTCATGCAGCGGTACGGACAGTTCTTCCCGCCCGGGATCGAGAGCCTGGACCAGCTAATGGAGCACCTGCAACGACAGATGGCGCAGATGCAGTCCCTGCTGCAGTCGCTCTCGCCGGAAGCCCGGGCGGAGCTGCGCCGGCTGATGGACGAGCTGCTCCAGGACGACTCGCTCCGGCTGGAGCTGGCCCGACTGGCGGCCCAGATGCAACAGCTGATGCCTCCCTCGGAGATGAGCGAGCGCTACCCATTCTTCGGCGAAGAACCGCTCTCCTTGCAGGAGGCGATGGGCCTGATGGAGCGGCTCCAGGCGATGGACCGCCTGGAATCGCAGCTGGAGCGGGGAAGCTTCCGCCTGGACGACATCGACCGCGATCTCGTCCAAGAGACCCTGGGGCCGGAGGCGCGTCAGCACATCGACCGCATGCGTCAGATGGCCCAGCTGCTGGAGAAGGCCGGTTATGTCGAGCGGCGGGGCCGGCGGCTGGAGCTCACCCCTCGGGGGATGCGCCGGATCGGGCAGGGGGCCCTCCGTGAAATTTTCGACCAGCTCAAGAAGAGCCGGTTCGGACAGCACCAGATCTATCGCTCCGGGCACGGCACGGATGCGGGCGAGGACCTGAAGCCCTACGAATACGGTGACCCCTTCCTGCTCGACCTGGACGAGACCCTGTTCAATGCGCTCGAGCGCCAGGGCCGAGGGGTGCCGGTAGAGATCCAGGCCGACGACTTCGTGGTCCACCGGACCGAGCACTCGAGCCAGGCGTCGACCGTGCTCATGATCGACATGAGCCGCTCGATGTTCCTGCGTGGCTGCTTTCTTGCCGCCAAGAAGGTGGCGATCGCGCTGGACTCCCTGATCCGGGCCCAGTTTCCGCGGGACGTCCTCTACGTGGTCGGCTTCTCCAACCACGCAGTCGAGCTGAAGCCGCAGGCTCTGCCGGGGATTGCCCTCAACGACTACGTCTACGGCACCAACATGCAGCACGGTTTCCAGGTAGCACGGGCGCTGCTCGCACGACACCGGGGAAACCGCCAGATCATCATGGTCACCGATGGCGAGCCCACCGCCCACATGGACGGCGGCCGCGTCTACTTCGCCTACCCGCCTTCTCCCCGCACGATCCAGGAAACGCTCCGCGAGGCCCGGCGCTGCACCCGCGATCGCATTGTGATCAACACCTTCATGTTGGAGAGGGGCCCGTATTTGACCGAGTTCGTCAATCAGATGACGCGCATCAACCGCGGGCGTGCCTTCTTCGTCTCTCCCGAGCGCCTGGGGGAGTACATCCTGGTTGACTACGTCTCCGGCAAGCAGCGCCGCAGCCGCAGCCGCGCGTCATGATCCGGACGCGACGAAGATCGCGGTCGGCAGCGTGATCAGTGCGAGCACGATCAGGGCGATGCCGATCAGCAATTTGAGGCCGCCGTCGCGGACGAAGGCCAGCCCGAGCAGGAAGAGCGCCGCCGGTAGCCGGGCGACGAAGTTGTTGAGGATGATGCCGAGGTTGAAGGTGGACGGGGGCGGGGCGGTTGGGACCACGGTCGCCAGCACCAGCAGCAGCACCGCCAGGATCTCGAGTACCAGATTGCCTTTTCCCTCTCGGGCGAGGAGATAGCCCCCGATCAGGGGCAGGAGGAGGAACACCCGCAGGCCGACGGTCTGCGGGCTGATGCTGATGGGCAGGCTGACGCTCACCAGTGCTGGCGCCAGCGCGAGGGTCAGGGTCATGTCGGCTCCCGGAGATGTGCCTGCACGTGTCGACGCGGAGTCCGGAGCGTCAGTCGGGCGGAGACGGAAGGGCAGCTCCCCCCGGAGGCGGGAACGGCGGCGCTGTTCCCCTTGCCGGCCGCTTTGACGCTGGGTGGGGACATAACCTGTTGCTGGGTCGCTTGCGTGGGGTGTCGGCTGCTCCCCAAGGGTAGTGCCTCGTGCGCCTGGATGGCACACCTCCTTGGCCCGGGCCCCGGGCGCGGGTCCGGAGCCTGAAGAGGGGCCTGCGGGTGTCGGCCACTGGCCTGTGGAGGGGTGGGGGAGGTGGCGAGTCGTATGATCGGGTCACCCATGCAGCTGGTTGAGAGGCCTGTGCTCGACCACGTGGGGGTCGGGCAGGCCATGCGCATCTGGCACAACCTGTCTCCGGCGGAGCTCTACGAACACGCGATCCGCAACGACGAGGCTGCGATCGTCTCGTCGGGAGCGCTCACCGCGGCGACCGGCCCCCACACCGGCCGCTCCCCGAGGGACAAGTTCATCGTCCGCGACCGCACTACCGCCGACGCGGTCTGGTGGGATGGCAACCGGCCCATCGCCCCCGAGCGGTTCGAGGGCCTGATGACCAGGCTGGTGGACTACCTGTCCAGCCATCAGGTCTACGTTCAGGACGTGTACGCATGCGCCGATCCCCGCTACCGGCTTCGCGTTCGGGTCATCACGCAGTTGGCGTGGCACAGCCTGTTCGTGCACAATCTCTTCATCCGCACACCCGCTGAGGATCGGGCCACCTTCGAGCCCGATTTCACGGTGATGTCTTTTCCGGACGTGAGGGCGAACCCGGTCCTCGACGGCACCCGAAGCGAGACCTTCATCGTCCTCGACTTCTCCCGCCGGATGGTGATCATTGGCGGGACCCGCTATGCCGGTGAGATCAAGAAGTCGATCTTCACCGCCCTCAACTTCCTGCTGCCGGGGCGGGGCGTGGTGCCGATGCATTGCTCCGCCAATTACGGGCCCCAGGGCGACGTGGCCCTGTTCTTCGGGCTTTCCGGCACGGGGAAGACGACGCTCTCGTCGGACCCCAGCCGGCAGCTGGTGGGGGACGACGAGCATGGCTGGAGCGACGACGGCGTCTTCAACTTCGAAGGTGGCTGCTATGCCAAGACCATCCGCATCTCGAAGGAGGCGGAGCCGGAGATCTATGCTGCCACCGAGCGCTTCGGGACCGTTCTGGAGAACGTCACCTTCGACCCTGACACCCGGGTCCCCGACTACGGCGACGCCAGCCTGACCGAGAACACCCGCTCTGCCTATCCTGTCTACCTGATCCCCAATGCTGACGCCCGGGGCGTGGCCGGCCATCCGGCCAATGTCCTCTTCCTCTCCTACGATGCCTTCGGCGTGCTTCCACCGGTCGCCATGCTGGACCACGAGCAGGTTCGCTACTTCTTCCTGTCCGGGTACACGGCGAAGGTGGCCGGCACCGAACGTGGGGTGACCGAGCCCCAGGCCACCTTCAGCACCTGCTTTGCTGCGCCGTTCCTGCCCCTGCCGCCGACTACCTACGCGGACCTGCTAGTGGATCGTGTGCGCCGGCACGGAGCCCGGGTGTGGATGCTGAACACAGGACTCGTCGGCGGTCCCCACGGGATCGGCCGTCGGATCTCGATCGGACACACGCGCGCAATCGTGCGGGCGGTGCTGGAGGGGAAGCTGGAAGGGGTGCCCAGCCGGGTCGATCCTATCTTCGGGGTTCGGGTGCCGGAGGCGGTGCCGGGGGTGCCTTCGGAGGTCTTGAACCCCCGTGCCAGCTGGCCGGACGGCGAGGACTACGACCGGCAGGCGCGCGGGCTGAAGGCAATGTTCGACGAGAACCTCGGGCGGGTCAACCCCGACGCCGAGGGCTGAGCTACGAAGACGTCCATGGCAGCGCGCCCCCGACGTTCTCGCGCCGGGGGCGCAGCTCTCTCCCAGGGGGGTGGAGGCAAGTGACCGAAGGACTCTCCGATCGCGACCTTCTCGCTTTCCGCACGATCGCCGATCCAACGCTGTCGCCCGATGGGAGCCTCGTCGCTTTCACCTTGATCGAGCAGGACGCCAAGGCCAACCGGCAGGCCTCCTCGATCTGGGTCTGCCCGGCGGACGGATCGCAGCCGCCCCGGCGCCTTACCGTAGGGCCAAGGGACAGCCGGCCCCGATGGTCCCCTGATGGCCGTCGCCTGGGCTTTCTGGCTGCCCGGGAGCGGGAGTGGGCAAAAGACCTCTACCTGCTGGACATGGAAGGGGGCGAGCCCCAGCCCGCGGCCAAGCTGCCCCGAGGCATCGCGGACTACGCGTGGGGGCCGGAGAACTGCCTCTGCCTGGCAGGTGCTCCGGACTTCCCGCCCGACCCGGACCGAGATCCGCCTTCCAGCTCCGAGGAAGCGCACCGCCGCTACCAGGAGCGGCCACTGCACGTAACACGCCTGCGATATCGGATGGATGGTCAGGGCTACCTCGACGATGAGCCCCGCCAGCTCTGGGTGGTGGAGCCGCCGGGAGAGCCCCGGCTGGTGGCCGCAACCCCCGGCGACGTCCTCCGGCCTCGCTGGCTGTCGGACGGGCGCGTTGCCTTCTTGGCCAACCTGGAGCCGGACCGAGACATCAGTGAGGCAGTGGAGGTCTACGTCGCCGATCTCAAGGGCGGATGGGAGCGGTTGACCCGGGACGGCCGCCCGACCCTTGCCTTCGCTCAGGGCGAGTCCCATCTGGCCACGGTCGCGCCCGAGGGATCACCCCGCTTCGGACGCCACCCTCGGCTATGGCTCGACGGCGCCTGCGCCAGCCGGGGCCTGGATCGACCGGTGGGCGGGGGTGGGGTACTGGCGGACACCTTGCCCAGCGCCGAGCCGGCGGATCCGATCTGGTGGCATGGCCAGGTCTACTTCGAGGTCGCCGACCGGGGCCGGGTTCATCTGTACCGACTGCGGCCGGGAGGGGAACCTGAGCCGGTGCTGGTCGGAGATCGGGTGGTGCGCGGCTGGTCGGTGGCCGGGGGCAGGATCGCGTTCGTCACCACCTCGCCCGAGGAGGGGGTGTCGCTGCGGGTTGCAGACGCCGACGGGGGCGCGGAGGGGGTGCTCTTCGATCCCAACCCCTGGCTCAAAGAGCGGGCACTGGGCACGCTGAGGCGTCTGGAGGTCCGACGCGACGGCTGCACCATCGATGGCTGGGCGTTGCTCCCGCCCGGGTACCGGGAGGGGGAGCGGGTGCCGACGCTCCTCTACATCCACGGTGGCCCGCACGCCGCGTACGGGTGGAGCTTCCAGTTCGTCTTCCAGGTGCTCGCCGGTGCCGGCTATGGCGTCGTCTTCTGCAACCCGCCCGGCAGCCAGAGCTACTCGGAGGAGTTCTCCCTCAGCCTGGCTGGAGCCTGGGGCGAGCGCGACTTTCCCTGGCTGATGGCGCTCGCGGATCGAGCGGTGGAGGCGGGCTTCGCCGACCCGGAGCGGATGGGAGTAGGAGGTGCGAGCTACGGCGGCTACGCCACGCTCTGGGTGATCTCCCATACCGACCGCTTCCGGGCCGCGGTCTGCGCCCGCCCCGTCTCAACCCTGGAGGGCTTCTACGGTTCGAGCGACGTGGCCTGGGAGTTCGCCCCCGGGGAGATAGGGGCCCACCCCTGGCAGGATCCGGAGCGCTATCGGCGGCTCTCCCCGCTCACACATCTCGACCTGGTGACGACGCCCGTTCGCCTGATCGCTGGCACCGCCGACCTGCGTACCCCGGTGGAGGAGGCCGAGCAGGTCTACGTGCGGCTGCGGCGAATGGACAAGGACGCCGATCTAGTCATCTTCCCCGGGGAGTCCCATCTGATCACCGTCAACGGGAGGCCCTGGAACCGCGTTCGCCACATGCGCTACGTGCAGGAGTGGTTCGACCGCTACCTCAAGGCGTAAGGCATGGGCCGGCGTCGATGCCTTGGCGGATGGCGGTGGCAGTGAACGGCTGTCGGGACAAGCGGAGACGGCTCTCGACGGATGGAGCTTTCCGTCAGTGAGAGGGGAAGCCGCCCTACTCACGTGCTTCCTGCTCTCTCTGGAGGCGGAGCTGGGGTGGATCGGGAACCCCGCCGCCCATCATGCCACGGCCTCACGTTCGAGACGGAGGGCCGACCCCGACCGCGTGGGTCCCAGACCGCACCTCCTGGGCGAGAGGCCGCGGTGGCCCGGGGATCGGGATGCACTGACGCGGTGCCCAGGCTGCGTTCACCTTCGCCGCGCCTCAGCCCAGACCGGACCACGTCGAATGATGAGGCTGACCGCCCGGCCAGGTGATCGCGGCGCGTGGGATGGCGCGGCTCCCAGGCCTGGCGTCACCGCCCACCGGGCTGGACGTAGGCCGACCCAGGTCCTGCGTGAGCACGAGGGCTGGAGCGCTTCGCCAATGGCTGAGGCCACCGGCAGACAGCTAATCTGGGAGACGATGATCACCGCCCTGCTCTTTGCCCGTCTCCGCGAACAAGCGGGGACGGCGTGCGACCTGGTGGAGCCCGGCGTCGCCACGGTGGCGGATGTCTACCGAACCCTCCGCCAACGTCACCCTGCCCTTGAGGCTGACCTGAGCCTGGTCCGAGCTGCCCGCAACTTGGAGTTCGCGGAGTGGGCCGACCCCGTGGTGGACGGTGACGAGGTGGCATTCGTGCCCCATGTCAGTGGCGGGTCGCAGAGTCTGGTCGAGTTGACCAGCGAGCCGCTGGACGCCCGCCGGCTGGAGTCAGCGGTGGCGCATCCAGGAGCGGGGGCGATTTGCACGTTCACCGGGATAGTCCGCGACAGCTCGCGGGGAGAGACGGTCACCCATCTCGAGTACGAGGCCTATGCGGCCATGGCCGAGCGGCAGATGCGGGTGATCGTGGATGAGATCGTCCAGCGTTGGCCGGAGGCCCGCGTGGCCATGGCGCACCGTACCGGGCGGCTCCTGGTCGGCGAGCCGTCGGTGGTGGTGAGCGTGGCCTGTCCCCACCGGGCCGAGGCCTTCGAGGCGTGTCGCTACGGCATCGATCGGCTGAAGGAGTCGGTCCCGATCTGGAAGAAGGAGTTCGCTCGCTCGGGGGCGGTGTGGATCGAGGGCGCCGAGGCACGGGCTGGGCCGGGCTGAGCGAGGCGGTTGCGCCTCGTGGGGAGCTGACATCGCCTTCAAGGCTGGAACGCGTCCACCCGGTCCTCCCCAGTTGAGGGCGGCGGTGATGTCTGGCGGGGCTACCGGCACGGGTGGCCCGCGGGACACCCTTCCGGATACGCCAACCGGGACACGAGCCCCACAGATTGATGGGCATATGTCCCGCCCAATTGCTGTGGCAACCTGCTAGCATCTTCTGGCCAATGCGAGAGGGGGGTCACGCGGGGCACGATCTAGGACATTTGCCGATGGAGGAAACATGAGAGTGCGCAGAGTCCTGATCGGGATCCTCGGTGCGGCTGCCATCTGGGTCCCTGGTGCCGCTGGCCTGCCGCGTCCCGCGCTGGCACAATCCTGCCAGACCTCGATCTCCCATCTCGTTGACCGGCGGGATAGTGGCAACGCCGGGGACTGGGCATTTGACAACATAATCAGGACGGTCCAGTTCTGTCAGACGAGCTCGACGAGCTCAAATGGTGGCATTGGCACCTATACCTTCACCCTCACGGACGTTGGAACCTTCACGACGATCCCGGGTGCCAACCAGCCAGCGTTGACGACACCCACCCCCCTGCTCGGGCCCCAGACCGGGACCCTGAAGGGCGGGATGAGCGGCACGTTCAAGGCGAAGGCCGACTTCGCGACCTATAACGATTGGGCCGATGGGCAGACCTTCTCGGGCACGCCGCAGGATGGGTGTCAGACACCGAGTTCAACGAACGGGGGGGAGCCGACGAGCTGCTGGATCCAGGAGTACTTCTCCGACTTCACGACGGAGAATCCCACCCTGGACACGACGGCCAACTTCTCCTGGTCGTACAGTGCGTGCGGCGTAACACCGCCCGATCCCAACTACGGCTGGATCGACGCCTACAACGACGGATCTGGCACCCAGCAGCCCCAGGCTGGGAACATCACCGGGAAGCCGTGTCCGCCCTCCCCCACGCCCCAGCCGACCCCGACGCCCAAGCCGACTCCCACTCCCAGCGGCGTCCCCGGCCTTCCGGCCACTGGCATGGATCCGACCGCTTGATCGCGAAGGTGCCTTGGGTGCCCGAACTGTTCCGCTTGCTTCTCGCGGGGACGCGGCGTTAGCGCGCGGGTGCCCTCTCTCTTCGAGAAGAGCTGATCTGTCACTGGCCCCCGGTTTCTCACCCGGAGGCCAGTGCAGCGGGCGCCGGGTCCTGGTGGGACAGGTCGTGGACGTCGGGTGGTTGGCCCGTCCAGGGGTCCAGGTACGGATGACAGGCAGGCGTGCCTGGACCAAGCAACCAACCGAGTTGCGGTTCGGGAGAAATTCCGGACGGTGCTCCGCACGGTTCAGGTGCGGCTCTGGGCGCTTGCCTTTCGTTGTCCCACCCGGCGGGCTTGTGTCGTTCACGCCTCGGTCGGCTCTGACATCGCCAGGCGCTGCTCGAGCAGAGCGCGCTCGCCGGGGTTCCGGGTCAGCTCAAGCGCCATGCCATCTGCCGCAGCGGCCTCGCCGGCCCGGCCCAGTTCTCGCAGCAGTGCGGCGCGGGTGGCGTGGAAGAGATGGTAGCGGTCCAGCGTCCCCGCCAGCTGGTCCACCTCAGCCAGCGCCGGAGCAGGCCCGTCGACATGGCTGACCGCGATGGCTCGATTCAGTCTCACCACCGGTGAGGGGTCAATGGCCAAAAGGAGCGTGTAGAGATCGACCACCTCGCGCCAGTCGGTGTCCGCCCAGGTCGGTGCCTCGCAGTGGGCGGCGGCTATCGCCGCTTCGACCTGGTAGCGGCCCGGGTGGCGACGTGCGGCTGCGCGCTCGATCAGGCGGATCGCCTCTCCGATGGCGCGCCGGTCCCAGAGCGAACGGTCCTGGTCCTGGAGCAGGACGAGCCTTCCGCTGGTATCGAGCCGGGCTGGCCAACGGGCGAGATGCAAACGGATAAGCGCCAACAGGCCGAGCGGTTCCGGCTCCTCCGGCATCAGCCGAGTCACCAGGATTGCCAGCCACTCGGCCTCCAGGACTAGATCGCGGCGAAGGGGGGTGGGGCCCGCGGTTGCGAGATAACCCTCGTTGAAGACCAGGTAGATCACCGTCAGCACCTCGTCCATACGGGTCTTGAGCTCTGGCCCTTCGGGCACGCGGTAGGGAATGTTGGCAGCAACGATCTTCTGTTTGGC
The DNA here is from genome assembly GCA_902812395.1 of bacterium. GTDB lineage: Bacteria > Chloroflexota > Dormibacteria > Dormibacterales > Dormibacteraceae > CADDZO01. Next base: position 10,207 of record CADDZO010000021.1, on the reverse strand, counting down.
CCTGAGGATGCGTTTTGCGATCGTGGCCTCGGGGCAGAGGTAGGCGCGAGCGATCTCCTGGGTGGTGAGGCCGACCACTGCGCGCAGCGTCAGCGCGATCTGGGCGTCGCGGGAGAGCGCCGGATGGCAGCAGGTGAAGATCAGACTGAGCCGGTCGTCGGGTCGGCTGCTGGCCTCGTCCGACAGGGCCGCCAGGAGGGCCAGCTTCTCCTGGTACCGAGCCTGACGTCGGATCCGGTCGAGGGCCTTGCGGCGAGCGGTGGTCAGCAGCCAGGCGGCCGGGCGATCGGGCACTCCCTGGCTGGGCCAGTGCTCCAACGCCTCGACCATGGCCTCGGAGACCAGCTCCTCGGCCAGATCGAAGTCGCCGATGAGGCGGACCAGGCTCGCGGTGAGCCGGCCCGCCTCCTCTCTGAAGACCCGGTCCAGCAAGCGGTACGCGTGCTGGCCGACGTTATCGCTCGACGACAGGTCGGACCTCCACCTTGCCGTCCGGGACCGGGAAGGTCCGGGCGATGGCGATCGCTTCGTCCAGGTTGTCCACCTCCAGGACGGCATAGCCTCCGATGGCTTCCTTAGCCTCCAGGAGTGGACGGTCGAGCAGCATGGAGCGCCCGCGCTCGATGACCACCGTGGTCGCCGTGCCCGGCGGCTGGAGCTGTGCGGCCTCCACCACGTGGCTCTCCGCTCGCTGGCGCGTGAACCACTCCATGAGCTGGCCGAACACCCGTTGCCGCTCGTCCTCAGTCCCGTTCTCCTGCCACTCACCCCGCGTCAGCAACAGCATGTACTTCATCTTCGACCTCCTGAGATCCGAAGTGCCATTTCACCTCTCAACGACGTGCGGGCGAGGCCAGCAGTGGACATCGGAGTCAAAGTGGCACTGTTCGGATTGGAGTTCCTGCCGGCGACAGCGGGTTATCGATCCCGGGCATGGTGGAAGGCCCGAAGCCTCTGTGGAGCCCGTCGAAGCCAGCCTCCTCCAGCCTGGCGCATGCAGCAGCTGGCCGGAGCGAGGTGGAGTGGCGGCCGTTGCTACCCTTTGGGCGAATGGGCTGGGTGCCGACCGTCATCGAGAACGAGGGCGGCCGCGGGGAGCGGGCGTTCGACATCTATTCTCGGCTCCTGCGCGACCGGATCGTCATCGTCGGCCGACCCATCGACGATGTGGTCGCCAACTTGGTGGTGGCCCAGCTCCTGTTCCTGGCCGCGGAGGACCCTGAGAAAGAGATCCAGCTCTACGTCAACTCCCCGGGGGGAGCGGTGGCGCCCGGCTTTGCCATCTACGACGCTATGCAGTACGTTTCGCCGCCGATCGCGACGGTGGCCGTGGGGCGGGCCGCCAGTTTCGGCACCATCCTGTTGATGGCGGGCACGAAGGGTCGGCGGATGGCCCTCCCCAATGCTCGCATCCATCTCCACCAGCCTTTGGTGGCGGGACGCGGGATCACAGGCCAGGCCACCGACCTCGATATCCATGCCCGTGAGATCCTCCGGGTCCGGGATGAGCTCAACCGGCTGATCAGCAAGCACACCGGCCAGCCGTTGGAGCGGGTGGAGCGGGATACGGATCGCGACTTCTTCCTCTCGCCGGAGGAGGCGATCCAGTATGGGCTGATCGACATGGTGATCGAGGCGGTGCCGCAGGCGGTTCAAGCTACGGCGAGCCGCTGAGATCACCTCGTCCAGTCCCGGGTCGAGGCCACCTCAGGTCGGGCAGGTGTTAGCGCGAGAGGGAGCTGGAGCTCTAGGTGCACGTCCCCCTCGATCTGCGCCGGCTGCAGCGGAAGGGCGACGACCAGGGGCGGTCGATTTCCGCGCTCGATGCCAGACCCTGCGAGTGCCCCTGCGCAGGCCTATGGAGATCACGCCGCCAATTGGCCATCCCGGTCACTGGACTATGGCCATGGCGTCGGAGCGACAGCCAGGACCCGGTTTGGCCTGGGGGCACGGACCTCGGCTTTGGGACGACATCGCGATCGTCTCCCTGGCTCCGGCGGCGGGACTGGAACTTGCCGACGGCCCGGCTGTAGGAGCTGGAGCCCGTGCGTGGCCCTTCGCCAGACCAGGGGATCAGTTGCGACTGTAGCCCCCATGGCCAGCGGCGAACCGCCGCCATTCGATCGCGGGCATCCACGGCCGCTGCCTCCAGGAGCGACGGTCAGAGGTCCAGGCGCATGCCGTCCCGAGCCGCCCGCACGTCCACCCCGGTGCGCTGGCTGAGTTCGGCCGCCACCTCCCAGGGCCTGGCCCGCCAGACGGTCATGCCGAAGTGGGTAATCAACGCCAGGCGGGGCTGGGCCTCGCGCACGATGCGCTCGGCATCGTCGAGCCCCAGGTGAGGCAGCTCGGGCCGGCTGCGGGCGAGCACGGTGTGGATCAGCATCACCTCGGCTCGATGGTCCTGGGCGATGCCATCGTAGTACTTGGAGTCGGTGACCCAGCCCAGGGTGGGCAGCCCGCCGTCCTCGCCGCCGAAGGTGAAGCCGTAGGTCTCCACGCCATGGACGTGACGAGGGCTGGTCGAGAAGGAGATGTCGCCCAGCCGATAGCGGGTGCAGGGCTGCAGGCGCACTACCTCTCGGGGGAAGCCGCGCAGGTACTCCAGTACCACCGGATCGGTGTCGAGGGCATCGCCTGGGCAGAACAGCGTGCCTTGGGGGTGGAAGCCACCGTCCGTCATCCCCTCGATCATGACGTTGACGTCCCCGGCGTGGTCCAGGTGCCGGTGACTGAGCAGGATCCCGCTCAGACGCGAGAGATCCACCTTGCGCTTTGCGTACTGGACCACCGCACCGGGCCCCGGGTCCATCGCCAGCCTGGTGTTCCCCTCCTCCAGGTACAGGCCTCCCGACGCAGTCAGCTGCTTCATCACCATGAAGCGGGCGCCAGCGGTGCCCATGAAGGTCAGTCGCATTCCGCCCATGGTAGGGTCGGCCCTTGGCCGTTACGAGGGCGCTCTCAGGTTCGGGGCGTAAGCTTCAGCACACATGCGGAGATGCCCCTATTTGGAGCAGCTGTACCGGGACCTGGCCGGCCCGCTCCGGATCTACCATTTCGACTGCCACGTCGACCATCGGTCCAAGCGGCGGTACGCGCTCCACGACTCGCCGCCGATCTGCGTCCGCGACTACGAGAGCTGTCACCTGTATCGTGAGGAGCGGCGGCGCGAGGACGACATCATCTACCGCTACACCGATTGAGAACGACCCTGACCGCTCGGCTGTGGGCTCTGGCCCACCACGCACCCTGGAGGCGGTGGTGAGCGCCCCCGGCGTAGCCCTGGGCTTCAGGCTCTTGGGCGAACTGCTCGGGAACGGCGCATCTCCGGTGCTGTCGCCGCTCTCGGCCGCATTGGCCCTGGACATGGTCGCCCAGGGCGCGCGAGGCGAGACAGGTGCGGCGATGAGTCGGGTCCTGGGGCGCGACCGGTTCGACAGGGAGGCGGCCCGACGAGAGGCAGCTGCCATGCTCGCTGACCTGGACTCGGCGGAGGGAGTGACCCTGGAGCTGGCGGGTGGACTCTGGGCGGCCCCGCAGTTCCCCCTCCGCCCTGCGTTCCTGGAGGCGGTCGCCGACTACCGGGGCGAGGCACGGAGCCTCGACCTGGCGTCATTGGGGGCACCGGCCGTGGTCAACCGCTGGGTTCGGCAGCGCACCCACGGTCAGATCGAGGCGGTGGTTGACCGCTTCCCCCAGGACTCCAGCCTGTTCCTGGTCAACGCGGCCTACTTCCGAGGTGAGTGGGATAGTCGGTTCGATCCCGGCGCGACCTCTCCTGGACCCTTCACCACTCCCCATGGCGGGGTGACGGTTCCGCTCATGCACCGGTCGGGCAGCTTCGACTACACCGAGCGGCCGGACCTGCAGGCGGTGGGCCTCGCCTACCGCGGCGGGCGCTTCCAGCTGATCATCGTGCTACCTCGCGACGTCCTGGATCCCGAGGGGTTCCGACGCCTGGTGGGGGCCGATTGGTGGGAGCGGCTGGTCTCCGAGCTGGTGCCTCGGCCCGGGGAGGTGGCGCTGCCGCGCTGCCGGCTCGAGGGACGTGTCGGGCTGAGCGGTGCTCTGGCGCGTTTGGGCATGGGTGCGGCGCTGGGTCCCGCTGCCGACTTCTCGGGGATCTCCGAGTCCTGCGACAGCCGCTGCCACCTCACGGACGTCCTGCAGCGGGTCGCGATCGACGTGGACGAGCGGGGGACGGTGGCCGCCGCAGCCACCGCGGTCGCGGTGGCTGCGGTCGCGTTCGTGCGGCCAGTCCGGGTGGTGGTCGATCGACCCTTCCTGATGGGCCTGATTGACCGGAAGACCGGTGCGCTGCTGTTCCTGGCGGTGGTGGTGGATCCCAGCTCGGGACCGGCACTGGCCGCCTGACCTCGCCGCAACGGCCAGCAGGTCACAGAGCTCGGGCAGGCGCTGGACCGGTCCCCGTCGGTGGCCGGTGACATCGCGACCCATGCTGGTGCGCTTCTCGCCGAACGGCCCCTCCCCCCTGCGCCGCGGTCAGAAGGGCAGCGACAGCTGCTCGGTGGTGTCGAGCGAGTGGGCAGGCACCCCGAGCCGGCGCAGATGGCGGGCGAACTCCGCGGCAAAGCCGTGGACCGTGTAGACCTTCTCCGCTCCCGAGCGCTCGACCACCTCCACGAGTTCGTTGAAGCCGCAGTGGTCCGAGAGCGGGAATGCGCGGTCAGCTCCGAACCGGTGCCAGAACCTGGGGTCCAGTGCCCAGCCAGAGACCAGCGCGACCCGACGTGGGCTCAGCTGCCGGATCGCCTCCTTGCCCACCGGTGGAGCCAACACCACCTGCCCCGGCACTGAGCCGTCCAGCGCGGTCCAGGGCGGGAGCCTGATCCCGTTCGCCTCGTAGACCCGGGCGTAGGGCACGCAACGGGGGTCCAGCCCGAAGCGGAACCCGAAGGGGGCGAGCCGCCGCATCAGCTCCTGGGCCTTGCCCGACGCATGGGCCAGCAGCACTGGCGTGACGCCGGCGGCGAGTGCTTGTCGACACCATCGTGCTATCGCCTCCACTACCGTGTCCGGATCGGGGAAACAGAAGCGCGGCCTGCCGTAGGTGCTCTCGACGATGAGGACCTGGGCTTTGGGGATGGGTGTGTCGGCCAACCCACTACCGCGGCGCAGTTTCAAGTCCCCGGTGTACAGGAGCCGTTGCCCATCCTCCTCCACCAGCAACTGGGCGGAGCCCAGGATGTGGCCGGCGTCGTGGAGGGTGAGGATGGCCGATCCCAAGCGCAGTGCCTGGCCCAGCTCGACCGGCCGGACCACATGGGGACGGCGATCGGGGGTGAGCAAGGCCAGCGTCTGGGGGGTCATGACCGCCGTCCGGTGCCGACGAGTGTGGTCGGCGTGAGCATGAGAGACGAAGGCCAGCTCGCGTGCGGTCAAGGGGTCAAGCCAGAGCCCATGCCGGGGGACCGCGATGCCCCGGTCCCAGGACACCTGGTGGGCCATCCTCACCTTCTTGCCATGGCCGCGGCCCGGCCGGCCTCGCGCCCTGGCCACGCCCGTCGCGGCCATGAGCGGGGCTGACCTCTGATCGGAGGCCTGAGTGCGGCCGCGGTGCGGCGGGTCCCTCCAGCGGGGTGACCGGCCGGGCGTCGCCAACCACACGCCGAGCGCGGTCCATCCGCTGCTGACCGAGTCGAGCCGGCCGGGAACCGTGGGGAGCTCACAGCCGCAAGGCCGAGAGCTGGACACGGTCGTGCATCGAGAAGAGATGCGCAGGGACGTCGATCCCGACCGCCCGGTAGGCCTCGAAGGGAATGCCGATGTCCGCGACCCAGACCTCGCCCGCCACCTCGACTCCCCGTCCGCTCAGCAGCCCCGGCTTGGGCAGGCCCAGGGTGACGGTGACGGCAGCCGTGACGCAGGCGCCCGGCGTCTGGCCCGTGTCCGCGTCGAGGCCCGAGGGAACGTCTACCGAGATCACTCGGCGCCCGGCGGCGTTGATCGCCTCGATCCACTCCGAGATCCTGCCCTCGGGAGCGCGATTCAGGCCGGTCCCGAGCAAGGCATCAACCACCAGCTGGGCGTCGCCCAGGTCCGGCTCGGAGCGGATCTCTATACCCAGCGCTTCCAGCGCTCGCGCCTGCGCCGCAGCCGGCCCCCGCAGCGCCTCCCGGTCGAGGCAGGCGACGCTCGCCAGGCGGCCCCAGCGGTGGAGATGGCGGGCTGCAGCCAGCCCGTCCCCGCCGTTGTTGCCTCGACCGGACACGACCGCGGTTCGGCCCCGGCAGTGCCGTGCCACCTGCCAGCCGGCGGCCTCCATCAGCCAGTCGACCGGGATTGCGTAGCGCTCCGAGACTAGCCGGTCGACCTCGTGCGCCTTGGCTGCAGTCAGCGCCGGAATCACCGACGGTCAGGGGTTGCCCCAGGCCTCGGAGGCCGGCTGGGGGCGCTCGGTGGGCCGCTGGACGATGAAGGAGCAGAAGGGATCGTGCCGGTGGATCGATGCCTCCTGGGACACGGTCGCATCCAGGACCTTGACCAGGAGACGGGGGGTGAGGGTGCAGACCTGGGGGAATTTGAGGGCGGTGTTGCGGAAGGGACAATTGTGGATGATCACCCGGACCCCGTCTTCGATCTCCTGCTTCTCGGCCAGGGTCCCGGCTCGTGCAATCCACTCCACCAGCCGCTCCAGTTTCTGGTCGAAGTCCATCCCCTCCAGCTGCGTCTGGAGGGGCTCCGCGCTGCGCTCGGCGATCCGATCGAAGATGTCGTCCACCAGCTCGGGTCCCCCCAGGTGCTGGAGTTCGTTCAGGATCATGCTTGCGAGCCGGCCATAGCGCTTGGGGAATACCGAGTCGGCCCGGTCGGTCAAAGAGAACATGAGGCATGGCCGGCCGCGTTTGTTGCGGACCGGTCGGCTCTTGACCAGGCCGTCGCGTTCCAGGTGGGTAAGGTGCTGGCGGACCGCGTTGGGCGTGATCCCGAGCTGACTGGCGATGGCTTCGGCCGTCTGGGCCTGGCGGCGGCGGAGGAGCTCCAGCACCTCCATCCGGGTAGACCGACCTGGGATCGAATTTGCCATGGCGGCCTTGGCCGGAGCTTAACACAGGGAGGCAGTAGTCCCCAGCTGTCGAACCGAATTTCTCAAGAGCAGTCTTGACAAAATGGGAGGGCAGGTCCAAACTAAGTGGTGTCCGCCAACCCGTAGGCGAGGGAAAGAAGAAGAAAGATGATTCGGGAAGCATGTGCAGCGATCGAGCGGACCGAGGAGCAGGAGCGGCGAGCCCGCGAGCTCAAGTACGGTCGGCGACAGCGGATCCGGTACATCGATCGTCTGCTGAACGAGCTCGAGTTGCTCAACCTGGCCGAACATGCCGAGGTCCCGCACCAGCTGGCCATAGAGCTCGACCGGCTGATGGCCGAGAGCAAGGTGGTGGAGATCGCCCAGCTGCCCCGGCCCGAGACCGTCACCCAGGCCCTGGACATCCTGTTCGAGATCCAGGACAGCCTGATGTTCAACGAGGACGACGAGGACTGACGGTCGCTGACGGGTGGTCCTGTGCCCAGGGCGCGGGGCCACTCAAGGCGGCCCGACCAGCCAGATAGTCGCCATAGCGGCGGTAGGCAGCTCGCTTGCGGGCGTCGACGATCTTGGTGTAGCCCTGGAGCGTGTTCAGGTTGGCGTGGCCCAGGATTTCTTGAACCAGGCGGACGTCCCCCTGAGTCACCTCCAGAAGGGTGGTGGCGGTGGTGTGCCGGGCGACGTGGGGGGAGCGGAAGGACCACACCCCAAGTCGGTGCCGGATGCGGTTGACGATATGGCGGGCGCCGGCGGCCGTGAGGCGCCGGTCGCGGCCGGCCAGGCTCGCTCGGTCGTAGTTGACGAAGAGCGCAGGTGAGGTGTCCTCGCGGGACTGCAGATAGTCCTCGAGCGCATCCCTGGCCTCGTCCGTGAGGTAGACCGAGCGCTCCTTGGCCCCCTTGCCTCTGACCACCAGGCGGTTGCCCTGGCGCGGGACGTCGCTGCGGTCCAGTCGCAGCGCTTCTGAGATGCGGCAGCCGGTGCTGATCAGGAAGTGAACCAGGGCACGGTCCCGCTTCTCGGCCGCCTTCTCGGCAGGCAGAGAACGGAGCAACAACGTCAGCTCCTCTGGCGGCAGCGGCTTGGGCAGGCGCTGCTCGATCCTGGGCACGGTGACCCGGTTGGACAGGTCCTCCGGAATCAGCTCCTCACGAGCCAGCCAGCGCAGCCAGGACCGGATCGCCACCAGGGCCCGCGCCCGCGACGCGGGGCTGGGCAGCAGGCGTGCCAAGTGGCGCTGGTAGGCACGGAGGTCCTCCCGGCCCAGGTCGGCCAGCCGCAGGCTGTGGCCCCGCTCGGCCAGGAACCGGGTGAAGCGATGCAGCTCGCCGCGGTAGGCGCGGACGGTGTTCGGGCTGCGGTTTGCCTCCACCTGTAGCCACCCGATGTACTCGTCGCAGGCAGCGGTGAGCTGGAGATCCACCGGGATCCGGAGTCAGGCCCCGGCCAGGGCCGCTTCCAACAGCGCGCACACCTGGGAAGGCAGATCCTGGCGGAGCCGGTAGTAGGTCCAGATCCCGCTGCGGGTGGCGTCCACCAGTCCTGCCTCTCGCAGTCGGGCCATATGGTGTGAGATCGTGGGCTGGCTCAGTCCATAGACGGCGGTGAAGTCGCAGATGCAGACAGGCCCCTCCGCGCGGATCAAGGCGGCCAGCATGCTCAGCCGGGTCGGGTCGGCGAGTGCCCGCAGTAGCTCCGCTCGGCGCTCGGCCCACGCCTGCTCCGGTACCGGAAGCGCGCAGCAGATGCCGCGGCGACGGCCTAAGCGAGCTAGCTCATCTGCGGTGACCATGAGGGCGATCGTACCAGCACGATCGGGTAGGATCGCCGTCAGCCGCGGGCACGGAGCGCACGCGCCAGATCTCCCAGGATCCGAGAGAAGAGCTCCTCCTCGACCTGCACCAGGCGCGGAACGAGATCGGCCGGCTCAGACGCTGCCAGCCCCGCACCGAGCGGAGCTGGGAGCTCCCCGGCCAGGGCGTCGAGTCGGGCTCGCAGGTCCGACGGCAGCCGCTCGCCCCGATCCGCTAGCGGTTCCAGCTCCCTGACCAGGCCCTCGACCCCGGTGACGCAGCGGTCTAGCCGACGACGAAGTGCGTTCCGCTCGCCGTAGCGCTCCAGGTCCTGGCACATCTCCTCGATGGCCGCCGCCAGCGCGGGGGGGAGGACACCACAGATGACCGGAGACTCCACACCACGATCGTGTCCCTCCCCTGGTCGGGACGCGATCAGGAGTTCCGCGGAACCGCCGTTGAGGGAATTCCCCCACTGCCGGTGCGGCGGAGGCCGAGCCCGGTCAAGTGATGTATCGATTTGGGCCACGGTCATCATCAGTGACTGCGTCGGCACCAGGGCAGCAGCATCACCTCCCGGCGCCGGGTTCCCAGACCGAAGAGCTCTGGGATGGGGACGATCTCGCCTTCCTGCTCGATGCCGAATCCGGGCTTGCGGCAGCAGAGGTTGCACTCGTCCCGCAGCGGCGATCGCCCAGATGGCGTTCGCTGCACGAGGGGCACGGATAGACGGTCTTGTCGACCAGGGTCTTGAAGGCCCGGGGTGACTGGTCAGGTCGGCGAGGAGCCCGTCGATGGACTGGCGGTGGCGGGGAGCCTCGGTGCTGTCGGCAGGCGTCGGCCCAGCAGCGACAGGGGGCCGCTGGGAAGCGGTGGTTGCAGATTGGGCAGGGGAGCCACCGTGGTTGTGGCAGTCGTTACCAACGATGGTGACGAGCGTCATTCTCCTTCCTCATCGTTACGGTCATCGCCATGGATGGGGTTCCGGCCGGGGTCGGTAACTGTTGGGGTTTGAACCTATGGTAGTATGTAGGGGTGAATTTGAAGGACTGGGCGCGGCAACAAGGCGTTCATCCCATGACTGCCGACCGCTGGTTCCGGGAAGGCAAACTCCCAGTTCCCGCGCGCCGCGTCGGCCGGCTGATCCTGGTGGACAGCCACCGGTCAGTGCCGTTCCAGGGATCACGGCCGTGGATGCCCGCGTGTCCTCCGCCGACCAGAGGTCTGACCTGGACCGGCAGGTTGCCCGGGTGACCGCATGGGCAGCAGCCGAGGGACTTCCAGTCGGCCGTGTGGTGACGGAAGTCGGCTCCGCACTGAACGGCAAGCGCCGCACGTTCTTGGCCCTCCTGCGCGACAATTCGGC
>CADDZO010000020.1 GCA_902812395.1 bacterium | reverse complement strand
CGCGGGACAAGGCGGCCGCCGAGGTGGGGGTCCAGGTGGTCGAGCGCTGGGTGCTGGCACCGCTCCGCAAGCGCCGCTTCTTCAGCCTCGGGGAGTGGAACCAGGCCATCCGGGAGAAGACCGATCACATGGCGAGCGGGCGGTCCAGGCCCCATTCGCAAACCCCTAGAGGGCCAACGCCTCCCGGGCCGCGGTCAGAGCGTAGAGGGTGCTGGAGGAGGCGGTGTCGTTGACGTAGCCGAACAGCGGCTCGGGTAGGCCCAACGCTTGGCGCGGCCAGTCGCAGGCCACCTCCTCGAGCTCGGTGGCAGCAGGCGAGGTGCGCCAGAGCATGGCGTTGACGTTGAGGGCCGCGATGAGGAACTCGGCCAGGATGCCCGGCCCCGAGCCGCTGGTGGCGAAGTAGGCGAAGAAGCGAGGATGGTTCCAGTGAGTGATGCCGGGCAGGATCGACCGCTCGAAGTCGTCGAGGATCCGCTCGAGCGGTTCGCCGGCCGACGGGGGCGAGACGGGTAGGCCCCGCTTGATCTCCCCGGGGCGGACCCGGGGGAGGACCGACAGTCCGCGGACGTCGCCCAGATAGCGCTGGATCCAATCCGCAGCACGCTCCGCTGCCCGGCGGAACCCGGTTCTGTCGTCGTCCATGACGGCCATGGCTACCGGAGTCGGCAGGACCCCGGCGACCCCGCGCCCCCATCAGGGCGGATGTGCCTCCTCACCGCCCGACCCTCGGCGGCCGACGGCGCCGGGGCTCCTTGTGGGAGACCCCGGCGCGACCGGAACGGAGCGGGGGGTGGGGAGGCATCGCGTCCGGGCCGGTTTCGGCAATGCATCCAGGATGGAGGGCAGGTGCAAGCCGGTTGGCAGCCAGGGATCAACGATCCGTAAGCGACAATCAGGCCATGGCCGACGCGATCGCCCCCGACGGCTCCGAGATCACCTCCTTGGTCCGCACCGACCGCGCCAGCCTGGTCGAGGTACGGCTCCCTGCGGGCCAGACCAGCCGGCCCGTGCGGCACCGAACCGTGGAGGAGATCTGGTACTTCAGGGCCGGCCGGGGTCGGCTCTGGCTGCGCTCACCGGCCGGCGAGGCGACGGTGCGCGCGGTCCGGCCGGGGACCACACTGGTGATCCCGACCGGATGGGCCTTCCAGTTCCAGGCCGCCGACGGCGACCTTCGCTTCCTCTGCTACACCTCCCCGCCCTGGCCCGGCGACGCAGAGGCTCAGCCGGCGGGACCAGGCGGCCTCTGACCGGGATCGGGGAATCGGCAATGGGCCAGCGTATCGTGGGTGGCAAGCTGAGCAATCGGCGGTGGAGGGGTGAAGTGGAAGATCAGAGGCTTCGGGTGGCGATCACCGGGATCGGGTTCGTCACTCCTCTGGGATGCGATCTGGAGACGGTCTGGTCCAGCCTGACCCAGGGCCGCTCCGGCGTGGGGCCGATCACGCTCTTCGACGCCAGCGCCTTTCCGACCCGGATCGCAGCCGAGGTGCACGGCTTCGACCCCGGCCGCTTCATGGACCGAAAGCTGGCCCGCCGGGTCCCGCGTTACTGCCAGCTGGCCGTCGCCGCTGCCATCCAGGCCCTCGACGACGCGGGCCTCGATCCGTCGGCGGATCCGGACGAGATCGGTGTCATCGTCTCCACCGCGGTCGGAGGCCAGGAGCGGGTGGAGGCAAACCACGAGGCGCTGCTCCGGCACGGTGTCCACGCCGTGAGCCCGCTGACTGTCACCACCACCACCAACTCCGCAGCCGGCCTGGTCGCGCTCCAGTGCGGCTGCGGCGGCCCCAACTACGCCATCACCAGCGCCTGTGCCTCCAGCGCGCATGGCTTGGGGGAGGCGGCAGAGATCGTGCGCCGCGGCGACGCCGGCGCCATGCTGGCGGGCGGTGCGGAGGCCACCATCACCCCCCTCACCATCGCCGCCTTCTGCCAGCTGCGGGCCATGAGCCAGCGCAACGATCATCCCGAGCAGGCCTGCCGGCCGTTCGACCTGGACCGGGACGGGTTCGTGATGGCCGAAGGAGCGGTGATGATGGTGCTTGAAGACCTGGACGCGGCCCGTCGCCGCGGGGCCAGGGTACGGGCGGTGCTCACCGGCTTCGGGGCCAGCTCGGACATGTACCACCTGACCGCCCCCCGCCCCGACGGCCGGGGCGCGGTCAGGGCCATGCGGCGGGCACTGGCCAAGGCCGGGGTCCGGCCAGAGGAGGTGGACTACGTCAACGCCCATGCCACTGCCACCCGGGTGGGGGACGTGGCCGAGGTCCGAGCGTTGAAGGAGGTCTTCGGCCCCCACGCAAGCATCCTCGCGGTCAGCTCGACCAAGTCCATGCACGGCCACCTGATGGGGGCGGCCGGGGCGATGGAGGCAGCCTGCTGCGTGCTCGCCATCGAGCGCGGGGTCGTCCCTCCGACCATCAACTTGGAGCGGCCCGACCCGGAGTGCGACCTCGACTTCGTCCCCAACCGGGCCCGCCCGGCCGTGGTCCGCACCGCGATCAGCAACTCCTTCGGATTCGGCGGCCACAATGCCTGCCTGGTCTTCGAGGCCGCCGATCGCAAACCCGTCTCCGGCTGCTAGTCGTGGCGGCCGCGGTCCGGCGCCCCGTCTGCGATGCCGCACCACCGGTGGCGACCGCGATGGCCGCGGGCGCACCCGCCGCTCCTCTCCCGGCTCCAGAGCACGGCGGATCGACGCCACAAGGCATCAGCCCTCGAGCACTGGCAGCGCTGCGCGTAGGCGACCGACCGCGGCCTCCAGCCCGTAGCGCCGGCCGAGAGCATCGAGCCGCTCCGGGTCGGCGGGCAGGAGGTCCTGCCGCGGCGGCAGGTCCACGGGCAGATCGCTGACCGGCAGGACCACGCGGCAAGCTCGCTCCAGGTAGTCGCGGTCCGCCTCCCGGAGCCGGCCGCTGGCCAGCAGCCCTTCCACGCTTCCGTGGTTGCGGACCAGCTCCGCGGCGCGCTTCTCGCCCACCCCCGGCAGTCCCGGCAACCCATCCGAGGCGTCGCCCCGGAGCAGGGCCAGATCGGCATAGCGGCGCCCGGGCACCCCGTACCGGCGCTCCACCGCGGCCTCGTCCATCCTCACCAGCCCATCCCGGGAGGGGTAGAGCACGGTAACGGCGGGGTCGCGAATGAGGGCGAAGAGATCGCGGTCGCCGCTGACCACTTCGACCCTGGCAGCTGGGTCCGACCCCTCAAGACGGGCCACCCAGGTGGCGATCACGTCCTCGGCCTCTGCCTCGGGCACCCCGACGAACGGGATCCCAGCGGCATCGAGCAGCTCGTGGACGATCGGCATCTGGGGCTCGAGCAGCGGTGGGATGGGCTCCGCCATTCGGTGGGCCTTGTAGGAGGGGATCAGGGCCACGCGCCAAGCCGGGCGCCAGTCCTCGTCGCTGGCCACCGCGAGCCGCCTGGGTCGACGCTCCACGATCAGGCTGGAGAGCCTGTCCAGGAACCCGCGGACGGCGTTGACCACGGTGCCGTCGGGTGCCCGGACGCTCTGGGGAACGCCGAAGAAGGCACGGAAGATCAGGCTGGAGCCGTCGATCAGGATCCAGTCCGGCATCGCCCCATCATCGACCACCGGCGTACCCGACCGCGTAGGCTCGAGCCGTGGCAGAGACGGCCATGGTTGGGGCGGCCGAGTACCACCAGACCACCAAGCACAGCTGGTGGAGCGTGCGGCGGAGGGCGCAGCCGCTGGACTGGGCCAACCGGCCGGGGCCGTTCAAGCGCTACCGAGGGCTCACCCCCATCCCCCTCCCAACCGCCTGGCCGGCCGACCTCCATCCGGCGGCCACCGTGCTCTCCCAGGGGCGGGGGCCGGGCGACGTCCGGGTGGATGCGGCGGTGCTGGCCAAGCTGCTCTTCTGCGCCGCTGGCGTCACCCGGCAGCTGCACGGCATCGCGATGCGGGCCGCTCCCTCCGCCGGCGCCCTCTACCCGATCGAGGTCTACCTCGCCTGCGGGCCGCTGGAGGGATTGGAGTCGGGCGTCTACCATTTCGATCCCGAACACTTCGGGCTTCATCGGCTGCGGTCGGGCGACTTTCGCGCCCACCTGGCCGAGGCGGTCCACCCCGATCTCGCCTCCCTGCCGGCCAGCCTGGTCCTCACCGGCATCCCCTGGCGTACCGCCTGGAAGTACCGCGAGCGGGGCTTCCGGCATCTCTTCTGGGACGGGGGCACGCTGCTCGCCAACCTCATGGCAGCGGCCGACGCCTCCGGGGTGACGGCCCGAGCGGTCACCGCGTTCGTCGACGGGTTGTTGGCGGCGCTGCTGGGCCTGGGCGAGGCCGGGACTCCGGAGGAGTTCCCCCTGGCGGTGGTGCCGCTGGGGACGCCCGAGGGGGCCGGGCCGCCCCGGCGGGGAGTGGTCACGCCGCTCGGCCTGGAGGTGGAGCCGCTCTCGCCACGTCCCATCTCCTACCCGCTGATCACGGCCGCCCAGCGGGCGGGCGAGCTCCACAACCTCGACCAGGTGCGGCGCTGGCGAGAGCGAGCACGGGCGCTGCGCGGCCTCCCCGCCAGCGTCCACGTCGCCCCCACCGCTCCCGGTCCGGGCCTGGAGGAGGTGGTGCTGCGCCGGGGCTCCACCCGCCGGTTCCGACCCGATCCGGTTCCGGCACCCGCCCTGCTCTGGGCGATGGCGGCCGCCACGCGCCCGGTGGCGGGTGACTTCGTTGCTCCCGGCCACACGCTGCTCCAGCACGACCTCATTGTTCATGCCGTGGAGGGGGTCGATCCCGGGTCGTACCGCTGGACACCGGCAGCGCTCCAGCCGCTGGCCCGGGGCGACTTCCGCCCTCAGGCGAGGGTGCTCTGCCTGGATCAGCCCCTGGGAGGCGACGGTGCATACACCGTGTTCCACCGCTGCCGGCTCGAGCCGCTGCTCGAGGCGCTGGGGTCGCGCGGCTACCGGGCGGCACAGCTGGAGGCGGGGGTGGTGTCCGGCCGCCTCCAGCTGGCGGTGTTCGCCCTGGGCGTGGGCGCCACCTGCCTGACCTTCTACGACGACGCGGTGGCCGGCTTCTTCCGGTCGCCGGCAGAGACCATGCTGGTCACCGCCTGCGGCTTCCCCGCCTACCGCGCCCGTCCCGGCCGGCGGCCCGGGTAGCTTGAGGATGGCCAGGGGCCTGGATGACGACCTCCGCGAGCTCGAGGGCTGCTTGAGGCGGCTGCGCGCCGCCTGCCGCCGGCTGCAGGAGGAGGACGAGCGGGCGCTGGCTGCCGTTGCCCGGCAGCATCTGGCCGAACTGCGCGCACTGGCCGCCCGCGTGGACCAACACCTGGGCGGAGGGGTCGCTCCGGTACCGGGCAGCTGCCCCTCCTGCGGCCAGAGCTGGTGGCGCTACCGCAGCACTGGCGGTGCCCGCTGGGAGTGCAGCAGCTGCGGGTGGACAGCGCTCGACGAAGCCTGAAGCCGCGCCTCAGGGCACCATTGATGCCATGACCGTGCTCACCGACGCCCAGAAGGCGCTGATCGACAAGAAGATCTTTGCCACCGTGACCACCCTGAACCGCGACGGCTCCCCCCAGAGCACGCCGCTCTGGATCGACCACGACGGGACCAACCTTCGCTTCAACACGGCCCGGGGGCGGCTCAAGGAGCGCAACTTGCGCAGGGACCCGCGGGTGTCGGCGGTGCTGGTCGACCCCGACGACCCCTACCGCGGGGTGTTGATGGTACGGGGTCGGGCGCAGATCACCGAGGAGGGAGCCGACGAACACATCGATCGGCTGGCCCAGAAGTATCTGGGCCAGGAACGGTACCCGTGGCGCCAGCCGGGCGAGGTCCGGGTGACGGTGACGATACTAGCCGAGCGGATCGGCGGCGGCGTCTGAGCGGCACAACCGGGGCGTTGGTGCTTCACTGAGTTCATGAGCGCCAGCAGCCCGGACCGGACCCTGACCATCCGTGACGCCATCCACGCGGACATGCCCGCGATTGTGGGCATCTACAACTGGGCCATCAACCAGACGTTCGCCACCATCGACTCGGAGCCGCTGTCCCACGAGGAGGCGGCGGAGTGGTGGGACGCCCATGCCCGCCTTCGTACCACCACCCTGGTGGCAGAGGAGGACGGCGAGGTGGTGGGCTGGGCGCGGCTTCTGCCCTGGCGGCAGCGGGGCTACGAGGTGGTCGAGGACCTCGTCTACGTGGACCCGCTGGCACAGGGTCGCGGGATCGGCCGCGAGCTGCTGTCCCGGCTGCTGGAGGCGGCCCGTCAGACCGGCTGCCGAACGGTCGTGGCCTCGGTAGCGGCGGACAATCGGACCGGGCTCAGGCTGCACCAGAGCCTCGGCTTCGAGGTGGTGGGCACGCTCCGCGACGCCGCCTTCAAGTTCAACCGCTGGATGGACATCACCCTGCTCCAACGAGGGATCGGCTGAGCGGCGCCGCCGGGTGACCGGCGGCGCCGACGCTCAGCGCTCGATCGGGACCCGCACGGAGCTGCCCCACTCGGTCCAGGAACCGTCGTAATTCCGTACCTGCGGGTAGCCGAGCAGCTCCTTCAACACAAACCAGGTGTGGGCGGAGCGCTCGCCGATGCGGCAGTAGGCGATGACCTCGCGGTCGGGCGTGATCCCCTTGCCGGCATAGAGCTGGCGCAGTTCGGCGGCATCCTTGAAGGTCCCGTCTTCCCGCACCGCGCTCGCCCAGGGCACGTTGACCGCGGTGGGGATGTGCCCGCCCCGCTGCGCCCCCTCCTGAGGCAGGTTCTCCGGCGCCAGCAGCTCGCCCGAGAACTCTGCCGGCGACCGCACGTCGATCAGACCCACCTTGCCCAGGGCGGCCAGGACCTGGTCCCGGTAGGCGCGCAGCTCCTCACGAGGCGGACCCGGGAAGCGGTACTGGGTGGGTGTGTAGTGTGGGACCTCGGTGGTGTAGGGCCGACCCTCCACCTCCCACTTCACCCGACCTCCGTCGACCAGCTTGACCCGATCGTGGCCGTAGTAGCGAAGCGCCCAGTAGGCGTAGGCAGCGAACCAGTTGTTGTTGTCGCCGTAGAGGAGGAGAGTGGTTTCCGGCGTCACCCCGGCCTCGCCGAGCTTTTGGGCCAATGCCTCGGGCGAGGCCAGGTCACGGACCGTCGGGTCCTGCAGGTCGCGCTTCCAGTCCCAGCCCACGGCGCCCTCGATGTGGCCGGACGCGTACGCTGCCGGGTTGACGTCGACCTCGACCAGGCGGTAGCCGGGCTCGTGCAGATGGGTGGCCAGCCATTCCGTGCTGACCAGGGCATCGGGGTTGGCATAGTCATTGCTCGTAGACATGACAGACCTCCAGATCGGACAGGGTGATCACCCAGGGCGGCCCCGAGCGAGGGGCCGCAGCACACCGGCTCGCGACGGAGCCAGCGGCTCTAGCGAGAACAGAAGCAGGCAGGTAGGTGGACTAGACGCTGGGCGGGCCAGGAGATCGAGGCCTGCATCACCCCGATTGTATGAGCTGGAGCTAGTCAAGTACCAGGCGCTGGGCAACGATTATCTGGTCTTCGAAGGCGATCCAGAAGCGGTCCTGGCGCTGGTGCCGTCGCTGTGCGACCGGCATCTGGGGCTCGGCGCGGACGGAGTCCTCCTCTTCGACCCGGCCTCGTTCACGATTCGGGTTCTGAACCCCGACGGCTCGGAGGCGGAGCGGAGCGGCAACGGGCTGCGGATCGCCGCCTGCCATGCCGTGCTCGAGCACGGAGCTCCCGACCACTTCCAGCTTCGGACCCGAGGTGGCGTTCACCCGGTCAGGATCCTGGAGGCGGTCGGCGGCCGGATCGTCTCGGAGCTGGCCGTGGGGGCTCCCGAGTTCCGGCCCGACCGGCTGCTACACCTCGACACTCCGGCCGGGCGCGTCGCCTGTCGCCTGGTCAGCGTCGGCAACCCCCACTGCGTGGTCCTGGGCGAGCCGGTCACACCCGAGCGGTGCCAGCAGCTGGGCCCCCACTTGGAGCGCCATTCCCACTTCCCCAAGCGCACCAACGTCCAGCTGGCCGAGGCCGTCGACCGCGGGCTGGCCCGCGCCGAGGTGTGGGAGCGGGGAGCCGGCTACACCCTCTCATCGGGCACGAGTGCCAGCGCCGTGGCCGCGGTTTTGATCCGGCTTGGCCGGGTCGGCCGTTCGCTGCGGGTCCAGATGCCGGGCGGCGAGCTTGCCGTCCGCCAGGCCGACGACGGGAACCTCTGGATTGCCGGGCCAGCGGCCAGGGTCTTCAGCGCCCGGGTCAACCCCGCCGACCTGGTCGGTCGGTGACGGCCGCCAGAACGGCGCGGACCTCGGCAATCGCCCCCGGGGACGCCCCGAACTCGGCCAGCACCCCTGCCTCGAGCGCGGCCCGCAGCGACAGCGCAGGTACCCCATAGCGGTTGGCGAGGCGCTCCAACTGCGGCCGGGCTCCCCCCAGGGGACTGTCGAACAGCGCCAGCACCGAGGCACGCTCAGCCCGAAACCCCTTCCCACCATGCAGCGCCACCACTCCCCATCCGGCCATCAACCCCATGACCGGTGCTCGCCAGAGCAGATGCCGGCGCCCCGCCAGCACCCAGCAGCGGCTCGGGCTCCAGAGCGCCCACCAGCCGCACCAGCAGCCTGCCCCGGGCACCGACCGGCACGGCTGCGGCCGATCAGCGAGACAGCTGGCCTCGTTCATCCCCGGCCGCCACTCCGCGTCGGCCATCCAGGAGCACAGGCGGTCGCCGCGGACCAGCCAGAGGCGCCAGCCCACAACCGGCGCGGGCACACCGGCCACCGGGGCTGGCCGCGTCTCCAGAAGCTCCACACCCCGATCCTGGGCCCGGACAACCGCCGGGGCCAGTGGCAGGAATGCCAATCCTCGCTAGGATGCTGCCATGGCCGGAGTGGCCGTGGTGGCATTCGATCGGATATCCGTCTTCGAGCTGTCGGTGGCCTGCGAGGTGTTCGGCACCGACCGCTCGGACATGGGCCTGCCCAACTATCGCTTCTGGGTGTGCGCCGCCGAGCCACCTCCGCTGCACACCAACGGGGGGATGACGCTCCGGCCGGGGCTGACGTTGTCCTCCCTGACCGAGGCCGGCACGATCGTTGTCCCGGCCTGGCGGGACATCGGCGAGTCCCCGCCGGCCCGGTTGCTGGCGGCACTGAGGAGGGCCCACCAGCGGGGTGCCCGGATCGCCTCCTTCTGCAATGGGGCCTTCGTCCTGGCCGCAGCCGGGTTGCTCGACGGCCGGCGCGCCACCACCCATTGGATGTACGCGGCTGAGCTGGCCCGCCGCTTCCCCAGCGTCCGGGTCGACCCATCCGTCCTCTACGTGGACGAGGGCAACGTGCTGACCTCAGCCGGGACGGCCGCAGCCATCGACCTCTGTCTCCACATGGTCCGCCGCGACCACGGCGTCCGGGTTGCCAACGCGTTCGCACGGCGCATGGTGGTCGCACCGCACCGCAGCGGTGGCCAGTCGCAGTACGTGGAGGCGCCGGTGGTGGCAACGGCCGGCACGGACGGGCTCGGACAGGCGATGGAGTGGGCGCGCCGGCATCTCGACCGCTCCCTCACGGTGGAGTGCCTGGCCGAGCGGGCACACATGTCGGCACGGACTTTCGCCCGCCGATTCCGGGCCGTTACCGGCACCACCCCGCTGCAGTGGCTGCTCCACCAACGGATCCTCACCGCGCAGCAGCTGCTGGAGGAGACCGAACTCAGCTGCGAGCAGGTGGCCGAGCGCTGCGGCTTCGGTCGGCAGCAGTGCTGCGGCTGCACTTCCAGCGCCAGCTCGGAGTCCCACCGACCGTCCATCGGACCCATTTCCGTGCCCATCTCGGGCCGGCGACCAGGCCCGTCACCGGCGCCTGATCGTCACAGTGAGTCCTCACTCGCTGGGGACCGAGGCAGTGATGAAATCGTCGGGCGCCATGCCTTTGCCGCCGCGGTGGTTACGGCATTCCGCCGATGCCAAGGCCGTCGTAGGATTCGCCACCGCGATCCTCGACTTCGTCGCTACCCACAACAGCTTCGGGGCTCACCCCTCCCGCTGGACCTCCGCGGGCAAACCCAGGCCAGCACCCGAGACCCGCATCCCGGCCACGATCACGATGAATGACGGATCAGCCGGCTACACGCTCAAAACGAATGGCGCTCTACATTTACCAACAAGGTGATTGGTCAACGTTTCGGCCTGTCTCCACGCACCGTTGCCAAGCACCTGGAGCGGATGTTCAGGAGGGATGGATTCCACTCGCGGGCAGAGGCTATAGCCCGGCTGATTCGATTCCACGAATGGGCAAGCCATTGACCACCTTCCCTGGCGTGAACTGCATCCGCAAGATCCGGCTGGAGCGCATGAAGGTAGTCCCGGCTGCCTTCACCATGGGGCCTTGGCCCGGCGCCAGGGTGTGTCCCCCAGCATCCTGGTGAACTGGAAGGCCCGGCAGCACCAGGCCCCGTACGCTGCATGCCCGCGCCCGGGCCCGCCCGCTGGGCGTCAGCGTGGATGAGCTGAGCCTCGAAGGGCCGAGTCAGCCCGGTAGCAGGCAGTTTGACGGGAAAGGGGAGGAAACCCGAGCGAGGTGATGGAGATCCGAAATCGGATTTCTGGTGCCCGCGCAGGGATTCGAACCCTGAGCCTTGGGATTAAGAGTCCCCTGCTCTACCAGGTTGAGCTACGCGGGCAACTCCGACACCTCGCGCCCGTATGCCAGATCGGTCACGCATCGCGAGCGTGCTCAGAGCGGGTCTTCGAAGCCCTAGCCGATTCTATCCGACGGCCAGGTCTCGGCCGCCAGATGGGCGCCTCCGCTCGATTCGATGCGGAGGCGCGAACCAATGCGGGCGCCACCCACTCCCTCGGGGAGCGCCTCGGCAAGACCTGGCCGGGGCCATGGGCAAGCGGTCAGAGGCTCTCCTGGTCAGCCACCTCCAGCACCTCCGCCGTGACTGGCAGCCAGCGAAGCCGCGAGTCCGGTTGGCCACGATCCTGGCACCTTGCCCAACCCGTCCCAGGCTCGCAGACGCCGGTGGCTATCGGCCGCCGCGTCAGGCGTAGTGGACGTGCTCGAGCGTGCGGTGGCGATGGCTCGGAGCAGCCGGCCTACCGTGGCTGCAATCGTCGCACACACCCAGCACCAGCACATCCGTCCGCAGCGGCCGGAAGCGGTGCCGCTGCTCCAGATGGCGCTCCAGCTCCGCCACCAGCTCTGGCTCGATGTGCAGCACCCCCTGGCAGATCTGGCAGATGGCGTGCTGATGATCCTCGGTCGTGATCTCGTAGTGGACCGGCCCATCGCCAAGGCGAACCGCCCGGAGCGCACCCGAGGCAGCCAGAGCGTCCAACGCCCGATAGACGGTGCTGCGCGGGAACCCCGGACGCCGCTGCTGCACCTCAACCATGATCTCCTCAGCGGTGCAATGGCCACCTAGGTCGCGCAACGCCTGCCAGACCAGCTGGCGCTGCCGCGTGCGCCGCATGCCGGCCTGAAGCGGTGGGTCGGTCATACCGGTTCAGGCAATCTGGAGCAGCCTCCGGTCGGCAGCGGTCAGCATCCGCCCGCCATCCTGCTCCACCACCACGTCGTCCTCGATCCGAACTCCACCCCACCCGGGCAGATAGACCCCGGGCTCGATCGTCACCACCATTCCTTCCTCCAGTACCGTGTCGCCGCCGGGATCCAGGCTGGGAGCCTCGTGCGCCTCCAGGCCGAGCCCGTGTCCGACCCGGTGGATGAAGAGGTCACCCAGTCCGGCAGCTCTGATCACGGCCCGCGCCGCCTCGTCCACCTCCCCCACCCTCATCCCGGGCCGGACCGCCGCGACCGCGGCATCGTGGGCGGCCAGGACCACCCGATGCAGCTCCCGCTGCCGGTCGGTGGCCTGGCCCAGGACCCAGACCCGGGTAGTGTCGGCACAGTAGCCGCCGTGGGCGGCGCCGAAGTCCAGCAGGAGCAGGTCGCCGGCGGCCAGCCGCCGTGAGCTCGGTCGAAGGTGGGGCCGGGCGGAGTTGGGCCCCGATTGGACCAGGGTGGGAAACGACGGCATCGCCCCCTCGAGCGCGATCAGACGGTCGATCGCGGCCGCCACCTCTAGCTCGGTCTGACCGGCCCGCACCTCGCCCAGCAGTCGGTCGGTGACCCGATCGGTGATCCGGGCCGCGACTTCCAGGCATTCGATCTCGCTCCGCTGCTTGCGTATCCGCAACTGCCGGATCGTCGGTCCGACGTCCTCCGCCACCTCGGCCAAGTCGCTCAGGCGCTCCCAGGCAGCCAGGGTCAGATCTGCCTTCTCCACCCCCAGCCGCCGAGGGCTGCCTAGCGCCCGCCGGACCAGCGCCCAGGGATCCTCGCCGTCCCGCCAGGCGACGACCTCGACCGAGGCCGCGGCCCGAGCGCTCTCTTCCTCCAGCCCGGGCACCACCAGCGCAGCATCCCGCCCCCTGACCACGAGGCCCATCAGCCGCTCCATCGGCTCGGCGCGGAACCCGCTCAGGTAC
Organism: bacterium; assembly: GCA_902812395.1. Classification (GTDB taxonomy): domain Bacteria; phylum Chloroflexota; class Dormibacteria; order Dormibacterales; family Dormibacteraceae; genus CADDZO01. The sequence goes on along the minus strand of CADDZO010000020.1, from coordinate 14,306 downwards.
GCGATCGAGACCGGGTTGGTGACCAGGGCGGCATCCACCCCCTGAGCCACCATCCACTCCTGTAGCCGGGCGAGGGGCCCCATTGCCTACGCGATCCTCAGGATGGTGACGTCGTAGCTGCCCCCCGACGGGGTGCGCACCTCCACCCGCTCCCCGACCCGGCGGCCGATCAACGCCTTGCCCAGCTCGGACTCGAAGCTGATCCGACCCCGGGCGGGGTCGGCCTCGGCCGGCCCGACGATCTGGTAGGACTCCTCTGGCCCCCCGTCCTCCTGAAAGGTAACCGTGCTCAATACCTGGACCTGCTCCGAAGCACCGTTGCGCTCGAGGAGGATGTGGTTGCGGAGGATCGTCTCCAGCTCCCGGATGCGGCTCTCCACGAATGCCTGCTCGTTGCGGGCGGCATGGTACTCGAAGTTCTCAGAGAGATCGCCGTGTTCCCGGGCAGCCTTGATCTTGCTGACGATGTACGGACGCTTGACATTCACCAGCTCATGCAGCTCACGCTTGACTTCCTCGAGCCCCTCGGCCGTGATGGGGATCGCGGGCTCTGGCATCAAATACCTCCGGGCATGAGGGACTGAACTTCCTTGTACACGCGACGCTGGTAGAACCAGAAGACACCGTAGACGGCGCCGCCGAGCGCCGCCGCCACCGCGGCTGCCAGGACCGCATGCAGCAGCTCGGGCTGGATGGGGGAACCAGCCACCGCATCGGCCCCGACGATGGTCGCCACGGACAGTGCCGCCGGCGTCAGGATCGGCAGTACCCGAAGCCGACGCAACACCGGCGGCACCGGCTGATCGGGCCGGGCCATGAGGCGCGGACCCACGACCCCAACGCTGCGGACGTGACGAAGGTGCGGGGTCACGTTCAGCATCACGTTGACCTGGTTGCCGGGCACCCTGGTGAGCTTCTCCGGCTCGACCAGGAACTGCTCCGTGCCGCCCCGGGTCTTGACCATCAGCATGCCCAGCCCAATCGAGGTGCTGACTGGGCTGGTCCCCAGCAGCTGCCCCTGGACGAGCTTGGACTCAGCGTGGCGGTCCTTACGTGCCAGCCGGAAGCCAGGCAGCACGAAGCTGATCACGAACCCGATCGGGAACACCCAGGGTAGCGCCGCTACCGCCCGCACTGGCCACCCATAGGGCAGCAGCAACAACGCCAGCAGCATCGCCACCAGGCACACCACCACCAGCACGCCGGCGGCGTACCCGATTCGCAGGACGAGCTCGGGTGCATAGCCCTGGAGCAGGCCGCCTGCCTTCACATACCGTTCGCGCTGCTTCTTCTGGTTGCCACCCGCTGCCGGCGCGGGCACGCTCTTCGGCTTGATCTGCCGAAGCTGCTGGCGCGGCTGCCGCACCTGGCTCAGCTGTTGGACGCGCTTCTTGCCCATCGACCGGTCCTCCGAGGGCTGTCCCGTCCTCGCGGCGGCGAACACGCGGGCACGACTCACCCTCCGTTGGCCCCAAGTATGCCGCGGCCCCGCGTGGGGGTTCCGTCGGACAGGTCCGGGCGATCGGCGCCGCTTCTCATTCTCCCCTCCTCCCCTCGGCGGCAGAGTCGCTGCCCCCCGGGGGCCCGGCGGATGCTTGGGCCTGCCGCGGTCGGAACTGGGTCAGCCTCGCTCCCGCCGCAGCCGGAGCGAGATCGGGAACCCCCACACCCAGGCCCGTGCCACCAGGCGGCCACGCTGGTCGGTGTAGGTGGCCTCGCACCCGAGCCGCCGGCCTCGCTCGTCCTTCTCGACCACCTCCAGCGTACAGGTGATCGTGTCGCCCACGTAGACGCCCTCGAGGAACTCGAAGCGCATCTCCTGGGCGACGAAGCCGAGCAGCCCGCCGATGTGGGTAACCAGGCTGGCCGTGAGCAGGCCGGGCACGATCCGGCCTCCGAACCAGCTCTCCCGCATCAAGAGCTCGTCCTGGTGGAGCGGGTTGAAGTCGCCGGTGACACCACAGAAGACGGCCAGGTCACCTTCGGTGAGCGTCCGCCGGTAGGTGAACCGGTCGCCAGGATGCACCTCGGCGAAGGCGGCCGACAGGCGCTGGCGGAAGGCCGGCGACATCTCCCGGGCCGCGCCCGGTTGGCCGGATCCCTCCTCGTTTCGGCCAGTCACCCCTCCATCATGCTGGCCGCCCCCGGAACAGGTGAGGAGTCGGGCCCAAGGGTGGTCGTCCGGGCCATGGCGGGCGCAGTCTCGATGCCGGTCCGTGCGCCCCACGCCTGGGGGCGCGGAACCGGCGGCGGGCTCCCGCGAAATGGCACCTACCAGCGACGGGCAGGTGCTCCAGGGCGACCTTCCCGTCTCATCCCGGCGCCGGGTAGGTGATGCGGTCCCCCGCGACCCGGGCCAGAGGTGTCATGGTGTGGTACCGGGTCTGCCTCGGCCCGATGAGGTGGAGGACCGAGAAGCCCCGGGCCACCAGGGCATCCGCGATCAGGCTGCGGTGGCAACGCCAGGGAACAGCCTCGGCGCACATCATGGCCACCGAGCGGTCGCGTCCCAGCTCGATCAGGCGCTCCAGGCCGGCCCGCCACTCGTCGGTCTGCATGTAGTCGGCGTAGCCGCGGAAGCTCGGGTTCCGCCACCCGGTGTTGGGAGAGTCCGGCCGGGGTCGGCGCAGCCCTCCCAGCTCAGGCAGATGCAAGTACTCGATGCCGTGTCGGGGCAGCTCCGCCGCCAGCGCGACCCGGCCGAAGTGGGGCAACCGGCGGGAGCCTGGGGCGGTGCGGACGTCCGCTACCAGCGCCACCCCGGCACCGGCCAGCAGCTCCACCAGTTCCTCAAGGCTGCGGTTCGAGTGGCCAAGGCTGAAGAAGCTCATCGTCTTGCCGGCCCGACGGCGTCACGGCTCAGGCCGCGATCCCGAGGTCCGGCCAGGCCACGACCAGGGCCGCTGCCAGCTCCCGTACCGCCTGCTTCCAGGCGAGCGGCGCGTCCTCCCAGCGGAAGACACCGTCGGCGACCCGGCGAGCGGCCTTGACGTTGGAGCGCAGCTCCACCAGGCCGTGAGCGAAGGCGACCTTGGCGCCGTAGGCACGCAGGTCGAGGTTGGAAGGAACCCCGGTCTTGTTCACCACCAGCCAGAGTGGAAGCCCCTCCCGCTTGAGCAGCGCTGCTGCCTCCGCCACCAGGCTGGCGGTGGCCGACTCGGCGTCCGAGACCAGCACCACCTGGTCGGCAGTCGCCATCGCCGCGCGCGCCGCCGGTTCGTAGAGGCCAGCCCCGGTGTCGAGGACGATCACGCCCACCATCTGCTGCAGCTTGCGCACCACCCTGGTGTACGCGGTCACGTCCAGCAACGCGGCCCGATCCGGGTCGGTCGGGGCAGGCAGGACCATCAGGCCGTGGGCGCTACGAGCCAGGTGGTTGTCCAGGGTGATGGCGGTCAGCTGGGGCTCATCCAGGACCTCCAGCAGATCGTCGACGAAGACAGCGTGGCTCGGAGCCAGCTGACGCCCGAGGGAGCCGAAGTCGGGGTTGGAGTCGATGGCCACGATCCGGTCGCGGCGGAGCAGGGAGAGCAGCGTGCCGAGCAGGGCGGTGATGGTGGTCTTGCCCACTCCGCCCTTGGGGGACATCACGGCGATGGTGGCACAGCGCTTCAGCTGGGGCCCCACGATCGCCTCGTCCAGGCGATTGAGGTAATCGGTCGAGCGCCAGCTGTGGCGGAGGCGCCCGGTCGGCCCCGGCAGCCGGGGCACGCTCAGGGAGGCGGGGCTCACCACCTCGCCCGGCCGCGGCTCGAGGATGGTGCCGGGGTCGCTGACCGGCGGTCGGCGAACCGCCGCTCGCACCGCAGCGGCCACGCGGCTGGAAAGGCCGACCCGAGGCGGGAGCATGAGCCGGGTTCGGTCCTGGGGCAGGATGACGTGGTCCCGTCGCGCCCACTCGATGCCAGGCCGTGCCTCCGCTCCGGGAAGGGCCCCATCTCCGTCCGGGGGCCAGGGGGGCGACCAGGGAGTGGCGTCGTCCATCCCGGCCAGGACTTCGGGGGCGGCGGTCGCGCTGCGCAGGTGGAGCAGCGTGCCGGACAGCACCCCGATCTGCCCCAGCGACTTCTCCGGGTCGAATGCCAGTCCGCCCATCGGGCCCAGCTCCCAGCGGGCGCCCTCGGACTGATGCCCGGCTGCGCAGACGTCGACCAGCAATGGCAACAGGTCCGCCACCCGGCGATCGGCAGGCAGCTGCAGCTCGACTCGTTGGACCGGGCCCTGGACCGCAACCAGGACCGACGCCTCCTTTCGGACCTCCGTCGGCTTCGACCCCCTCGCAGCCGCCCGGGGACGACAAGAACTCCGGCCTGGCGGCCGCGTGAACTCGGGCGGCAGCATAGCACGGTGCCCCACCGGCCGAACCGGGGGCTTCGCGGACCGCCAGCCGCGGCCCAGATTGGACCACGACCGGACCGGCGGTCGAGCTGCGCCCGGGCACCGCGGATGCCCGACCGGGAGTTCGGGCTCGGGCCGCACGCCCTCAAACGGCTCCGTCCACGACCAGCTCGAAGCGGTCGTCGGCAGCCCGGGTAGGGGCGCAGTCCGACTCCCAGAGCTCGGCCACCGCCGCCTCCCGCGGTCCCCGATGGGAGGCGGCCGCCAGCAGCCCGGAGATCCATGCCCGGGCCAGCCCCGAGGCCACTCGGCGCCCCCAGCGGGCAGCAATCCCGGGTTCGGCGCCGGCGACCTCGGCCAGCAATTGCTCCGCCATCTGGCTGCGCGGGGAGCCCAGCCGGTCCAGCTCGGCCAGATAGGCCTCCGCCACCTCGGGCCGGGCGGCGACGCGGAGGGCGTCCAGGGCGAGGACGTTGGTCGTGCCCTCCCAGATCGGCAGCACCTGCGCATCGCGGAGCAGGCGGGCGATGCCGGTGTCCTCCATGTACCCGGCTCCACCGAAGCACTCCAGTGCCTCCGAGGTCCCGGCCACCGCCTCCTTGGCCGTGAACAGCTTGGCCAGCGAAGTCCCGAGCCGAAAGAGGGCGACCTGGTCGGCACTGGCCCGGCCCGCCTCGAGCACGCCCAGCAGCTCGGCCATCCGCATGGCCAGCAACAGGCACGCCTCCGCCCGGACCGCCAGCTCCAGCAGCACCTGGCGCTGAAGGGGCAGCTGATCGAGGCGGCAGCCGAAGGCCGTCCGCCAGGCCGCGTAGCCGCGGGCAAGCTGGAGACACCGGCGCAGGGTGGCGGCCGCGGCAACGGCGTTGTGCACGCGGGTGATGTTGAGCATTGGGGTCATCTGGGCGAACCCCCGCTCCAGCTGCCCCACCACGATCGCCTCGGCTCCCTCCAGGGTGACCTCGCCGGTGGCCATGGCCCTCGTCCCCAGCTTGTCCTTGAGCCGGTCGATCCGGTAGTGGTTGCGAGCGCCGCCGGGCAGAAGACGGGGGATCAGGAAGAGTCCCAGGCCTTCGGTCCCGGGGGCCGCGCCCTCAGGCCGGGCCAGCGCCAGCGCCACCTCACCGCCCAGGTTGGAGCAGAAGTACTTCCGCCCCCACAGCCGCCATCCCTCGCTCTCACGGCGGGCCTCGACCGCGTTGGCCCCCACGTCGGAGCCCCCCTGGCGCTCGGTCATCCACTGGCCCGCGGTCCAGGCGCTGGCCGGGTCGCGGCTGACCAGGTGGGGAACCACCTCGCGTCGCAGCGAGTCGGGGCCGAACTCGGCCAGCACCCGGGCGGCGGCATCGGTCATGGCCACCGGGCAGAGATAGGTGGCGGTCTGGGGTTGGAACAGGTAGCAGAGCGCTGCCTGAACCACGCGGACCTGGGGCCCGGCCAGCCGCGATGCCTCTGACTCGTAGGGAAGCGCAGCCAGGCCGGCTCGGGTGGCTACCGCCCCCACCTGTCGCCAGGCCTCCGAGCAGACCACCTCGTCCACCCGCTCGCCCCAGGGATCCACGACCCGGAGCCACGCCGGCTGGCGCTCCGCCTCCTCGCCCAGGCGACAGAGCTCGACCGCCGCGAGACGGCCCATCGCCTCCAGCTGGGGCTCGGCCCAGGCCAGCGCCCGCGGCGCCAGCACGGCCCGCAACAGAGAGCGCAGGGCCGGATCCGCGGTGTAGGTGTTGGCCGGCAGGAACCTCAACGAGCCGATTCTAGGGTACGAGGCCGATGTCATAATGACATCTATATGAAGTCAACGACGGTTCGGTTCGCGGATGCCGTGTACGAGCGGATGGAGCGAGCCAGCCGGCTGTGCGGGCTCTCCATCAACTCGATCGTGACCGTTGCCTGCCTGGACTGGCTGCAGCAACACCTGCCCGATACCGGCGTCCTCACCTGGTCGCCGCTGGTCCCCAGGCAGCCGGCGCGGTGGCCGGGAGTCCTCGAGCCATCAGCTGCGGACCGGCGGGGCGACCCACTCGGGGTCTTCACCACCTCCGCCCAGGCCGCACTCGGGCTGGCCCGGGAGACGGCCGAGCGGGCCCGCGACCCGTGGATCGGAACCGGCCATCTGCTGACGGCGCTCTGGAAGGTGGAGGGCCGGGCCGCACGCGCCCTGCGGGCGCTGGCCATCGACGTGCCGGCGTTGCTGGCGAGCTTCCCGGTCGAGCACCGGCCAGTGGGACAGCCGGAGAGGCTGTTGCCCACCCGCCAGCTCCGTCAGGTGCTGCACCATGCACACGAGACCGCCGCGCGCGACGACGTGGGCCGGATCGGGACCGATCTGCTCCTGCTGGGCATGATCGCCGACGTCACCAGCGACGTCGCCGCTGAGCTGCGCCGGGCGGGCGCCACTCCGGAGGCGGTGCACGAGGTGCTTCGGGGAGCGGAGCCGGAGGACTGAGGAGCCGGCCGCGACCGGGCGCCGCGTCGGACCAGATGGGCGAGGGTCGGTCGAGAGGAGGCTGATGTGGTCTCGGCCTGGTCGACGCGGGGGGACGCCGGGCTACGCCTCAGCGGTAGGCCGAGGGCTGGAGCGCCGGGATCAGGACCCGCTTCTCGTAGGTGGTGGCGCCGTTGCGAAAGTCGCCGGTGAAGAGGTACGCCGGCTCCAGGTACCCGCCCTGCGCGGCCGGCACGGCCACGTACACGAGCTGGGCGGCGGTCAGGGCGATCCGGGGGAGTGGCGTAAAGCCAGACGACGAGGCAGGGGCTGCGGTGACGGCCTCCCGGGCTGCCTGGGAAGGGGACAGCGAGGGGTAGGAGGAGGAAGCGCCCGCGGCCAGCAGCTGGCGGGTGGACACGATCGTGTCCGGGGCGAAGCCGCTCGCGTAGCGATACACGAGCAGCGTTGCCGGCACCGTCGGCAGCCGGGCGCTCAGGGTGAGCTGGGCAGGCCCGTCGTAGGCAGCCGGGGACGTCGCCGCCTGGCCGCGCACGGGCACCGGCGGCGGTGGCGGCAATGGCCCGAAGGCCTCGCCCGGCAGCGGCCGCCGGGTCTGGGCAGAGCCGGCGGGTGCCTCCTGGGTGGTGAGGGGTAGCCTCGTCGTCCCCGACGAGCTGGACGGGGCGCCGGGCGCGGCCAGCCGCGGCACCGCCACCGCCAGGAAGGCAACCAGCAAGCAGGCGACGACGGCCGCGGCCACTGGCCAGGGCAGCCGTTTTGCCGGCGGAGCCCGATGGATGCGGGTCCACAGCTGTTCGGCGAACCCCGGTCGCGGGTGGATGCCGGAGAACGCCTCGTCCAGCCGCTGCCCGAGCTCGTCCAGGTCCGGATCCGAATGGTTCATCGGCTTCCTGCCAGGGCCTCGCGGAGCGTCCGCAGCGCCCGGTGGTAGAGCATCTTGGCCGCGTCCTCGCTGCAGGCCATCACGGCCCCGACCTCCTGGAAGCTGAGCCCCGAGTGACGCAGCCCCACCACCTGCCGCTGGCGCTCGGGCAGGCGCGTGACCGCAGCCACCACCTCCTGGTGCAGGACCCGGTCCTGGGCAAGGACGGCCGGATCGGCTTCAGCGGGCCGTTGCCGGGCCAGCAGCCGATGCAGGCGTTCACGCCGGCCGGAGCGGCGCTGGTGGTCGAGGACGGCATTGCGGGCGATCTGAAACAGCCAGGCCGAGGGGCTGCCGAGCAACGGGCGGTAGCGAGGATAGGCCTGGAAGGCGCTGATGAAGATCCGCGAGGTGACGTCCTCGGCCTCGGCCTGATTCCCCAGCTGCGCACGAACGTAGCCGTAGATGCGGTCGAGATACTCCCGGTAGAGCTGCTCGAACTCAGGCTTCTCTCCGGGCACGCACCGCTATGGTAGCCGCCATCTCCTGACCCAACGTCCGCCCGGAGCCGGCGTAACAGGCGGCCCAGAGCGCTGCTGTCTCCGCCCCGGCGGTCCGCCTTGTGCCTGCGCCGAGCGTGGTCCAGCCGGCGGACCCACCCCACCCCAGCGACCTGTGAACGGCACGGGCCACTCCCGGAGGGTGCCAACCTCGCCCACTCCACGGACCGTGGTGGCGGCCTGGTGCCGCAGGGGGTGCTGGAGGTGACCACGGGCGGTTGAGGTCGGCGCACTGCTCCCAGCTCAGCTGATACAGCGCGAGGTCGTCTACGCTGGCTCAGCAACGGGGTGCGCCGGTCTGGGACCTGGCCAGCTGGCCGGCCGTGGTTTGGAGGTCCCGGGGGCGGTCGGGAGGAATGGCGCTCCGCCGGTCCCGCCCCGCTGGAGAGCGGGCTGGAGATTCGCAGCGAGAGCGGTTACGACCCTGGCGCCTTCGCGGCCGGGCCACGGCAAAGATCACGGCCGGGACCGCTGATACCGGAGCCCCTCGAGCGCCGCCAATGGATCGGCAACTGGCATCGGGAGCAGAGCGGCCCGGCGGCAGTCCGCCGGGCCCGTGGTTCGGTACCTGCTGAATGCCGCGCCCGGAAGCTGCCAACCGGGTGGGAAATCGGGCAGGGCACCGGAGGCCTGGCCCCAAGCAGTTCGCCGGTTGCCGCGTCTTCGGCCCGGGTTCCCTCCTGGATCAGGGCAGCGACACCCGGTAGCGCCGGGCGAGGTCCTCGAGCTCCGCCCAGACCGGGGCCGGCACCGGGATCCCGTCTGCCTCCCGCAGTCGTCGGCTCTGCCGTTCCGGCTCGCCGGGGACCAGAACCCGGTCCACGCCGGTTGCCGGAGGCGAGGCCGCAAGCGCCTCCAGCACCGCCGCCACCTGCCGCCGGTACGCGCCCGCGCCGCCGAAAGCGGCAGGGTCGATGGCCATCACCAGCACCCCGGCCAGCCGCACCCCCCAGGCATCTGGCTCGTGCATGCAACCGGCCGTGGTGGGCTCGGCGTCGCCGATCATCGCCAGACCGCCGACCAGCGCCGCCGCCAGCCCCAGTCCGTACCCCTTGTGCCCACCGACGGCGCCGCCAAGGGGGGTCAGCGCCCCCCCCCGGTAGAGCACCTCGGGATCGGTGGCGGGCTGCCCCTCCCGGTCCAGCAGCACCCCTTCCGGCAGCGACCGCCCCGTTGCCCGGGCCACGCGCACCTTCCCCTCGGAGACGGTGGAGGTGGCCCCGTCGTAGACCATCGGCTGACCCGCGGAGGGGACCCCGATCGACCAGGGATTGGTGCCCAGGCGAGGCGCCGCCCCGCCGAACGGCGCCACCCGACCGGTGTCGTCGCCGGCGGCGCCCACGGTTACGATCCCGACCAATCCCTCGCCGGCCAGTCGCTCCGTGTACTCGCCTAGCCGGCCGATGTGCGTGGAGTGCCGGACGGCAGCTGCGGCCACCCCCATCCCCCGCGCCCGCTCCGCAATCCACCTCACGGCGACCATGGTGGAGTAGTGGCCGAAGCCACAGCCGGCGTCGAAGAGCCCCACCGCCCCTCGCTCCGAGAGCAGCCGGGCACGAGCGCCGGGCTTGAGCGTGCCTTCTTCGACCGCAGCGGCGTACTGGGGCAGGCGGATCACGCCATGCGAGTCGTGGCCAGCCAGGTTGGCCCCGACCAAGTGGCGGGCGACCTCGGCAGCGACCTCGGCGTCCGCTCCCATCGCCTCCACCAGGGCGGCGGCGAAGCGCTGCAGAGCCCCGGCCGGGAGCACCACCCCATCGCTCACCTCTCGGTCTCCAGCGGCAGCTCCCTGCCCGGCAGCCGGCCGGCCTCGCTCCCGGCGCGCAGCCACATCCCGGTCCGTCCCCACCCAGGATCGGGCCGGATCGCCTTCCCTGCCCGCCCCGAGCAGACCGGCAACCCCCCGGAGGCGGAGAGCTCCACTGCTTACCGCACCCGAGGCAAGAGCTCGGCTGGGCGGTTGGTGAAGATGGCGTCCGCCCGGCAGACCCGGGCCCAGGCCAGGGCCGTCTCGTCATCGATGGTCCAGACCCCGACCACCCCTCCGGCCCGGTGCACCTCCTCGGCCAGCTCGGCGTCGGCGGCGCCCCAGTGTGGGCACCAGGCATCGGCCAGCGCCGAGCGCATCAACCCGCCCACGTCGATGGGGCGAGCGCAATCCAGCAGACCTACGACGAGGCCTTGCTCCAGCTCCTTGATCCGGCGCACGGAGGCGTGCCGGAAGCAGATCACCGTGGTCGAGTCGACCATGTCCTGCTCCCGCAGACACTCCGCCACCCGCTCCTCCAGGTCCGGATAGGCGATCGGGAGCTGCTTCAGCTCGACCGCCAGCCCCGCCCGTCCCCGGACCAGCTCGCAGACCTCGGCCAGGGTGGGGATGCGCTCGCCCCCGCCCGCGTCCAGCTGGCGGAGCTCGGCCAGCGTCCGCTCCGCCACCAACCCGGTCCCGTTCGTGGTCCGCTCCAGGGTGTGGTCGTGGATCACGACCAGCTCCCGGTCGGCGGAGAGATGGACGTCGCACTCCACCACGTCCACCCCGAGGTCGAGCGCGGAGCGAAAGGAGGCGAGGGTGTTCTCGGGGTATTGGGCGGGATTCCCCCGGTGCCCACCGAGCAGCGGCACCGAGGTCCGGCGGGCCCGCTGGTAGAGCTCGCGGACCGAAACCGAACTCACGGCGGTCCAGTCTATAGTGGGAGGTGGGTGAGTCCCCGAAAGCCCGAAACCATCCGCCAGCTGCGGGCCAGTGGGCACGTGCGGGAGACGGTCAAGCATGAGATGCGCCGCAACCTGCTGGCCAAGCTCCGTCGGGGTGAGGTTCTGTTCCCCGGCATCGTCGGCTACGACGACACTGTCGTACCCCAGATCGCCAACGCGATCATCTCCGGACACGACCTGATCTTGCTCGGCGAGCGGGGGCAGGCCAAGAGCCGGATCATGCGCTCGCTGGTGGCGCTGCTCGACCCCGAGGTTCCGGTCATTGCCGGCTGCGAGATCAACGACCACCCGTATGCTCCGATCTGCAAGCGCTGCCGGGATCTGGTGGCGGAGGCCGGTGAGGAGGCACCGGTGGACTGGCTGCCGCGGGAGCGTCGCTACGGCGAGAAGCTGGCCACCCCCGACATCTCGATCGCGGATCTGATCGGCGAGGTGGACCCGATCAAGGTCGCTGAGGGCCGCTATCTGGCCGATGAGCTGACCATCCACTACGGGCTGATCCCGCGCAGCAACCGCGGCATCTTCGGCATCAACGAGCTGCCCGATCTGGCCGAGCGGATCCAGGTGGGTCTACTCAACATCATGGAGGAGAAGGACGTCCAGATTCGCGGCTATCGGATCCGGATGCCGCTGGACCTGATGGTGGTGGCCAGCGCCAACCCCGAGGACTACACCTCCCGGGGCCGCATCATCACCCCGCTCAAGGATCGCTTCGGTTCCCAGGTCCGGACCCACTACCCCACCGATGCCCGACAGGAGATCTCGATCATGGAGGCAGAGGGGGGCACGCCCCCCGAGGAGGTGCCGGTCCTGGTGCCGGAGTTCATGAAGGAGATCGTTGCCGAGATGACGCACCTGGCCCGGCGCAGTCCCCACATCTCCCAGTCCTCGGGAGTGTCGGTCCGGATGTCGATCGGCAACTACGAGAACCTGGCTGCCAACGCCATCCGTCGGGCGGTGCGGGTGGGGGAGGAAGTGGCCGTGCCCCGGATCGCCGACCTCCGCTTCCTGGCCGCATCCACCGCCGGCCGGGTGGAGATCGAGGCGCTGGACGAGGGGAAGGAGGAGCAGGTCCTGGAGCGGATCCGGCGGGGGGCCGTCAGCGCGGTCTTCAACCGCTACTTCTCGCCCGGGCAGTTCGAGCGCCTCGTCTCCCGCTTCGACGAGGGCGAGATGATGGAGGTCGGAGAAGCGCTGCCCGCGGCCAGCTACATCCGTGCCCTGGGCCAGGCGCCGGAGGTGGAGGTGGCCCTGCGCCGCCTGGAGCTACCCGACCGGCCCGAGGTCCGGGCCTCGGTGATCGAGTTCGTGCTCGAGGGCCTGCACCTGAACAAACGCCTCAACAAGGATGAGCTCGACGGCCGCTCTCTCTATCGGCGCTAGACGTTCCCGGTCGCTCAGGGCTTCTGGATCGCGTAGACGTAGGCGAAGCCGAGGACCAGGGCCAGGATCAGGAGCACGAACAGGATTTCCACCCGGGCGGTCAGCCGAACCAGCCGCCGGGCCCGGTTGGTACGCTCGCCGCAGCGATCGCAGTAGGCGGCGTCCCGAACCAGGGGAGCCCCGCAGCGGTTGCAGTGTGTCTGCTCTGCGGTGGCCATCGACCGCAGTATAGGCACGCTCCGAGGAACGTACCCTTGCCGGGATGATGCGCAACGGCGCGGTGGACCGCGAGGAGGTGCTGCTGCTGTTGGCCTCGGTCCCGGAACGGGTCTCCGACCTGGTCTCGGGCCTGGAGGAGCCTTACCTCGACTACCGGCATGCGCCTGCCTTCCCCACCGTCAAGGAGGTGGTCGCGCACCTGTGCACAGCCGGACAGGCCGCGGACTCTTTGCTCCGGCAAGCCTGCCTGGACGGGCAGCGAGAACTCTGGCTGCGGGTCGCGCTGGAGCCGGAGGCGGAGGTCGACCTCACGCCGCCGGCCGGCGAGCTGGTGGAGGGCTACAGCCGGGTCCGGCGACGGACCGTGGACCTGCTCCGGGGCCTCGGAGCCACGGCCTGGGAAGGGAAGATCGTCGATCCAGAACGGGGAGAGATGACGTTGCTGGCCGTGTGCGAGGCGGTGGCCCGGCATGAGGTGGGCCACCTTTCCCAGATCCGGAACCTGATCGCGCTGCTGCCTCGCGACTGAACGGCTCAGCCGAAGCTCCGTGGCAGGCGGAAGCCTCCCCCCGAGGGCTGCGACGGCCGTCGGTAGGCCCAGAGTTCGTCGAGATCATGGAAACCGCACTCCCGGTACGGTTCCAGCCCTTCCGGCCCCAGCCGGGGCTTGTCCAGGATCACGGCGATGCTCTGCGCCCCCTGGGTGGCGAGGAAGTGCATGGCCTGCCGGAGCAGCCCGCGGTCCACGCCCCGGCCCCGGTAGAGGTTGTCGACCTCGATACCGGCTAGCAGCCCGCAGCCGTCGTCGCCTAGACTCACCTCCGCCACCGCCACCGGCTGCCGGGGGGTCCCCACCTCCAGCCGCCAGGCCGGCGGCTCACCCGGACCCGAAATCGGGGTCACCGTCGCCAGCGGCTCCGGTGCCGGCCCCAGCACCCGGGGATCCAGGGGCGCGGCCAGATACCGCCATCCCTTCCATCGCCCGAAGCCGTGCTCCTGGAGCACACCGTCCGTGACCTGGCGCGAGGTGACCGGCAGTGCCTCCACCCCCAGGCTGAAGGCCACGGCCACGCCGAAGGCGTGGCAGCCACCGCTCTCCCCCAGCTCCTCCAGCACCCTGTCCAGGAGCGCCTCGACCAGTGGCCGGTGTTCGGAGGCATGGAGCCAGAGCAGCCAGCCACTGCCGTCGGTCACTTTGACCGCGGAGCTGGCCACTCCCACCACCCGGCCACCCTGTTCGGCGACCAGGGTGCGAACGTCGTTGAAGCCGCTCCAGCCCCTGGGATCGCCGGGGAAGTCGCCCCGAAGGGCGCGATGGAGCAGCTCGGTGTCGCAGACGGGCTGCCCGGGAAGGCGGTCGGCGTTGATCAGGTCGATCACGCCCGGAACGTCGTCGGCCTGGATCGGACGCACCAGCAAAGCCGGCGTCCTCGGGCCGGCCGCCGGCCCCGACCGTGGCACCAGTGAGGGGACCGAGATCCGGATCGGAGCTCTGGAGGCCTCCGCCTCAGACATCTGCTGCGGTTGGGGGATCCGCCCGGACTGAAAAGCAACCGACGGCTGCGTCGGCGAGGCTGACTTCGGGACCGGCTGTCGAGCCGGAAGCGGCGGCACCGCCAGGCGGGCCGGAGCCGGCGCCGGCCGCGGCAGCGGAGCTGGGAGGGGTTGCCGCAGGGGTGCCACCGCCGCTGCCGTGGAGCGGTAGACAGGCTCCGTTGTCACCGACGGGCGGGCCGCCGACGGGGGCATCCCGCCCCGTTCCGGCACGGTCGGCCCG
>CADDZO010000019.1 GCA_902812395.1 bacterium | reverse complement strand
ACCACCAAGCCCGCCCGGCGCCACTGCGGCCGTGGCCGCCCTGCGCCGGGCGGGCTTGGTGGTTGAGCTGGTGACCGGCGACAACCGACACGCCGCCGAGCGCGTGGCGCGGGCCGTGGGCATCGAGGGGCAGCATGTGCACGCCGGCGTGCTCCCCGGCGAGAAGGCGGAGCTGGTTCGGCGGCTACAGAGCGAGGGACACAGTCGGGTGGCGATGGTGGGTGACGGGATCAACGACGCGCCGGCGCTGATGCAGGCGGATGTGGGGATCGCCATGGGCACCGGCACCGACATCGCCCTCGAGTCGGCCGACATCATCATCGTCAGCAACCGGCTGGCGGCGATCGTCGAGGCGCGCGACACCAGCGCGCGCAGTTACGGCAAGACGCTTCAAAACGTGGCGCTCGCCTTCCTCTTCAACGGGATCGGCATCCCTCTTGCCGCCACTGGCCTGATCGAGCCGGTCTGGGCAATGGTGGCCATGGCGCTCTCGGTCACCACGATCTTCCTCAACTCGCTCTGGAGCCGTCCTTCGCTCTTCATCCAGGCCGCAATCAGCTTCGGCCATAGGGGACCCGGCGCGCCGCCGCCGACCGGAGGCGCACTGGAGGGGTCGATAACTGTTGGCGTTTGAACCTATGATAGTATGTAGAGATAAACTTGAATGACCTGGGCGCGGCAACAAGGCGTTCATCCCATGACTGCCTACCGCTGGTTCCGGGAAGGCGAACTCCCAGTTCCCGCGCGCCGCGCCGGCCGGCTAATCCTGGTGGACCAGCCACCGGTCAGTGCCGTTCCAGGGATCACGGCCGTGTATGCCCACGTGTCGTCCGCTGACCAGAGGTCCGACCTGGACCGGCAGGTTGCTGGCCAGGTCGTCGTCGGCAGCGAGCAGATAGGTGGGCGAAGGCCTCCACATCATCTGGGTCGCGAGGAAGCCAGGCTCGGACGCTGCCGATTCCAGCCCGTTCAGGAGCGGCTCCAGCGCCTCCCAGGGCCACCGTGCAGCCGGTGGCCACTGATCGTGGCGGTACCGTCGTCCCGGGAGCGGGCGGCGTCGACGTGGCGGATCGGCGTTCCCGGGGAGGTCACGACCTCGGGAGTGCAGCGCGGCTTCGCCGCGGCCGTCGGCTACCACACCGCCACCCCCAACACCATCCAGCGCCGCTTCCTCGAGAGCGCTGGGACCATCACCACCGGCGACCAGGTCACCGCCAGCATCGACCGGCGGGCCTACTCACCGTCCTGCGCCAAGCCAGCCTTCCCCGACAGCGCCGTCACCTGGTGGCACGCGACGGCAAACGCGAAGGCTCCCACACGTGGCGTGCATCTGCGGAGCAGCCGACTCCCACCGGGGGAAGCGCAGCGGACCGGCAAAATCGAACGCAATCGGCACATGGCCATTGGCGATGACCACCGCCATCACCGAGAAAGGTTGAAGAAGTGCGGCTAGCATGTGAGAATGAGGCATATTTACCAACATTCTTGCGGCCACCGATGGCTCTCCCAATGCCTGCAGGGCGGTTGAGGAGGCCATCGACATCGCTCGGACGCAGGGCGCCCGGCTCACCCTGGTGACGGTCTGGCAGATCCCTTCAAGTTGGATCGGACTGGCGCCTGGCGCGCCGCTGGACGAGCGGCTCCTCGACAGAGACCGGTCGCTGGCGGAGGAGGTCCTCAGCAATGCAGCAGCCGAGGTGCCGGAGGACGTGCAGCTGGAAACTCGCCTGCTTCAGGGGTCTCCGGCTGACGAGATCCTCGGCGAACTCCGGGACCACGATTACGATCTCGTCGTGCTGGGCTCGCGAGGTCGGGGGGCCGTGAGTTCGGCGCTTCTGGGCAGCGTCAGCCACCACGTGCTTCATCATGGCTCGGTCCCAACCCTGATCGTCCGTGGCGACTCGGATCGAGGCGGGATGACTGCCTGAGGCTGCAGATCCGGGCGGTGGCGGTTCTGGCCGCGACGGCGTCAGCCTGTGCTGCGCACAAGGCCTCTGTTCGTTCGGCGATTCATAGTATGTGGTCACCAGTTCACCTGGCGAGGCAATTCCGCCGCCGTAGTGACTCCCTTCCAGTGGGAGTTGTCGACGTGGAGCTCGGCTTTGTCGCTCCAACGCTATCCAGAAAATCGTAGCCAGGTCTCCTCACGTCCTCCTGATCTCCACTTGGAAGGACATGGCCTGCCCGTGTGCCCTCAGCCGACATTCGGCGCCAAGGCCCGGTACCCCTCTCGTTCCAGCAGCCGCGCCACGCCGTTCTGGATCGAGCGGCGGTGGCCGGGTAGTCCGGCACAATCTGTGCTGATGGAATTCCACCTAGCCCGACCGCTCCGGGTCGGCCTGGCCCAGCTCGACCCGACCGTGGGGGACCTGGAGGGCAACGCCACACGCATGGTCGAGTGGATCGGGCGCGCGCGCACTGAGCGCTGTGACCTGGTCGTCTTTCCCGAGCTTTGTCTCACCGGGTACCCACCCGAGGACCTGGTGCTCAAACCGGCCTTCGTCCGGGACAACCTCCGCTGCCGCGACCGGGTGGTGGCCGCCACTCGGGGGATTGCGGTGGTTGGCGGCTTCGTCGACGCGGACATCGACGTCTACAACGCCGCCTTCTTCGCCTACGACGGCGAGCTCCGGGGCGTTTATCACAAGGTCTACCTGCCCAACTACGGGGTCTTCGACGAGGAGCGGTACTTCCGGCGAGGCCGGCGCTGCCCGATCTTCGAGCTGGCCGGGGTGAGGATTGGGGTCTCGATCTGCGAGGACGCTTGGTACCCGGCAGGCCCCATCTCGCTTCAGGCCGCCCAGGGAGCGGAGCTGCTGGTCAACATCAATGGCTCCCCCTACCACCGGGACAAGCGCCTGGCTCGCGAGACCATGATCGCCACGCGGGCGATGGACTCGCATGCCTTCCTGGTCTGGGTGAACACCGTGGGTGGCCAGGACGAGCTGGTCTTCGATGGCAACAGCGTGGTCTTCGGCCCTGAGGGGGAAGTGCTCGCTCGTGCCGCCTCCTTTCGTGAAGAGTTCCTGGTTGTCGACCTCGACATCGGCTCGGTGTTCGGGCGGCGCCTCCACGACACACGTCTTCGCAAGGAACTGTCGGTGCCCATCCACTACGACCTGGAGGTCACGCACGTGCCGGTGGGAGGGCGGGTCAGCCCCGGACCCGCCGGCCCCCGCCGCCGACCAATCACCGAGCCCTTGGAAGGCCCCGCGGAGGTCTACGCCGCCCTGGTGGTGGGGACCAGAGACTACGTCCGCAAATCTGGTGCCTTCCAGAAGGTAGTACTCGGGCTCTCCGGGGGCATCGACTCCGCCCTCACCGCCTGCATCGCCGTCGACGCCCTCGGCCCCGAGAACGTGACTGCCGCGATCATGCCGTCCAGGTTCACGTCTGAGGAGAGTCGGGAGGACGCCTGTGAGGTGGCCCGGCGGCTTGGGATCCAGGCCCTTGAGCTGCCAATCGAGCCCATCCGGGAGGCCTACGCCAACGTGCTGGCGGCACCTTTCGCAGAACGCCCCCCCGGCCTGGCCGAAGAGAACATCCAGGCCCGCATCCGCGGCAACCTGGTCATGGCCCTCAGCAACAAGCTCGGCTGGATGGTACTGACCACCGGCAACAAGTCGGAGATGGCGACCGGGTACGCCACCCTCTACGGAGACATGGCCGGCGGCTTCGCCGTGCTGAAGGACATCCCCAAGACCACGGTCTACGAGCTCGCCCGGTACCGCAACGCCAGTCGCGGAGAGGCCATCCCCGAACGGGTGCTGTTCAAGGCTCCATCGGCCGAGCTCAAAGAGAACCAGAGGGACAGCGACTCGCTGCCGTCGTACGAGGAACTGGACCCCATCCTGGAGGGCTACGTCGAGAACGACCTGAGCTTCGAGGAGCTGGTGGCGGCAGGCCACGATCCCCAAACGGTGCGCCGGGTGATCGAGCTGGTCGACCGCAGCGAGTACAAGCGGCGACAGGCGGCTCCCGGGATCAAGATCACGCCCCGTGCCTTCGGCCGGGACCGCCGGATGCCGATCACCAACCGCTATCGCCAGGACGTGCGGGCGGCAACGTAGGGGCGCTCGGCTGGAACTCTCTGGGCCACCGGGCACAGGTGAGCGCTAGGATCGCAGACGACGAGACCTGCGTCGCCACGACGGCACCGGGGTGAAGCGCCGCGCCCCGCAGGGGCGCCATGAGAAACTACGTTCGTCCGGTGACGGACGAGGCCGGGGGGCACGCGGTGACTGGACAAGGGACCCCAAATAAGGACCGCGATAGCCAAGCGGCCTGAACGTCAACCGCCCGGTGGTCAGGATCCCAACCGACCGTGAATCTCCGCCCTAGGGCGGAGAGGATGTCAAGGAGCACTCCCACCTCAGAGCGCTCCTTGATCCGCATCCGGGGCTCCCGCTCCGGAACGCATCCGACCACTGCTCGAGTGTCATCTGGAGCTGGGGGAACGATGACGGCTCAGCGTGATCTTGCTGAGGGAGTGTACTGGTTTGACCGGTGCGTCGGTAAAATAGTAAGCTAGTGGCAGGCATTGCGCGGCTCGAGGAGCTGACCTGGACCGCCGTGCGCGATCTGCCGGCAGAGCGGGCGGTGCTCCTGATCCTGAGCAGCCCGATCGAGCAGCATGGTCCCCATCTTCCCCTCGGTTCGGACCTGTTCCAGGCTGCATTGGTCCGGGACCGCATCGCTCAGCGGCTGGCGAGTGCTGGCCGGCCAGTGGTCATCGCACCGGCCATCCCCTACTCGACCGCGGTGTTGTCGAGGACCTACCCAGGGTCGGTGTCGGTGCGAGCCCGTCATCTCGTTCCCTTCCTCACCGACGTGCTCAACTCGTTTGCGACCAACGGCCTGCGCAGCATCGTCGTCGTCAGCCAGCACATCGATCCGCCTCATGTGCTGGCCTGGGAAGAGGCCTGCCGGCGGGCTGCCGACGAAAGCGGCGCTCGGGCCATCGAGGGATACGAGCGGCTGGTCTTCGACGACCTCCGAGATGACACGATCGCGCCCCTGCTGGGAGCGTCATCGTGTGGTGACAGCCATGCCGGCCTCTTCGAGACCTCGGTCATGATGCTGGCTCGCCCCCATCTCGTCGACACCGACCTCGCTCGCCGGCTCCCGCCGGTCCACGCCGATTTCGACGCCGAACTGCGTGCGGCTCGTGACTTCCACGAGATCGGGGAGGGGCTAGGATACACCGGCGACCCCGCCCGGGCTAACCCGGAGATCGGGCGGCGGCTGGTTGAGCACTACGCGCGGAAGTTCGGCGACCTGGTCGAGCAGCACTTGGAAGGCGCCGACGTATGGGAACGCCTCAGCGTTCGGCCCCTGTTCGGTGGGTAGGCCACGCTGGAGCCGCCGGGCGGCGCTGCCGGATCGATTCGAAGGGTGAGTGGCAGGACCGGCAGAACAGGGATGAGACCATCAGGGTCGGTCCGAAGGGCGCGATCTCCTCGACGTCGCCGGATCCGCACCAAGGGCACCCGACCGGTTCGGTCAGGTCGTGCTGGTTTTGGCTGCTGGTCCCATCACCCAGCGCACCGCGGGTTCCGGAACCAGGGTCAGTTCCGCCCATTCCTCTCCATACTGGACGAGAGCAGTCTTCTCTAGCTCGTCCGCCTCAGCCTCCAGGTCACCCAGGAGCACGAGGTCACCAGCGTCCCGGCGACCGAAGACGAGGTGCCTGGTCACGATGCCTCCCGGCGGGGAAAGATCCTGACCACCTCCGACCGGGGCACCACGAACATCTCCTTCCAGCTCCACTCGTCGTAGAGCTTCCAGGCGAACACCTCGGCGTCCTCGGGCCGGTCGGCGGCGACGGTGCCGACGTGTCGGATCGGGTCGCTGAGCTCGCTGCGAGCGAAAACCTCCCAGTCGCTCATCAGGCCGCTCTTACTGGACACCGAGGACCCTGAGGGTCCGCAGTCCCTCACGCGAGATGCGCTCCCGGGACCAGCGCCCGAATCCCTCCTCGATGGTCACCTGGCGGACACCGTCGAGCGCCCGGAGCCGGGCCTCGATGTCCTCCATGATGAGGTCGGTGCAGGGGCACCCCAGTGACGTGAAGCAGACCGTTACCGATACAGCACCCTCCTCACTGACCTCGACTTCCTGGATCAGGCCGAGGTCCACAACGCTGATCGGGAACTCGGGGTCTTGCACCTTACGCAGAGCGGACAGGACCTCGGACTCGGTGATCATCAGGCCGCCGCCCGAAGCTCGCGGTAGCCGGCCCGCACCTGGTCCATGCAGAACTGAACGCCAGGACCGCGCCGCTTCCACCGCTCGAGCACCCGGTCCCAGCCGACCGGGCCATCCTCGAAGCGCCAGCGCTTGGCCGTCTCGTCGAAGTCGACCGGGAACGGGCAATCGATGACGTATCCCCTCTTCTCGGCGTCGAAGTGGGCCGGGACCTGGTAGCCAAGCTTCTCGATCATGGGCACGACGTCGGCCAGCCAGCCCTGGCGGATCTGGTCGTTGGGCTTAGAGCGGAGGCGGTAGTTGAGCTGGCCGACGTTCCGCTTGCGCTGGTCGGGCTGGCCGAAGAACTCGAGTCCCATCACGAACATCCAGTCGATGGCCCGCTGCACCTGTTCCCGGCCCTCATCGGTTTCGCCCAGCCTGGCCATCCAGCGCTCACCGAGCCGCATGTGGAACCCCTCCTCGCGATGGACCTTGGCCAGCGCCCGCTTCCAGGGTGCGTAGCTGGTCCCCTCGTAGATGTCTCCAAGGAGGTGGAAACCGGCCCGATCGAGGAGGCCGGTGGCCACCGCGAACTCGGCCCAGGTGTTCATCGGGATGTCGAAGAAATACGGATGGCGAAGCTGGCTCGCCGGCCGCTGGTAGATGAGGTACTCGGTGTCGACCCCGATGTCGCGCAGCAGCCGGTAGGCAATCGCGGCGTGGCCGAGCTCGTCCTGCAGCAAGGCAACTCCAGCCATGTAGGCGTTGATGGTGGGAGCGTCCTTGATGGCCTCGTAGTAGTGCGCTAGCCCCCAGAACTCGGAGTCGGCCACCCCGATCAGCAGCTTGCTCAGCGCCTCTCGGTAACCCTCGCTGGCCCGCTCGGGTCCTTCCACCATGCCTCCGCGGGCGATGTGCTCGACGAGCTGCTCGTCCGTCATGCCGTCCATGAGTGCCTCCTCTGAGGCTATTTAAACCGACTGGCCGGTCAAAATCAACCCCTGAGCACCAGCTTCACCATCGCATCCGCCAGCGCCTCAGCCGAGTCCCGACCGGGGCGATACCACTTGTACGTCCAGTTCGCCATGCCCAGGATGGCCTGAGCCACGTAGCGTGGCTCCACGTCCGGAAGCGCTCCGCCCGCGATGGCCGCTTCGACCGCGGCTCGGAAAGAGCGCAGGTAGCGGCGTTCCTTGGCACGGATTTCCCGCTCGAAGCCTTCCTCGAGTCGGGGCCGTTGGTCGAAGAACACCGTGAAGAGACCGGGGTCACTCGCGACCAGGGTGGCCTGGTGGCGAATCAGGGCCGCCAGCCGTGCAGCCGCGTCGGGGATGCGATCGTACTGGTCGAGGGAGGCGAGAGCAGTGGTGATTGCGCGGTCGAAGATGCTGTAAAGCAGATGGGCCTTGGAAGGAAAGTAGTGGTAGATCGCGCCCTTGCGGAGATCCAGCGACCGCGCGACGTCGTCCATCGACCCCGAGTCGTAGCCCTTGGCGTGGAAGACCCTGATGGCGGTGTCGATGATCTCCTCGCGACGGGCGAGGTGCCGCTCGCTGGGCGTACTCATCCGCGGGCGGCCGCGGCGGACCCCCTGCTCTGCCGTCACTCCTCCTCGGGGAACAGCTTGGCCGTGTAGCCGAGGTAGGTCATCGCGAGGAATAGATAGTAATCGGCCATTTGGAGGGCCCGCCCCACCGCGGGCGAGAGGGCCTGGGCACGAGCGCGCCTCAGCTCCTGCCTGAGCTCGATCAGCGACGTCAGAGCGGTCGGCTCGACCGCGATCCTCTCGTTCCCGACACTCATGGTCCTGCTCCCGTCGGGCGCTTGGCGATGGCCACCGTGGGCCGCTCGTCGGGCGGTCGGTGGTCGAAAATGCGCTTGGCCTTGAGCTCGTATCGGGGCAGCGACCCGGGTTCCAGGACCTCGGTCTCGAGCCGCACCCCGAGGCTCCTGTGGAGGTGTTCGGAAAGCTGGCGAGCGAGCGCCTCCCGGTTGACCCCAGATGCCCCTGCCTCGACCTTGACCAGCATGCGGTCCATCGAGTCCTGGCGGCTGACGTGCAGCTCGTAATGATGCGTCAGCCCCTCCACCTCACCAATGAGGTTCTCCACCGCCGTCGGGTAGACGTTGACGCCGCGAATGGTGACCATGAAGTCGGCTCGCCCCAGCACGACGCCAGGCAGGTGCACCCACGTCCAGCCGCAGCCGTGGTCGGGATGCTCGTCGCGACGTACCAGGTCATGGGTCCGGTACTTGATGAAGGGCTGGGCGAAGTGCGTGTAGCTGGTGACGACGTTCTCGCCTACCGCGCCGGACTCGGTGATTGGGTCACCGGTTTCGGGGTCCACCGAGTAGGAGTGATAGACGTCCTCGATCACGTGGACGCCACCTGCCCACTCGCGACACGACTGCGCGATCTGTAGGCACTCGCCCACCCCATAGGCGTCGTGGATCAGGTCTGTCCCCCACAGCTCGGCGAGCTTCTGGCGGGTGACCGGGATCGAGAAGCCGGCCTCACCACCGCCGCCGATCATTCGTACTCCCGCGTCCCGCAGGTCGAGGCCCTGGCCGCGGGCGACCTCGGCCAGGTGCATCAGGTAGGTCGGTGTGCCCACCACCAGGGCAGGTCTCAGCTCGAGGATGTCGCGCACGCGCTGCTGGCTGTGGGCGCCGCCTCCAGACACGATCATCAGGCCGAAGTCCCGGGCTCCCCAGTAGAAGCTCCAGAGCCCGATCCACATGCCCCAGTCGAAGCAGAAGTACATGGAGTCGCCGGGCCGGAGCCCGAAGTCCTGGAAGGCGTAGCAGTACTGGCTGCCGGCCTTGTGCATCTCGTACTGGGTGAACACCTCGTTCAGAAAGCGACCTGTGGTCCCGGTCGTGTGGAAGTACTGCTGCCAGTGCTCAGTCGGGAGGGCCAGGCCGCCGAAGCCGCGTCCCGAGTGCTCCTGGTCGCGCAGGTAGTCCGGCTTGTCCGTGAACGGCAGCCGGAAGTAGTAGTCGTCCCAGGTTCGGATGTCGAAAGGCTTGATGCCGGCCTCCTCGTAGATCCGGCGATGAAGCGGCGAATGCTCGTAGGCCCAGCCCACCATGTGCCGGATCTTCTCCAGGTGAATCGCGTCCAGCCGCTCTCGCGGCGCTGTCTGCGTGAGCTCGTTCCAGTAGCGGGTGTTCGTGGAGCTGACCATCCTCCTCTCGCTCCTCGACCCCTTCAGCACCCGCTCCACCGCGGCGAGCGCTTCTCGGCGAATGCCGCGGTGCCCTCGCGGTGGTCGGCGGTGACCTTGAGCACGCTTTGGGCCAGCCGCTCCAGGCGTCGGCCGGTTTCCGAGTCGACGTCGGTGCACGTGTTCAAAACCACCTTGGCCATTCCGAGCGCCAGCGGAGCCATCGTCATGAGCCGCTCAGCCAGGCGGTGAGCGGTGGCCAGCGCCTCCCCGTCGGCTACGACTTCCGTCGCCAGCCCAAGCTCGTACGCGCGGGCGGCCGGAATCGTGGCGCCGAGCATCACCAGCTCCTTGGCGCGTGCCAGGCCCACGTGCCTGACCAGGCGCGAGCAGCCGCCGGAGCCGGGGATGAGGCCGACTTTCACCTCAGGCATCACGAGCCGCGCCTTCTCACCCAGGATGCGGAAGTCGCAGGACAGTGCCAGTTCCAGCCCGCCTCCGGCAGCGACGCCGTCGAAGGCGGCAATCACGGGAACCTCCATCGACTCGACCAGATCGAAGACGTCATGGATCGTCCTCGCCTCGGCCCGAAACGCCCGGGTGCCGATCCGGGTCAGCTGGTCCATCTCGCCGACGTCCTCGCCAGCCGAGAAGGCGCGCCCCGCACCGGTCAGGATCAGGACCCGGAGCTCCGGATCGCGAGCGCACTCCTCGATTACCTCGCGGAGCCGGGCCCGCATGGAAGCGTTCCAGGCGTTCAGCTTCTCGGGCCGGTTCAGCGTGACCACGGTGACCGGCCCTCGCGCACACAGCACGCTGTCGGCGCTCAGCAAAGGTCCCTCGTCAGGTGGGCGGTCGCCTTCACGCGACCGGCGGTGTCTTTGATCTGGATGGCACCGTCACCGGCCACCGCGGCGGTCAGGTGATCGCCGGGAAAGACGGGCTCTCGAAGCCTGAGGTCGAGCTTCCCCGACTGAGGTGCGCCAGCGGCGCGAAAGGCAGCGTGGAGCAGCAGCGCGCCGATGAGAGGTCCATGGGCAATGACCGACGGCAGGCCCGCCCGCCTGGCGAAGTCGTCGTCGAGATGGATGGGGTTGAAGTCCCCGACCGCGCACGCGTAGCGCGCGATCATCACCCGCGTGACCATGCCGAGGTCCAGGGCTTCCACCGATCAGCCCTCCTCACCGCGCTCGATGAAAGTGGTCGTCTGGAGCTGGATCAGTCCGCCCGACGGTTCCCGGAACTCGCTGGCAACGACGGCGAACAGCATCCCGTTCTTCTCCCACGCCCGCTCGACCCGGACCAGGACCTCGATCTCCTCGCCCGGACGGAAGGGCCGCGTCCACTTGTAGGTTTGCGAGCCGAGCAAAGCGCGCGAGAGATCGAGGCCGATGCCGTCGACGACCAGCCGCTCGCCGGCGACCGTCGGCCCGAAGAAAGGGACGACGGCGGCAGCCGGTGACTCTGCGTCGGTACCGCCCAGGGCCCGGCTCAGGGACTCCATCTGCGCGGCCGACACCGACAGCCGGCCGCTGAAGAGCGTTACCCCTTCTTCCGCGCGCACTTAAGATGCCGCCTCCGGGTCAGCCGACCGCAGTCTGCGCACGACCGGATCCCACCTCTGCCACGGCAAAGAGCCGGGTTGCCCGCTGGAGGTCTGCGGCACCCCGAAGCCGGTCGATCGCAGGCGCTCCCCAACCCGCTGCTCGTAGGTCCCGGCCAGGTCGTCCCCCATAGGGAGTATCCCAGCGTCGATGAGCACAGGCCACCGTGACGCGCGATCCCGGCCGAACCACATCACCATCTCGGGCCAGAGCTCGGCGACGGCGGCCTGAACGCGAGCGGCTTCGGCTGGGAATCGAGCCGCGTCGTGGAGGCGGCCGATCGCGTACCTGTCGTGGAACCCCTCCTCGTCGAGAATTCGCGCGGCTCGCTTCGCCAGGGACTCGAAGGGCGACCGGGCGAGGACCTCCGTCAGCAGGTTGAGCGCCGGGTCGACGAGGTTCAAGGCGGCCACCACTTGGGCCCAGCTGCCGAACGGCCGCTCCAGGAAAGCCACGCAGAAGTGTTCAGTGCGGTCCGAACCGGTGACCAGGGGCACCGGCTTGCCGGCCGCGGGGATCCGCTCGACGAGCCCGTACAGGACGCGGGCGAACCCCATCTCCTCGCCCGCCACGGCGGCGCAGGCAACGCCCTGCTCAAGCCCGGGCGCCTTGATGGTCCACTCCGAGATGCGGCGACCAAGGAAGTAGCGGTTGTCGGCGAGGACGGTGGCCAGGTTCACCAGCTCGGTCGCCGCTTCCGGAGCTAGGGCCTCGTGGGCGGTCGTCGCAGGGGCCACGGCAGTATTTAAACCGTCCGGTCGGTCAAAGTCAACACCCGATATCCGTGACGTGCAGCTGGGCGGTCCAGAGCGCTATTGCTCGTGCCAGTAGGCACACCATCGTTGCGATCTCGGCCCTGATCACGGCGGTGGACCATCGGGGTCGGGTGATCCGGTTCCCTGGTCCCAAGCCGCTTCGGGCTGCGCTGGGGCGCCTCCGCCGAGCCTCGCGCGCCCATTCCCGCAAAAAGACCGGCTCTGCCAACCGCAGGAAGAGCGCGCGGCGGCTGGCGCGCATCCATGCCCGGATCGCCAACTCCCGTCTCGATGCCGTGCACAAGGCCACGACCTGGCTGGCTGCTCGATATGAGACGGTGGTGGTCGAGGACCTCAACCTGGCCGGGATACTCCGCAACCGAAGGCTGGCCCGGAGCCGACCAGTCCTTCGGGACCGTGCGGCACCAGCTCGGCTCCAAGACCGTCTGGCGCGGCGGTCGACTGACTCATGCTCACTGGCGCGCACCGGAATAACGACGAGCAGGACCAGCCCGGCCGCGATCACCGCCGCTGCCAACGAATGCGCCTCGTCCCGATGCCAGATCACGCCGCCCGGTCGCCAGCGACCAACCCGATAGAGTCCCTCACGCGTCGCCAGCCAGGGCAGCCAACGAACGGTGGAGGAGTCGGGATGATCAAGGTCCGGCAGCAAACCGCCCAACACGCCGGCACCCATCGCCACCAGGGCGCCCTCGCCGGCATGGAGAGCGATGGGTACTGTGGCGGCGGCTTCGATCAACGCATGACCTCGACCCCGGACGGGATCGAGGGTGGGGGAAACGCGCGTTGGTCGAGCCAACGTCGGGTGCATACTCGACGCGTGCAGGGGACGCGGACGACCGATGGCCAGCCACCGGCCAGGGCGCCCGAGGTCGACCCGGGCGGTTGGTCACACGCTTCATTCCGGCCGGCCCCCGGCCACCAGCCGAGCCTACACCGCCGACTTGAGGACTTCGCTCGCTGGGCGGACGGCCTGCTCGAGGAGGCGGTAGGGGAGCTGCTGCTCGATCCGGAGACGGCTCGGCGGCGGCTGCTGGACTACGCGTCCAGCGGCGCCAGTGAGGCCTGGCCCAGGCCGCCCGGCGGGCGCTGCTGGGGACGACCGGAGCTCAGGGGATGATCGCCTGGGCGGTGGAGCCGCCCGGGGAAAGGGGAGGTGGAGCTGGCCATGACCGAGAGAGCGGAGCGGGAACGCTCCTCGTACCTGTTCCCTCGGCATCCGAGGGAGGCCGACCGGTTGGACCTCCAGCACGACGCCCTGCGCGAGGCGTTGGGCAGCAACTTCCTGGCCCCGGTGACCGAGCCGGGGCGGGTGCTGGACGTGGGCACCGGGACCGGGCGCTGGGGGATCGAGGTCTGCTGGGAGCACCCCCGGGCGCTGGTGGTGGGGTTCGACCTGATGGCGGGTCCAGGGGAGCACCCCTCTGGCTACCGACACGTGCGCGGGAACGTGCTCCAGGGGTTGCCCTTCTTGGATGGGGTGTTCGACCTCGTCCACCAGCGCTTCCTGGTCTCGGGCATCCCGCTAGCGCAGTGGCCTCAGGTGGTGGCGGAGTTGGTTCGGGTCACCCAGCCGGGGGGCTGGGTCGAACTCGCCGAGCCCATGATCGAGTTCCTCCACGCCGGTCCGGCAACCGAACGCCTGCTCGGGATCATGAGAGATATGGCTGCCTCTCGGGGTCTGGACTCGACCCGGGTCGTCTTCGACCGGTTGGACGACTACCTCAGATCGGCGCCTCTCAAAGAGGTGACCCGCCACGAGGTGACGTGTGCGGTTGGTGAGTGGGGCGGCCGCATCGGCTCCTTCCTCGCCTCCGACATGCGAGCCCTGTTCACCCGGCTGTGCGAGGTCCAGGTGGGATCCTCCCTCTCGGCGGAGGAGTCTGCCGAGACGATCCGGCGTACTCAGGAGGAGTTCGAGGGGCAACAAACCCGCGTGGCCATGGCCATCGCCTACGGCCGAAAGCCGAGCTGAGGATCCGCCCAACCAGCACTCGGCGACGCCGTAGTAGATGTCGTCGGAGGCGTGGCCGGCGACCCGGACCGCGGAGCTCTCTCGCCTTCGGGCCGGATTCGTCGACCAGCCCGTGGGTGCCGTCGTCCAACCGTGCCAGTGATTGTCGATGCGGCGTCGCCTCTCGCCGATCACCCGGCCAGATGGGGGTGGAGCGTCCGGCAGAGCGTCTCCTCGAAGAGCCGAGGCTCGGCGGCGGCGGGGAAGTGGCCGCCCACCTCGTGCTCCGCCCAGGCCGTCACCCGATAGCAGCGCTCGGCGAGCGAACGAGGCGGCTTCGGGAAGGGGACGCGCTCCCCGCCAACATGCTGATCGCGGTCGGGACCGGTGCCGGGTCGTCGAGTGGCAGGGTGGCGCCGGGAAGGTGCCGGTAGGCCCGGTACGGCACCAGTGACGAGGTGATCGTTCCGGTCGGCCAGCACAAGGTGAGCGTGGCGAGCAGGAGCCGGCGACGGAACGCCGAGGCTAGAGGGGTCGCAAGGTGGATGGCGGCGACGTCCTCGGGATGGTCGCGGGCGAGCCACGAGATGACACCGGCACCGAGGTTGCTCCCCTACCGCTGGTAGCCGAGCGCCTCGGTCAGGTGTGTGGGGCGGGATTGCGAGGGACGGTGGCGCTCGTCGTTTGTCCCCCGCTCCGGGCGAGGACGGCGGCCGCCGGCCAGCTGCCGACCGCCACCGCAACGTAGCCGGCTACCTGGAGTAGACCCAGGTGGCTGGGATAGGCGACCGGCCCCATCAGCACCGCACCGGCGATGAGCAGCGCCGCCGCCCATGGGGGCGCCACCCTGGACCGGGCCAACGCGACGGCGAGGAGGACGTAGCCGATCAGGTGTCCGCCCACCCAGGTGGCGAAGACGATCAGGAGCTGCCAGCTCGAACCAAACTGACGCTCGACGTGGGCGAAGACCGCATCGTGGCCCGCCTGCGCCATCTGCATGGTCTGGAAGGCCTGGTCGGCGATCATGCCCCAGGGCATGCTCCCCAGCCAGCCGCATGCGATCCCGGCCAGGGCCAGCCACGGAGCGCGCCTCCAGGCGGCCACTCCGAGTCCGACGTAGCTCAACGGGTACAGGTATGGCGCGACCAGGTTCACGACCAGAAACGCTTCCAGGGCCGCCGCCGGCGCGGTACGGAAGGCATCGAAGACGCTCTCCGCCCCGGGGCTGGGACAGCCCGGGTTGTCGTACTGCGGGCAGAGGCCGAACCAGGCTGCCAGCACCAGCGGTGCCACCACCACGCAAACCGCCAGCACGATGCCGAGGACGCGATCACTCGGGCGCATTCGGCACGCTCCTTCCCATCCTGCCGATGATGTCCTGAAAGTCCCAGCTCAGACGTTCGGCCTCCAGATCCGCGATCAGCCCTCGCGTCCACCTCAGCTCCGCCTGCCTGACGGTCCGCAGATACTCGGCGTCGAGCAGGACGACCCGGGCCAGGTCCCCCAGCCGCTGCAGGTCGAGGCTGCGCTCCATCGACACATCGGGCGACAGGTCTGCCAGCTCGGCTTCCAGCGCCTCCGCCCGGCGCCGCAGAGCCTGCAGCACCTGCGAGGGCGTGAGCCGGCTGAGGAAGCCGATCGCCGCCAGGAACCGCGACGGCTCCAGCGTCGCCGACGCAACGCCTTCCTGCAGCGCCGTGATCGCCTCCTGCCTGCCCGCGTCGGTCAGGCGGTACACGGTCCGCTCCGGGCGCCGGCCGTTCCGGCCGGTCCCGGCCGGCTCGATCAGGTGAGCCCGCTCCAGCTGCCGGATGGTGTTGTAGATGGAACCTCCACGCAGGTCGAGCAGGCGGTCCTTCCGCCGCTCTCGGATCAGGCGGAGCATCTGGTAGGGGTGAAGGGGTCGCTCCCAGAGGAGGCACAGGACGGTCAGCGCCCACAGGTTCCTCCCTCCGAGCCGATTCGTCATGCAAGATATCTTAGTAGAGATATACGCACTCGGGGGCCGGAGCGCCCACGGCGCCATGAACGCCCCCTCGGCGATGGTCAGGGCCGCGGCGCCGTGCCTCGCAGCCGGCGAGCGATTCCGACTGCGCGGGCCTGGCTCAATGGTCGCGGTAGGCCCGGTGCTGCCGCCATTCGTAACAGTGGCCGGGACTGGCATCACCGGGCGAGCATCCGCCGCCCCGCGAGACACCTCGGGCGCCGGACTTCGGCGACACCCGCTCGCGCCCCCTCGACCCCAGGAACCCTCCTCGAGCGCGTACCTTTGGGGTTGTTCGTGGGGCCCGGCCCGGTGACTGAACCAACAGATCCCCGCCTCGGGGGCCAGGAGTGGGCCTGGGCATAGTTCACGTGAATGGGTCCATCGAAAGGAGCTATGCTTGCCCGACCCTTTTGACGTCGCCGTGATCGGCGGCGGGCCGGGTGGCTACGTCGCCGCCATCAGGGCAGCCCAGCTCGGAGCCCGCACCGCAATCGTCGAGAAGGATCGGTTGGGGGGGACCTGTCTGGTCCGTGGTTGCATCCCGACTAAGGCCATGCTCCAGTCAGCCGAGCTGTACACCGAGTTGCGGCGCGGGAGCGAGTTCGGCGTTGTCGCCGACCACCTCGGATTCGACTATGCGGCCGCACGGCGTCGCCGGGACCAGGTGGTTGACCAGCTGGTCAAGGGTGTCGGCTCGCTCATGCAGGCCAACGGGATCTCGGTGCTGCGTGGCCACGGCCGGCTGCTGGGCGGCGGGCACTTCCAGGTAGGACAGGAGGAGTTCTCGGCCCGCCACATCATCCTCGCCACCGGCTCGATTCCGTCTCGCCTCCCCATCCCCGGGGCCGAGCACACGATCGACTCGGACGGCATCCTGGAGCTGACCGAGCTTCCCTCGTCGATGGTGGTGATCGGCGGCGGGGTGGTGGGGATGGAGTGGGGCGCATGCCTCGCCGCCCTGGGCTGCCGGGTCACGGTGCTGGAGCTGATGCCCCAGATCCTGCCCATGGTCGAGGAGGACGTGGTCAACGTCTACCGCCGCCACTTCGAGCGCATCAGCGGGGTGGTGCACACCGGGGCCGCGGTCGAGGCGGTGATCAAGGCCAGGGACGGCCTCAGGGTCCGCTTCCGGGTCGACGGGCAGTCCGAGGAGGTGCCGGCCGAAGTGGTACTGCTGGCCACCGGCCGTCGCCCCTATACGGAGGGCCTGGGCCTGGAGCAGGCGGGGGTGCGGACTGAGCGTGGCCGGGTGGTGGTGGACGACCACCTCCGCACCAGCGTCCCCGGGATCTGGGCGATCGGAGACGTGATCGGCGGGATCATGTTGGCCCACGTCGCCTCCTACGAGGGGGTGTGTGCGGTCGAGAACATCTGCGGCGTCGCCGACCGCGTCCCCGACTACCACGCCGCCCCCAACTGCATCTATACCGACCCGGAGATCGCCAACGTGGGCCTGGGTGAGCGCGAGGCCCGCGAGCGCGGGATCGACGTCAAGGTCGGCCGGTTCCCGTTCTCAGCCCTGGGCCGGGCGCTCACCCTGGGGCGCACGGAAGGGGTGATCAAGGTCATCGCCGACGCCCGTGACGACACCCTGCTTGGGGTGGAGATGGTGGGGCCACGGGTCACTGACCTGATCGCCGAGGCGACCTTGGCCGTGCAGCACCGGCTGACGCTGCACGACCTGGAGCTGACCATGCACGCCCACCCCACCCTACCCGAGTCGATGCTGGAGGCGGCGCTGGCCGCGGACGGGCGGGCGATCCACATCCCGAACCGCCGGCCCCGAATGGCCGCCGCGCGGTCCCAGGCATCGGCATCCATCCAGTCCACCGAGGAGAGCCACGTGGCACGTTCGGTCCGCTCGGAGACCGCGGCCGCCTCCCTGCCCAGGCCGGAGCCGCCTGCACTGGAGCTGGAGGCGGACCGTCTTGAGCTGAAGAAGGAGAACCGCGACCAACTGCTCGCGCTGTACCGCCTGATGTTGCTGATCCGCCGCTTCGAGGAGCGCGCCCAGGTCGAGTACACGAAGGCCAAGATCGGCGGTTACTGCCACCTCAACCTGGGCGAGGAGGCGACGGTGGTGGGCGGGATCCTGGCCCTGCGGCCAGGCGACTACATCTACACCAGCTACCGCGAACACGGGCACGCCATCGCCCGGGGCGTCGACCCCAAGGCGGTGATGGCGGAGCTATTCGGCCGCGAGACCGGGGTCGCCCACGGGCGCGGCGGCTCGATGCACATCTTCGATCTGCGCCACCGCTTTATGGGCGGCTACGGCATCGTCGGCGGACACCTGCCGCTGGCGGTGGGGGCGGCATTCGCGATCAAGTACCAGCACGCCTTCCCGGGTGCCGCGCGGGCGGCAGCCGGTGAAGCCACCGACGACATCGTCTTCTGCATGTTCGGCGACGGTGCCACCAATATCGGCGCTTTCCACGAGTCGCTCAACTTCTCGAAAGTGCTGCAGGTGCCAGTGGTCTGGTTCTGCATCAACAACCAGTACGGGATGGGGACCGCGGTCGAGCGCGCGTCAGCGGTGACCGAGTTGTACCGCAAGGCCTGCGCCTATGACATGGAAGCGATCCGGATCGACGGCATGGACGTGCTCGAGGTGCTCCACCGGACAGCGGAGGTCGTGGCGAAGACCCGGCAGGACTCGCAGCCTCGGTTCATCGAGGCCGTCAACTACCGTTTCCGTGGCCACTCAGTGGTGGACCCAGATCGGTACCGCTCCGATGAGGAGAAGGAGCGCTGGCGCCACAGCGATCCGGTGGTGTCGTTCCAGCAGCGGCTGGAGGAGGCCAAGATCGCCGCTCCCGAGGAGTTCGAGCGGATCGAGGAGGACGTGACCACAGAGATCGAGGAGATCGTCCGCTACGCCGACCAGAGTCCGAACCCGCCGGTGGAGGAGCTTTACCGCTACCTCTATGCCGGCGAGTGGGAGGCGCAACGTGCCTGAGAAGCTCTTCCGGGTGGCACTGCGCGAGGCACTCAAGGAGGAGATGGAGAGGGACGACCGGGTCTTCTGCATCGGCGAGGACATCGGTCTCTTCGGTGGTTCCTATCGGGTCACCGAGGGGCTGCTGGACCAGTTCGGGCCGATGCGGGTGGTGGACACTCCGATCGCCGAGGAGGTGATCGTGGGCAGCGCCATCGGTGCCGCCATCTCCGGCCTGCGGCCGGTGGTCGAGATCATGACCATCAACTTCTCGCTGCTGGCCTACGACCAGATCGTCCAGAACGCGGCCAAGATCCGGTACATGTTTGGTGGCGAGGTGACCGTACCCCTGGTGGTGCGGCTGCCGGGCGGTGCCGGTCATCAGCTATCGTCCCAGCATTCGCACAGCTTCGAGGCTCTTTACGCGATGATCCCGGGGCTGCTGACGGTGGCTCCGACCACACCGGAGGACGCCAAGGGACTGCTCAAGGCGGCGATCCGAACCGAGAACCCGGTCATGTTCCTGGAGAGCATGAGCCTCTACAACACCCGGGGTGAGGTTCCCGACGACGATTACGAGACCCCCATCGGCAAGGCAGCGGTGCGAAGGGTTGGTCGGGACCTGACCATCGTCGGAGTCTCGCGGCAAGCGGTGCTGGCCGGCCTCGCCGCCCAGCGCCTGGAGGACGAGGACGTCGACGCCGAGGTGATCGACCTCCGCTCGCTACGCCCGATCGACTGGTCCACGCTGATCGACTCGGTGCAGAAGACCAACCGCTGCCTGGTGGTGGAAGAGGGGTGGACCACCTATGGGGTCGGCGCTGAGGTGGCCGCCGGCCTCCAGCAACGCGTCTTCGACGATCTGGACGCTCCCATCCTTCGCCTGGGGGGAGCTGAGGTCCCCATGCCCTACAACCGGGAACTGGAGCGGGCGGCCATCCCCTCGGTCGACGACATCGTCCGCGAAGCCCTGCGCGTGGTCGGCCGGCGGGTAGCGGCCTGAGAGAGGCGCCGAGATGACCGACGTCAACATGCCCAAGCTCTCCGACACCATGGAGGAGGGCACCGTCCTGGACTGGAAGAAGCGGGACGGTGAGCAGATCCGCAAGGGCGAGGTGCTGGCCGAGATCGAGTCCGACAAGGCCAGCTTCGAGATCGAGTCGGAGGCGGATGGGATCCTCCACATCGTGGTGGATCGGGGCAAGCCGGTCCCGGTCGGCCAGCTGATCGCCCGCATCACCGGCCCCGATGAGGAGCCGCCGGCGCCGCCGCCGCAGGCTCCGGTGGCATCGGTCGAGGCACCGGCACCGCAAGTCGAGGCGGTGGCGGCAGAGCCACCCGTGGCCGTTGCTGGTTCGCAGCCCTCCCCCACCACCGATGGCCTGCGGGTCAAGGCCTCGCCGGTGGCACGACGCCTGGCTGCCGAGCTCGGTGTCGATCTGTCCGCCGTGCAGGGAACGGGACCCGAGGGCCGGGTGGTCAAGGAGGACGTGCTGGCGGCCGCTCGACGGCGATCCGGACCTCGGCCCCTTCAGCCGGCACCGCGTCCGGCAGGTCCAGAGGTCGAAATCGTGGAACCGACCCGGATGCAGGCCACCATCGCCCGCCGGATGGCGGAGTCGAAGGCGACCGTCCCCCATTTCTACGTCACCGTCGAAGCCCGGGTGGACGAGGCGGTGAAGGTTCGGGAGCAGCTCAAGGAGCAGGTGCCCAGTGCCGCCCAGGTGACCATGACCGACTTCCTCACTCGAGCCTGCGCCATCGCATTGACCCGCTATCCCCAGGTCAACAGCTCCTGGGTGGACGGCCGCTTCGAGCGGAAACGCTCCGTCAACATCGGGCTCGCGGTGGCGCCGGCTCAGGGCCTGGGGCTGCTGGTCCCGGTGGTCCACGACGTCGATCGCAAGGATCTGATCCAGATCTCCATCGAGTCCCGTCAGGTCATCGAACGGGCACGATCGGGTCGACCTCAGCCGGGGGATCTGGAAGGTGGCACCTTCAGCATCTCCAACCTGGGTATGTATGGCGTGGACGAGTTCGCCGCCATCATCAACCCGCCCGAGGCTGCGATCCTCGCCGTGGGCCGGATCAAGGAGGCTGCCGTGGTCGAGGACGGTCGCCTCTCCGTGGGTAAGGTCATGCGGATGACGCTGGCGGTGGACCACCGGGTCTTCTATGGCGCCACTGCCGCCCAGTTCATGAGAGAGGTGCAGGGCTTGATCGAGCATCCGGCGGTGCTGCTGCTGCCGCCGGACCAACTCTGATTCGATTCGAGTAGCCAGGGCAGTCGTGCTCATACGAGGCCCGCCGCTTGCTGTCCCGGCGGTACACATACGCGTCTTCTCCGGATGCATCGTCAGCTCGCACTCCTCCAGTCGGCGCCCGATCGCCGTCTTCACATGCTCGGCTTGGCGCTTCGTGACGCAGTGGGCCACGAATTCGTCGCAGTACCGCTCGAAGCCGACGTCGGGGAACCTGCCCCCGCATAGCCTGAACTCCGCTCCCCGACGGCACTCCGGCGGGTCGGCGATGGGTCAGTCTTGGGTTTGCCTCCTGGTCTTGGGGCGGAGCTTGATCGGCAGGGCATCCTCCTCGAGCCTGATGCCGAACCCGGCCAGGACGTCCCCCAGCAGGTGGACACAGCCGCACTCGTCGCATTCGAGAAGGCGAACCCGACCCGGGTGCAGGGCTTCCGGCACCACTCGCACCACTGCTGGCCGAATTGCTGGCCCCCGCAGTCCGGGTAGGCGTACATCGTGCGCTCGGGTCAGGCCGCCCTTCGGGCCGCCCCCCTGGCCTGGGTGGGCTGGGTCTAGCGGTTCCTGTGCGTAACGGGCGCTCTCGGGGCCGGTCGGATCGTCGGCATTCACGGCCGTACCTCCTGGGCCGCGGCCTCACCGCTCACGATGACGCTGCTCTCCGTCTGGGTCTGGGGCCGGTTGATCCGGACCTCCCTGGGCGGGAAGGGCGGCTTCGGCGCCTTGTGCATGACCGCCCACTTCGGGCAGGCAGAAGGGATCCGGGTGGCCTGGCGGAGGGTGCTCCAGGCGGCCTCCCAGGCCCATCCTGAGCGCTCGTTTCGACTCGGATTCGGTGGGGCCCAGCCGGTCTTCGGCTACGAGGCCGACCTGACCGTACTGGGCAAGGTGATCGGCGTCGGCTTCCCTGTCGGAGCAGCGTGAGCTTGGTCCAGGCCCTCGCCGGCGCGGTGGCCCTGCGTCGCGGCACCCACACCCGCTCCGCAGTGCTGCTCGAGGAAGACGACCTGCTTCCGGGAGTTTGGTGTCTACGCCGTCGGCAGGCAGCGCGAGATCGGCGAGGAAGAGGGATGTCCCGACTTCCACTGATCGATCCAGCCGGCGCCCGGGATCCACTGGTGACGGACGCGTACCGAAGGATCGCGCTCGTGCGGGGCGAGGTCGCCAACTGGTTCCGAGTCCTCGCCCACCAGCCGGCCCTTGTGGACCCAGTGTTCGCGCTCTCCCAGCAGGTACGGGAGCGGTCCTCGCTCCCAGCCCGGCTCCGAGAACTCGCCACCTTCACCACGGCCCTGGCCCTGGACGTGCCCTATGAGGTCGCCCACTACATCGAGGCTGGCCCATCGCGCCGGTCTCGCCGAGGCAGAGACCGAGGCTTTGGAGCGGGGTGAGGATCAGGTCTTCGGGCTGAAGACCACCGGACCCACTCGGGTAGGCCCGGCGGCCGGAGATGTTCAGCTGCGCCGCCTCGGACCGGGGAGGAAGACCGGGGGCCCCTGCTGTCGCTCCCGAGCCGATGAGGGCGGCGGACCCGCCGCCGGCAGCTCCAGGTGAACGGCGAGGGCGCCAGGTGGGATCAGCTCGGCGGTCAGGCTCCCACCCTGGGCAAGTGCCAGCTCGCGACAGATGGCCAACCCCAATCCCGCCCCCGACGCCGAACCGCGGGAGTGGGCCGCCCGGTAGAACCGCTCGAACAGACGCGCCGGATCGGGGGCCGGGTCGGACACCTGGTTGACCACGCTGGTTCGAACTCGGCCGAAGCCATCCGCCACCGCGATCCCGACCGGGGTCCCCGGGCGAGCGTACTTGACCGAATTGTCCAGCAGGTTCTCCAGGATCTGATGGAGCCGATCGGGATCGGCGTGCACCGGATGCAGTTCTGCCGGGAAGGCCAGGCGTATCTCCAGCCCCCGCCGCTGTGCCCGCGGCCGGATCAGCTCCACCTCCTGCTTGAGCAGGACGCCCAGATCCACCGCCTGAAGGTTGAAGGTGATCTGCCCGGCCTCCACCCGGGCCAGATCGAGCAGCTCCTGGGACATGCGCAACACCCGCTGCGCCTCCTCGTGGAGGATCGCTGCCGCCCGGGCCTTCTCTTCTTCGCTGCGCAGGCTTCCGTCCATCAGCGCCTGGCTGAAGCCGATCAGGCTGGTTAGCGGCGTCTTTAGCTCGTGGGAGACGTTGGCCAGGAAATCCCGCTGCTGGGCCCGTGCCCGCTCCACCGCCTCCGCCATTCGGTTGAAGGCCTGGCCGACCACGCCGATCTCGTCGTCTCCCGTGACCCCCACCCGCCGCCCGTAGTTGCCGGCAGCCAGATCCTCGGCCGCGCCCCTGAGCTCCCGGAGCGGCCGGGTGATCGTATGGCTGAGCGCCAGTGTGACCAGCAGGGCCAAGCCCAGGGCGGCCGCGCCCGAGATGAGGATCGGCCGCAACAGCTGGCTGGTGGCCTGGGCCGTGATCGAGCTCTGGGGACGGGCCAGGATCAACAGGCTGACGAACCGGTTGTCGATCGGAGTGGCGACAAAGTCCCAGACCGCCCGATGGCTGCGAAAGGTGCCGGTGTAGACGGGAGGCCGACCCGTGGGCGAGGGCGTGAGCGGCTCGAGCACGCGAGCACCGGTGCCCACCGGCGCCCCCACCGGCAGCTGGCCGGCGCTGTCATAGAGGACCCCTGGCGGGTTGGCGCGATCGAGCAGGATCATCCGGGTACCCCCGCCCACCTGGGAACTGATCTGGAACTCGACGATGCCCAGATATTGGGAGGCACTGGTCGCCGCTCGCAGGCAGTGGCGAGGGTTGACCCGGGAACGGACGAGGCAGGTGGCGTTGCGGAGCTCGGATGCAACCACCAGCAGGTTGCGGCCCAGCTCCTCCTGAGCGTTGCGCAGCTCCAGCTGGCTGACCAGAACCCAGGTCAAGGTCCCGCTCAGCACGAGGCTCACGGCGGCGATCCCGACCGTCGCCAGCAGCAGGCGCAACCGAAGGGTCAGTTGGGTGCCATCTCCAGCTTGTAGCCGACGCCCCACACGGTGTGGATGGCCGGATCGGACACGCCCGCCCGAGAGAGCTTCTCGCGAAGCTGCTGGACGTGGACGTCCACCGTCCGTGTGTAGCCGGGGAAGTCATACCCCCAGACCAGGTCCAGGAGCTCCGAGCGCTGGAACACGCGGCCCGGGTGCCGGGCCAGCAGCGCCAGAAGGTCGAACTCCTTCGGTCGGAGGTGGACGCGCCCCTCCCCGTAGCGGACCTCGTGTCGCTCGAGATCGACCTCGAGCCGCCCGGCCCGGATCACGCGGGGCTGGTCGGGCTCCAGCCGCGCCCGCCGGAACAGTGCCTTGGCTCGGGCGACCAGCTCCTGGGGATGGAAAGGCTTGGTCAGGTAGTCGTCGGCTCCGACCTCCAACCCCACCACCTTGTCCGTGATCTCGTCGCGGGCGGTGAGCATGATGATCGGGACCTGGCTCAGCTTGCGGATCTCCTTGCAGATCGTGAGACCGTCGACGTTGGGCAGCATGATGTCGAGGACGATCAAGTCGGGCTTGATCTGCCCGAAGCGCGTCAGCGCCTGGGCGCCATCGGTGACGGCCTCGACCTGGTAGCCCTCACGAGCGAGATACAGGCGGGCGAGCTCCACGATGTGGTCTTCGTCGTCCACCACCAGGACCTTGTGCGGCATACCGATCGCCATGCAATTACACCATCGCAGCTGGCGTCAGCAAGGCGTCCGAGCGTGAGCAAGCATTTGTAAACGCCGTCGGGCGCTGCCTCGCAGCGAAGGCACATCTGGCCTCCCAGGTCCCGCATCGTTCCCGGGACCGCAAGCCGTTTTCCGCGCCAGAGGACGCCTGTCGGTCCCCAGGCGGCGATCCCTCGGGTCCGGCGCCGCTGCAGGCATCGTCGGGGTCCGGAAGAATGCCGGGCTGTCCCGGTGCCTCCGGTGCCGACACAGCCAGCGACCAGCAGGCCAAGTGAGCCGAGCATTGGCACTCAGGGTGCCCCGCCAGGGTGGCCGCGGTTCAGGTTTCAGCGGGCCGAGCAGTTGCCGCGAACCCGCGGTCAAGGATGGCGTAGACCAGCTCATCCCGTTGCGGGTCAGTGAGCACTAGCCAGCCGACCCGCAGCCACCGATCGGTGGCGGTCCCGGTCTTATCCGCTTGCACGGTGCCGGGGCCTGCTTCATCGCCGTGTGCCCGCACTGCTGGGTTCTTACCTCGGCTCCACAGGCGTTTATCCTTTGTAGCCGAGCTGGTGCCGTATGGTCCCGAAGGACTGGTCGGCCAGGCTCCGGGCCAGCCTCCGGTTGCAGACCATCCCGGCCAGGTTCAGGTCCTCGACCACCACCGTCTCGTATCGAGTCGCCAGCCAGGTCGTGGCCTTGTGCAAGGCATCGAGACGGCAGTTGGCGATCCGGGCATGGATACGCGCCAGTCGCCGCGCGCTCTTCCTGCGGTTGGCAGAGCCCTTCTCCTTGCGGGAATGGGCACGCGAGGCTCGGCGTAGGCGCCGCAGCGCAGCCCGAAGAGGTCTGGGACCGGGAAACCCGTATCACCTTGCCTGCAGCTCGAGCTCAAGCAGCCGGTCCAACTCCAATCCGTGCTCGACCAGTTCCCGGAGGCGGACGGCCCGCACCCCGCTGTCGGCCAGATTGACGGCAACCCGGTTGCTCATGGCGCGACTGTCACTCCTCCAGGGCAAAGGGCTGGAAGTCTGGCCTCTCAGCTGGCAGGGGCCTTCTCCCGATCGGACCGGAGCACGAGCCGAATGGGGCTGCCGGCGAACCCGAACTGTTCCCGCAGGCGGTTTTCCAGGTAGCGGCGATAACCGAAGTGGAGCAGAGCCACGTCGTTGACGAAGAGCACGAAGGTGGGGATCTCGGATGCGGCCTGGGTAGCGAACTTGAGTGTCAGCCGCTTCCCCTTGTAGCTCGGCGGCGGCTTCTGGTAGAAGGCCTCGCGCAAGACCCGGTTGAGCTCGTGGGTGGGGACGCGCGTCTGCCGTCGTTCCACCACCTCCAGGGCGGTCGGCAGTATCCGCTCGACGCCCTGTCCGGTCGCAGCCGACACGAGGACGGCGGGGGCGTGGCGGGCGAATGGAAACTCGGCCGCCAGCAACCGCTGCCATTGGTTGGACCGGCGCCGGGCGGGCTCGATCAGGTCGATCTTGTTCACCACGAGGACCAAACCCTTGCCCGCCTCGAGCGCGTAGCTGGCGAGCTGCTGATCCTGGTGAAGTACCGCCTCGGGCGCCTCCAGCACCAGCAGGACCGCATCCGAGCGCTCCATGACCCGGATGCCGCGCAGCAGGCTGTAGTGCTCCAGGCGGTCGCGAGCCGCCCGCCGGCGGCGGACGCCGGCGGTGTCGACCAGGACCACGGGACGTCCGTCGAAGCTGAGTTCGGTGTCCACGGGGTCGCGGGTGGTGCCGGGGGTCTCGCTGACCACCGCCCGCTCGTCCCCCAGGATCCGGTTGAGCAGCGAGGATTTCCCCACGTTGGGTCGGCCCATGATCGCCAGCCGGGCTGCCGGCGCCGCGTCCAGGCCTCCTTCCTGGGGCGTTGGGAGCACCGCCAGGACCCGGTCCAACAGCTCGTCCATCCCGATCCCGTGCTGGCCCGAGATCACCACCGGGTCGGCGAAGCCGAGTTCCACCACCTCGTGCTCGAGGTAGGAGCGACCTGGCTCGTCGACCTTGTTCGCCGCCACCACCACCGGGCGCCGGGATCGCCGGAGCAGATCGGCGATGTCGCGGTCCAGGGCGGTGACGCCGGCCCGGGCGTCCAACAGGAAGACGATCGCCTGGGCCTCCTCCATGGCAACCCGGGTCTGGACCTCGATCGCCGAGCGGGAGGCGTCACCACGGCCGAGGTCCAGGCCGGCAGTGTCCACCACCGACAGCTCTCGCCCACGCCACTCGGCGACGCCGTAGAGCCGGTCCCGGGTTAGTCCCGGTTGACGGTCAACGAGCGCCCGCCGCCGCCCGATCAAGCGGTTGAAGAGGGTCGACTTGCCGGTGTTGGGACGGCCCACGATGGCGACGATGGGGCGCGACACACCCGACATTGTGCCGTTGCGGATCAGTGAGCATTATTAGCCAGCCGACCCGCAGCCACCGGTTGCCCGGTGGCGGTCCCGGTCTTACCCGCTTGCGCGGCGCCGGGTTCCTGCTTGGGGACCCCACGAAGCCTGCTTCGTGGGGTCCCCTCCTGCTTCATCGCCGTGTGCCCAGCACGGCTGGGTCTTACCTCGGCTCCACAGGCCCCTCTGCCACTGACGGCGAGCGCGAGTAGGTTCTTCGCAGCGTTCACGTCCCGGTCGATGACCAGGCCGCAGCCCTCGCAGCGGAAGGTGCGCTCGGCCAGCCTTGGCTTTCACTGTCCCGCAGCCAGAGCACGTCTGAGAGCTGGGGAAGAACCGCTCGGCCAGCAGCAGCCG
>CADDZO010000018.1 GCA_902812395.1 bacterium | reverse complement strand
CCGCGTCCCCCACCGCCAGCCCCTTTCCCAGCGCCTCGCGAAGCCGGTGCGGCGCCGCCGACCGCCGTCGTCCCCAGCTCTTCCCGCAGGAACCCGGGTGCCCGGCCGCCTATGCTTGGAGCCGAACGATGGCGATGAAGACGCTCGAGTACCTGCGCGGTATTTCGCCGGAAGACTGCCGGCGGCTTCGGGCGCAGGGGATTCGGCACACGAACCAGCTCCTGCACGCGACCACGCTCGAGATCGACCGCCGACGGTTGTCGGAGCGGACGGGCATCAGCCCTGAGCGTTTGCTCGAGTTCGGGCGTCAGTGCGCCATGCTCGAGATCTCGGGCATGGAGCGGTTCATCCCGGTTATCCGACGCCTGGGCATCACCAATCTCAAGATCCTGAAGCGAGCCGATCCCCAGCAGCTGCACGACCAGATCGTGGACGCGGTCGGCCTGGCCGGCGCCCCCTCGTTGGAGATGGTCGACTACTGGATCAGCCAGGCCCGCACCTGTGACACGCTGGAAGAACCCGACGGAGCTCCGGCTCAGTGGGAGAGCCCGGCGTTGCTCTCCCGAGAGCCCGAGGGCATTCGCTGAAGGTCCACCCTCGGTCGGACCTGCATGTCTCGCGAGCGGACCGCGCCGCTGTGCCAGCGTGGGCCGACCATGCTCGCCACCGGGTGGACGCACTACGGCCCGGCTCCACACAGGTACCTGCACGCGCCTGCTAGCAGCTGATATCGGGCACTGCACCGGCGCAGATGTTGCGGAGCTTCCCCTCAGGGGCTTGGTTGGCAGCCGCGCAGCGTCGCCCTGATCGCCAGCTGAGCGTCCGCCACCTCCATCCTTAGGGGTAGATGCCGCGCACGTTGGTCGCGTTGGCCACCCGCTGAACCGCCAGCACGTAGGCGGCCCGGCGCATGTCTAGCCGCCGGTTGACGCTCGTGTGCAGCACCTCGTAGAAGGCCCGGGTGATGAGGTGATGCAGCTTCGTGTTGATCTCCTCCTCTTCCCAGAAGAACTCCTGGAGGTCCTGGACCCATTCGAAGTAGGAGACGATGACACCACCTGAGTTGGCAAGGATGTCTGGGATCAGGAAGACATCTCGGTCGGCCAGAATGGCATCGGCCTCGGGCGTGACAGCAGCGTTCGCGGCCTCCGTGATCAGCCGAGCGCGGATGCGAGGAGCGTTCTGCTCTGTGATCTGATCCTCGATCGCGGCCGGTACCAGCACCGTCACCGGCAGCTCCAGTAGCTCCGCATTCGAGATGTCATCGGCCTTCTTGAACCCGGAGATCTGGCCTCGGAAGCGGCGATGCTCCTCCAGCGCATCGAGATCCAGACCAGTCGGGTTGTAGACCCCACCTCTGGAGTCGCTGACCGCGACCACCATCAGCCCTGCCTCGTGCAGCAAGCGGGCAGCGGACCTGCCCACCTGGCCAAAGCCCTGGACCGCCACCGTGGCTGGCTGCTCGGTCACCTGGAGGTACTTCAGCGCCTCCAGGGTCAGGTAGGTCACGCCCCGCCCGGCAGCCTCCTGGCGGCCCTCCGAGCCTCCCACGTCCACCGGCTTGCCAGTCACCGACGCCGTCACCGAATGACCGGCATGCATGGACATGGTGTCCATGATCCAGGCCATCACCTCCGGGGTGGTGCCCAGGTCGGGAGCCGGGATGTCACGCTCTGGACCCAGCAGCAGGGCGATCTCGGTGGCGTAGCGGCGGGTGACGTGCTCCAGCTCGCCGCGGGTGAGGGCGCGCGGATCGACCACCACCCCACCCTTGGCGCCACCGAAGGGGATGCGCACCACGGCGCATTTCCAGGTCATCAGCATGGCCAGTGCCTTGACCAGGTCCAGGGTTAGGTCAGGCGAATAGCGCAGGCCACCTTTCGCCGGGCCGCGGTTGATGTTGTGATGGACCCGAAAGCCCGTGTAGAGATGGACAGATCCATCTTCATGGCGAACGGGGAAGTGAACCGTCAGCTCACGCTTGACGTCTCTCAGGAGGCGTCGTTCGTCCTCGGAGAGACCGAGCACGTCCGCGGCTTCGTCGAAGCGCTTCTGGGCGACGGCGTACGCTGACCGCTTTTGCAATTCCACCGCCATCACAGAACTCCGAGGCAGCCACCGCTGGGCGGCGGCCAGATCGACCGATCGAAGGATATGGAGTCGACGGGTCGGTACCTTCGAGTACCGAGAGCGGCGCCCAGTGGGGGTGCGGAGCACGCCCCAGCGAACTCCATGGACGACAGACCCTCTTCGCGCGGTGAACCCATCGATCTATGCCTCTGGGCACCCAAGCCCGGACAGAATCACCGAACACCCGGCCAACCGCGCTGTACCCGGGGGCCGGATCGGTCCCACAGCCTACTCCACGGGACGCGCGCCTGCACGCCCCCGCCCGCCTCAGGGGCCGGCCACGCCCGGGGGGTCGCCTGACCTCAGGCCTGAACCGGCCTCGACGGAGTCCGGGTGACCCGATCCAGCCGTCGCTCCAGGGCAGCGATCCGGGCGCTGAGCGCTTCCAGGTCGCGTCGG
This sequence comes from bacterium, assembly GCA_902812395.1. Classification (GTDB taxonomy): domain Bacteria; phylum Chloroflexota; class Dormibacteria; order Dormibacterales; family Dormibacteraceae; genus CADDZO01. The sequence continues at coordinate 24,961 of CADDZO010000018.1, read as the reverse complement.
GTCGGGATCGAGAACCGCTCCAGCGCCCGCTCCACGGCCAGGTCGACGAGCTCCTCCAGATCGGACCGCCCCCGCTCGACCGTGCTCGAGACCAGGGCTGCAGGCCCGCTCAGACGCTGCCGGACGTAGTCGAACAGCCCGTGGGCACGTACCGGCGCCGGAGCCGCGGCACCGTCCGTCCGGCCCCGCTTCTCCTCGGTGGCCATGATCTGGGAGAGGATGACCGAGGTCAGGTCGCGCCCGGTGTCGCGTTCGATCACCTGGATGTCGTGTCCCTCCCGGACCAGCTCAGAGATGCCGCCGAGCGTGATGTACCGGCTCGTCTGGGTGTCGTAGAGCTTGCGGTTCGCGTACTTCTTGATCACATGCCTCTGTGCCGCCATGCTTGAGCTATTATAACGCAATGCGTTATGGCTGCGGACCTGGCGTCCGCAATTGCATGAGGTGCAGCTGATGGCCAAGACCAAGGGCACTGCGTCATCGGGCGCCAAGGACGGCGAGCCCGGCCTGGTGGACCAGGTGGCACGAGCGGCCGAAGGCGCCCTGCGCGACATCCAGCGACGATTACCCGCCGACGTCCAGCGGCAGCTAGAGAAGAGCCTGGGCCAGGGCCAGAAGGCGATCGAGGCGGGGCTGAAGCGGCTCCAGACCGGTCTCGACAAGACCGCCAGCAAGGCCGACGTCGAGCGCCTGGCCAAACGGGTGGACGCGCTTGCCGCCCAGGTCGATCGCCTGGTCAAGGGGGTGCCCGCCGCCCGGACCGGCTCCCGCCGTGCCGCCGGGGCAGCCAAGTCGACGCCCTCGACGCGGTCCACGCGGGCGCGCGCCCGCAAGGCGGCTGAGGCGGCTTCGCCGGAGACCGCCGAGCACTGATTGGTGGGCGGCCGGGACCTTCCCGGCCGCCGCCCCGTACAGTGGGGCAGTGGCCCCCATCGACCTGCGCTCCGACACGGTGACCCTCCCCCCACCCGATATGCGCCGCGCCATGGCCGCGGCCGAGCTCGGCGACGACGTCTTCGGCGAAGACCCGACCGTCAACCGCCTGGAACAGCGGGCGGCCCGGCTGACCGGGAAGGAAGCGGCGGTCATGGTCGCCAGCGGGACCATGGGCAACCTGCTCGGGATCCTCTCCATCGCCCGCTCCGGCCAGGAGGTGATCACCGAGGCCGGCTCCCACGTGTTCATGTCCGAGGGTGGCGGCGCCGCCACCCTGGGCGGGATTCAGCTCCGGCCGCTGGTCTCCGACCACGGAGTTCTCCATCCCGATGCGGTGGTGGCCGCGATCCGCCCTACCGACGACATCCATCAGCCCCTGACCGCGGCCATCTGCGTGGAGGACACGCACAACCGGGCCGGGGGCGTGGTCTGGCCCCTAGAGGCGCTGGCCGCCATCCGCCGGGTGGCCGACGAGCACGGGCTGGCAGTGCACATGGATGGGGCCCGAGTGTTCAACGCCGCCGTGGCCCTGGGCCGGCCAGTGGCCGAGATCGCGGCCGCTGCCGACACCGTCACCTTCTGCCTGTCCAAGGGACTGGCCTGCCCGGTCGGGAGCGTGCTCTGCGGCTCGGCCGAGGTGATCGCCCGGGCGCGCAGGTGGCGAAAGATGGTGGGGGGCGGCTGGCGCCAGGCCGGAATCCTGGCGGCGGCCGGTCTGTGGGCGCTCGAGCACATGATCGAGCGATTGGCCGAGGATCACGCCAACGCCCAGACCCTGGCCGAGGGCCTGGCCGAGCTGCCTGGCATCGAGATCGACCTGGGCACGGTCCAGACCAACATCGTCCGCTTCCGCCTGCTGGACCGAGACCCGCGGGCGTTCGTGGCAGACTGCCGCACACGAGGTCTTCTAGGCGGGGCCCAGGGCGCCGCTGGGGTCCGCTTCGTGACCCACTACGGGATCGAGGCCACCGACGTCCAGCGCGCGCTCGAGGTCTGCAGCGACGTGCTCGCGGCATGACCGCGGGCAGAGCGGCGTGGGGTCTTCCCTGACACCTTTGCCCGAAGCATCGGCGGTTTGTCCAACGCCACCTCCGATTTGCCCGGCGCCGGATCTTTGAGGCTGAAGGCGAGGCCGAGTTCCCGTCTCCCCGGCTCGCCCCCATGCCCCGGCGCCGAGGAGCGCCGCCGCCAGGCTTGGCTCTTCGGCCTCAACCAGTGTCGGTGAGGAGCCGGGCCAGCAATCCCGGGTCGATGTTGCCGCCACTGACCACCGCCACCGTGGGCGGCCCCGGCGGCAGCTGCTCAAGGGCCGCAACGGGGAGCGCGCCGGCGCCCTCCACCACCAGCTTGGCCCGCACCGCGAGCTCCCGAACCGCGGCCCGGAGACGGTTCTCGGGGACCGTGACCCAGCGATCCACGCACTCTCGCAGCAGCCCCTCCATGGCCGCGTCGTAAGGAGCCGTGGTCCCGTCGGCGATGGTCTGGGGATGGAGCTCCAGGGGCGTTCCCTCGACCATGGTCCGCGCCCACAGCGGGTAGCCGGCCGACTGCACGCCCACCACCTCCACCGTGGGACGAAGGCCTTTCAGGGCCGAGGCGACGCCGTGGATCAGCCCGCCGCCGCCAACCGCCACCACTACCCGCTCCACCTCCGGCAACTGCTCCACGATCTCCAGCCCGATGCCACCGTGGCCGGCCTGGACGGTGGGGTCGGCGAAGGGGTGGATGAAGACCTCCGGCTCGGATTCCCAGCCCCGCCTGGCCATCCAGGCAAGGAGCTCGGGGCGGCGGAGCTGGACCGGCGTGGCCCCGAGCCGGCGAATGCCCTCCAGCTTGGCCTCGGGGGCAACGTCGAAGGTGATCACGCGGCAGGGCACCTCCAGCTCCTGGGCGGCACGGGCGCAGGCCAGAGCGGCGTTGCCGGCGCTCACCGTGAGCAGGCCCCGGGCCCGGCGCTCCGGGGGAAGCGAGAGGGCCGCGGCGAAGAAGCCTCGGACCTTGAAGCTGCCGGTGGGCTGGAGCAGCTCCAGCTTGAGCCAGGCCCCATCCAAGGGCAACAGGGGGGTGCGCTGCACGTGGGGGCGGGCCAGCTCGGCCGCCGCCCGAATCCGCTCGATCGGGATCACGGGCTCAATCTTCGCTCAGGCCTCGGCCAGCACCCGATGGGCGGTCTCGATCAGCTGGTCGCGGCCCCGCTCGTCGGGGGCGAAGATGCGAAAGATCGCCATCCGCACCGGCAGGCGGCGGAACAGATCCAACACCCGCGAGCGCTGGTAGCTCCGCTCCAGTGGATCGTAGATGAGGATGTCGCCGGCCTCCGCCAGAGGATTGAAGGCCCGTGACTCCTGGGCCGCCACGTCCACCTCGAAGACCAGCGAGCGCAACTGCGAGGGCAGCCGCTCGCGGATGCGCCGGGCGAACTCGTCCCGGGTGAGGGTGAGCGCGCCCCGGGGCACCCCGTGCGACTCGGCGTAGGCGGAGTAGATCAAGCGCCAGCGCAGGCGCCGGGCGAGCACGTCGGCCCACCCCCGTCCCAGCTCCCGGGCGGCCTCGTCCGGGGGCTCCTCCGCCCAGCGATCGACCTCTCCCATCAGCCGCCACTCATCCAGCCGCCGCAGCGCGGTCATCCGCTCCAGCGGGTTCCCGCCCAGCAACCGGTCCATGGTCGGGGCGAAGACCTCCCGCAGCTGCAGGTCGATACGCCGGACCGTTCGGTGGAAGTAGATCTGGTGGTAGAGGTACAGGCGCACGCTAAGGAACATGAAGAGGGCCTCGGCCCCGTGGCCGTGCAGCGTCAGACCGTGCTCGGAGATGAACGAGTAGTGCATGATCCGACGGACGTCCACCGGGCCGGCCGCCACCCCGCAGATGTAGGCGTCGCGGGGCACGTAGTCCATGTTGTCGGCCGAGAAGGGACCGAGCAGGAGCGGGCGCAAGGCCTCCAGCCAGGACGGGGCGCTGAAGTCGGGGAGCGGCGCCGCCGAGATCAGGTAGGCAACCCAGCGGGGGTCCAGGCCCTCGTCCGGCTCGAAGTCCGCGTCCGGGGCTGCCCGGATGCCGGCGATGATCGGGGCCAGCTCGTCCAGGATGATCCGGCGCCCCACTACCTCGTGGTCGATCCCCCAGCGGGACAGGTAGTGCTCGTCGAAGAAGTGCCCGAAGGGACCGTGGCCGACGTCGTGGAGGAGGCCGGCCAGCCGCAGGGTCTCCACCACCAGCGCCCGCGACGGCACCTCCGGGTGCTGCTGGCGCAGCGTCGGATAGAGCCGTCCGGCCCATTCGCCGGCCAGGTGCATGGCCCCGAGCGAGTGCTGAAAGCGAGAGTGCTCGGCGGTGGCGAACACCCACCAGGCGCTCTGGAGCTGGTGGATGCGACGCAGGCGCTGGACCCAGGGATGGTCGATCAGCTCCTGCTCCGATTTGCCCGGCACCCCGCCCGGCTTGGTGATCTCCACGTAGCGGTAGAGCGGGTCGCTGGAGAGGTTGACCCGGGCGTACTCCGCCGGTCCTCGGGGCTCGTCCACGCCCCGATTCTGGCTGCCGTGACCCTCCAGGTGGCGGGCAGGTGAGCCTCCGCCACGGGATCGAACTGTTCAACCATGGCCGGTACTGGGAGGCGCACGAGGCCTGGGAGGAGGCCTGGATGCCGGATCGGCACGGGCCGGATGGCGGCTTCTACAAGGGGCTGATCCAAGTGGCCGCCGGCTGCCTCCACTACCGCCGCAGGAACCGGAGGGGGGCGATCAACAAGTGGCGCAGCGGGGCCGGCTACCTGCGGCCCTACCTGCCCCGCCACCGGGGAGTCGAGCTCGCGCGCCTGGTCGAGCGGGTGGACGCCTTCCTCGCCGCCATGGCAGACCGCGACTGGCCAGAGGGGCTGGAGATGCCCATCATCGAGACGTCCGGTGCGGACGCCGACGCCGACGCGTTGGCGCCAGGCTGACATCCCGAGGAGACGAGGGCGGCACACCCATGCGCCCGCGCCATCAAGCTCCCGACTGCGGGCAGGCGACGGCTCCCCCCAGGCGGGGACCGGTCTCCGGTTCAGGGCGGGGCCGCGCCGTAGGGCGGGAACCGACGCCCGGCCCCGGCTTCGATCAGGCCCCCGTAGCCCAGGCCGGCCAAATCGAGCTGGTCGGCGCGGCCATACGCGTACACGAAGGGCAGGAGGAGGTCGAGGGCGGTGTCCCGACCGAAGCCGGCGCAGGAGGCCACGCCCAGCACCAGCGTGCGGTCGAGCTGCCCCAGCCAGAGCATGCTGCCGGGATGGGCGGGCACCCCCTGGCGGAGCAGCTCGCCCCCAGCTGCCGCCAGCTCGGCGTAGGCCGGGTCCAGCGGATCGATCGAGGAGGCACCAGCGAACATGACCACCTCGGCCTGCCGCCGTCGTGCCTCCTCGTACGCGCCCCGGACCGCCTCGGCGCTTCTGGCCACCTCCACCACCCCGAGCAGATCGGCCCCGTACCAGCCCAGCTTGCGCGTCACCGCCTGGGCGAACAGCTGTCGAGCCCTGGGCTTCAGCCGCTCGGTGACCGCCACCAGCGTACGTAGCGGCCGAAAGGGATCGACCCGCAGCACCGGTCTGGCCGCCGCCGCCACCAGCTCCGCCTCCCGGACGAGAAAGCCGGGCACCGCTACCGGGGTGACCTTGGTCCCGGCCACCTCCTCCCCCTGCTCCACCGCCTGCCCGTCGACCAGCGTGAACACCCCGACCGTGGGCAGATGGTTGATCCGCTCGACTGCCTCCCGGTCCACGCGGAGCAGACCGCGCCGGGTGGCCACCAGCCGGACCTGGCTCTGGACCGGCCGGGTGGCCTCGGTGCCGGGTCCGGCCAGCGCCGCCGCCAGCCGACGGGCGGCCTCGTCCTCGTGCAGGTCGCCCTCGTCGAGCTCGACCAGGTGGACCTCGGTCTGCTGGCGCAGCAGCTCCAAGTGCTGGGCAGCGAGCACCGTTCCCTTGCGCAAACCGTGGCCGACGTCATGGGTCAGCACCCGCCCGACGATCGCTTCCGGAGTGACGGCATCGCCGGCGAGCCGTAGCAGCCTCACGTTTACAACCGTAGGGGGTCGTGCGAGGCCGGTGCCATGACCACCGCCCAACCCGCACCAGATGGGCCCCGGCGCCGACGGTCAGGGCTGGCGGGAGAAGAGGCCGGTGCGGTAGGTCCGGGCGACCGCCTCGGCCAGCGGGAGGCCGGAGGCCAGCACCTCGGCCACCGCCCGCTCCACGTCGTAGGCGACCCGCCGGTGCTCGAGACGACCGTCCTCGACCACCAGATAGGAGGCACGTGGGTCGCCGTCATGCGGCAATCCAACGCTGCCGGTGTTGGCGACGGTCAGATCGCCCAGCCGGCGGACGTAGGGGCGATGGATGTGACAGTACACGGCGACGGCGGCCCCGAGCGGGCCGTAGATCTCCCGCAGCTCCTCGTCCGACGCCTCCGGGTTGACAACCCGCCACGGGTCACCGGGGACGGCATGGACCAGCGCCAGCCGGTCCGCCTCCCTCCACTGCAGCGGCAACTCCTGCAGCCAGGCGGTGCGCTCGGGGCCGAGGCGCTCACGGGCCCAGGCGAGGCGGGCCTCGGTCGGACGCCCGCCCAGGGCCTGATCCATGTTCCCGATCACGCCCGGCCAGCCCAGCTCCCGCACCCGGTCCACCACCTCCACCGGTCGGGGGCCGTTGAAGGCCAGATCGCCCCCGTGCACCACCACGTCCGGACGAACCCCGTCCAGGTCCTCGAGCACCGCCTCCAGGGCGGCCAGGTTGCCATGCACGTCGGCCACGATCGCGACCCGCATCGAAATCCAGCGTAGCCACTTGACCATCAAACACATGTTTGATGGTTGCTGCCGGCAGCGACGGCATGGACGGAATCCCGGCCTTCGATCCAGCTCAGCTTCCCGGTGAGGTCACGCCCGATCGGGTCCCCACCGCCCCGGGCAAGACCCTCTGCTACAACCTGCCGTCCTGCAGCCGCTGCAGGACCCCAGGCCCTAGGTGGAGAGGATGTCAACTGCGCGACCGGGGCTGTGGCCCAAGACCAGCTGCCAGAGATCCGGAGCGGGCCGGCGCCCCCCGGTGAGGCGGCGCGCAGCCACCCGCGACGGCGACACCTCGTCCTCCTCGAACAGCTCCAGTGGCTCGGAGACACCGGACCTGCCGGCGCGCCGCCGCCGAGCGGCTGCTGGCCGGGCTGCAGGAACGTCTGCCCAACCAGGCCATCCTGGTCGGCGCCCGGCCCGCCTGTTGGAGTGGGGACTGGGCGACCCGCCCATGGCCGGCCAAGGAGTGGCGGCCCGCTCGCTTGCGAGGCGCCCCCTCGCCTACACTCCACGGCTGTGCCCAGCGCGGGGATGAGCCGGGAATGAGGGTGGTGGTCACCGGGGGGGCAGGGTTCATCGGCTCCCATCTGGTCGATGCGCTGGTGGAGCGGGGCGACCAGGTGCTGGTCGTCGACGACCTCTCTACGGGCCGACGGGAGAACGTGAACCCTCTGGCCGTCTTCCGTCGCCTCGACGTGCGCTCCCCGGAGGCGGCTGCCGCCATCCGGGAGTGGAGCCCGGAGGTCCTCTGCCACCACGCCGCGATGGCCAGCGTCAGTCGCTCGGTGCGGGAGCCCCTGCTCGATGCGGACGTGAACGTAGTGGGCGGCCTGCGCATGCTGGAGGTGGCACGCGAGACCGGCGCCCGCTTCATCTTCGCCTCCACCGGAGGGGCCCTCTACGGCGACGCCGCCGTGCTCCCCACCCCGGAGACCGAGCCGGCCTGGCCGGTCTCCCCCTACGGGGTGGCCAAGCTGGCCCTCGAGCACTACCTGTACTGCTACCGGGCCCAGCACGGGCTTGGCTACCTCGCACTCCGCTATGCCAACGTCTACGGTCCACGCCAGGACCCCCACGGCGAGGCAGGGGTGGTAGCGATCTTCTGCCGCCGGCTGCTGTCGGGTGAGCAGCCGGTGATCAACGGGGACGGACTGCAGACGCGCGACTACGTGTTCGTGGGCGACGTGGTCCGGGCCAACCTGGCCGCCATCGAGTCGGCAGCGTGCGGCCACGTGAACATCGGCACCGGCCGCCAGTGCGACGTCAACACTCTGCTCCGGCTGGTGGCGGAGCGGGTCGGAGTGGAGGCGGTGGAGGTACACGGGCCACCGCGGCCCGGCGACCAGCGCACCTCCGCCCTCGACGCCTCCCGCGCCCGCAGCCTGCTCGGCTGGGAGCCGCTGGTGCCGCTGGAGCAGGGCCTGGAAGAGACCGTGGCCTGGTTTCGCGACCACCCGAGCTGACGAGGATCCCATGGCAGCGCACAGCACCATCGACCTGGATGCCCTGGTCCGCCGCTTCTTCGAACGGATGATGGAGCTGCGGCCCGTCGAGGCCAGCTTCCACGGCCTCCACCAGCACGACAACCGCCTGCCCGAGGGCGGATTGGAGGGTCCCCGCCAGCTGCTCGACCTGCTCGACGGCTTCGAGGCTGACCTGTCCCGGGCCGAGTCGGGGGAGGACCCGATCGAGCTGGAGGCCGCTCGCTACTGGGCGGCACTGGCCCGTCACCAGCTGGAAGAGATCCGACTCTGGGCCCGGATGCCCGAGGCTCCGGACCAGATCGGGACCGGTATCTTCCTGCTCTTCGTCCGCGACTACGCGCCACTGGAGGTGCGGCTGGAGTCGATCGCCGCCCGCCTGGAGGCGGTCCCCGCCTACCTCCAGGCCAGCCGGGGGCAACTCCAAGAGCCGGTGCGCCTGTGGTGTGAGGTGGCGTTGGACACCGCCCGGGGCCTGTCCGCCCTCTTTCGGAGCGTGGCCGCGGCCGCCCCCGCGGGGCCACTGCGGCGGCGGCTGGACACGGCCGCGGCGGGTGCGTCGCACGCGGTAGAGGAGTACTGCCGCTGGCTGGAGGGCGAGGTGCTGCCCCGGGCGGGCGCCGTCGCCGTCATTGGGGAGGCAGGGTTCCACGAGCTGATGCGGCTGCGCCGCCTGCCCGATCCGCCCGACCGCATCCTGGAGCTGGGGCGGAGCGCTCTGGTCCAGTTCCGGGCCGAGCGGGACGAGCTGGTCGCCCGGCACTGGCCCGGGCTCTCCGCCCAGGAGGTGGCGGAGCGGATCTGGGCTGACCATCCGGCCACGGTGGAGGAGGCGCTGACCAGCTACGGCGAGTCGATCGCCGAGGCCCGCAGCTTCGTCGAGCGCCGCCGTCTGGCCACGTTGCCGGCCGAGGAAGAGCTGCTGGTCGAGGCCACCCCGGAATTCCTCCAGCCCGTCATCCCGTTCGCCGCCTATGAGCCACCGGCTCGCTTCGATGCCAACCAGCTGGGCATCTACCTGGTCACCCCCAACGCCGACGCGTTGGGCGAGCACAACCGCCCCTCGGTGCTGAACACCTCGGTGCATGAGGGCTACCCCGGCCATCACCTCCAGTTCGCCTGTGCCAACCGCCATCCCTCGCTGGTCCGGCTGCTCTGCGCCGACACCGCGATCGAGCTGATCGAGGGCTGGGCTCACTACTCGGAGCAGCTGATGTACGAGGAGGGGTTCCTGGAGGGGCCCGAGACCCGTTTCGTCCAGCTCCTGGGCCTCATCTGGCGGGCCTGCCGGGTGGTGATCGACGTCGAGCTCTCCTGCGGCCGGATGGGAATGGAGGAGGCGGTGGAGCTGCTGTTGCGGGAGGCGATGATGACGGGCGAGATGGCCCGGGCCGAGGTCCGCCGCTACGCCTACACCCCTGGCTACCAGCTCTCCTACCTCTACGGCCGGCACCTGCTGCTCGAGCTCCGGGAGCGGCAACGGCGGCGCGAAGGCCACGCCTTCGACCTCCGTCGCTTCCACGACCGCTTGCTCTCCGCCTCCGCACTGCCGGCGGCGCTATGGGAGCGCCTCTTCTGACCTGGAGTTCTGGGAGCTGAAGATCGCCGCCCCGGGCCCACCGCCAGCCAGGGCCTCCGCATGAGGGGCTATGCGCGGCCGGCATCGGCGCCCTAGGGCTTCGATGGAGGCCGAGGGGAGCCCCGCCTCGGTGGGCAGAGGCCCGACCGACTCAGCCGCCGTCCATCGACAGGACCAGCTGGGCCTGGAGCTGGCGCAGGTCCCCGGTCACGGGCCGGATCGCGGTTCCCACCGAGAGGAACTCGACGATGTGGTGCTCCCAGATATGGGAGCTGACCTCGAGGCGGGTCTCGACCACCGTGCTGGCGTTGAGCCGCTCGGCCTCCGCCTGCATCCGGCCCATGGCCAGCTCCCGGGCCTCGTAGAGGGCCTGCGTGGCAGCTGCCACCTCCACGTTCTGGCCCAGCTGCTTCATCAGCTGGCGAAACGGCTGGTGGGCGACATGGTAGACGCAGTTGCCAACCACCAGACCGAGGGGTCGCCAGCCGGACATGATCAGCTTGTAGAAGGCCTGGCCGCTCAGGTCGGAGGTGAACGGGACACCCCCGTCGGCGCGCCAATCCTGGCCTTCTCGCTGGCGGACCGCGGTGCCGACCGCGCTGAACTCGCCGATGTCCTCACCCCACTCCAGGAATTGGATCCGGAGCTGCACGCCGACCACCCCCGAGGCACCCAGGGCCTGGGCCTCCGCGGCCAGCCGTGACAGGGCCAGCCCGCGGGCGTTGTACATGGCCTGGGTCAGGGTGGTCAGTTCCTGGTTCTGGCTCCAGCTGCCGCGCTGATAGCCCACGTGGTAGACGGAGCTGCCGACCACCATCCCTACCGGCTCGAACCCGGCCGACTGCAGCAGCAGGAACTCGTCCACGGCCAGATCGGTGGTGGCCAGCAGATGACCGGTGGCGGCGCGCTGCTCCAGGTCGGCGAGCCGCTCGTGGGCGGCCTGGGGCAGGGCCTGGGATTGCGAGCCGGGATCGATGGCCATGAACAACCTCCTCCGGCCGGCCAGGGTAGCCGAGCTACTGGTTGCCGAGCAGGCGGGCCAGGGCCGGGTTGACCCTGGCCGCCCGCGCTGCCACCTCCCTCAGCTGGAGGCCGAGCTGGGCCAGCCACTCGCCCGGCGGCAAGACGTCGTGGCGGAGGACGATCCCGCGGACCACGTGCTCCACCACCGCCTGGTAACCGTGGCCCATGCGAGTCAGGCTGAAGCGGTAGTCGCCGACCGTGGCGCTGAGCGCCCGCAGCCGGCGCTCCCGCCGCATCAGCCCGCCGCCCTCGTACTCCACCGTGACCGCGTCGCCGAGCGCCTCCTGGAGCGAGGCGACCAGGCCGGGCAGGGCCTGCTCCAAGCTCTGGCCGCTGGCCTGGACCGCAGCCGCCACCTCGCCCAGCGAGGCCACCCCCGCGTAGCGGGGATCGAGGACCGTGCCGCAGTAGCGGCAGGCCCAGCTGCCGGCGGTCACGGGTGCCCCGCAGTTGGGGCAGGTGGGCGCGGCATTGGAAGCCATCTCCACTGAATTGTGCCAGCGCCGAGGACAATCCGGCCGGGAGCAGGCCGATCAGGTGGCACGAGGGATCGTCGTTCCACGCACCACCGTCCCCGCCACCGTGGGCACCTGCCCTTACGGAAACGCGCCGGCGTTCGACGGCGTGTGCCCCCGTCAACCCAGACTGCGCGCGATCCAGGTGGCGCCCCAGGTCTCCCGAGAACTCAGGACCAGTCGAAGGTCTCCGGGGTCACCTCGGGTCGGCCCGACCCGGGCAAGGGTGACACTCGGTAGCCGAGCGGTTCCAGCGCCTCCTGTACCCAGCGCAGGGCCATCAGCTCGGTAGCGGGCCACGCCTGTGGGTCTGCACCCGGAGCGCACGCTTCGATCACGACCCGGCCCACCACGCGGAGAAGGGTGCGCACCAGGGTCGCCGCTTCGGGCACGCAGAAATCGAGCCCCGCGATGCGGCGGGAGAGCTCGAAACAGTCGCGGTTCAGGCGCTCGGCGTCCTCAGGCAAGCTCTTCACTCCGTGCGAACCGTGCCCCAGCCCGGCGCATCTCGGCCACCGCCCGCTCGCCATCACCCGGCTTCACCTCCACGGCCCTTACCCCGTCCTCGATCACGATGATCTCGAAGCCCAGCCGCAGCCCATCCAGGACCGAGGCCCGAACGCAGTAATCGGTGGCCAGCCCGGCCACTGCCAGCCGGCCCACCCCACGTGCACGCAGCCAATCCCCCAACCTGACCCCTTCCGAGGTGCCCTCGAACGCGGAGTAGGCCTCGTGATCGCGCTCGGTCGCCTTGCTGAACACGGCCTGGATCGGGCCCCGGTCGAGGGCGGGATGGAACTCAGCCCCCAGGGTGTCCTGGACGCAGTGCGGCGGCCAGGGCCCGCCCCGGGACCGGAAGGAACAGTGGTCGGGGGGATGCCAGTCCCGACTCGCCACCACCAGTGGCAGGTTTCGTGCAGCTCGGTTGACAGCAAGGAAGATGGCATCACCTTCAGGAACCGGGAGCGTCCCGCCAGGGCAGAAATCGACCTGGGGATCCACGATCAAAAAAGCGTCGGCCAAGCTTGGCTTCCCGGCCACGAAGCGTATTATTCCCGTCGGGGCATGGATCTCAACGAACCTGTCCTGCTGACTGCAGGGGGCCTGGAGAAGCTCAAGCAGGACCTCGAGCAGGCGCGGGCACGACGGATCGAGGCGGCCGAACGCATGAAGGAGGCCGCGCAGCCGGGCGACATCGAGGACAACCCGGAGTTCGAGCAGGCCAAGGAGGAAGTGGCCCGCTGGGACGAGCGGATCTACGAGCTGACCGAAATGATCGCCCGGGCCAAGATCATCGACCGCAGCAAGCCGACCGGCATCGCCCAGCCGGGATCGGAGATCGAGGTCGAGGACGAGGAGGGCGAGCTTTCCGTCTACCACCTGGTGGGAGCGGTCGAGGCCGACCCCAAGCACGGCCTGATCTCGGTGGAGTCCCCCATCGGGCGTGCCCTGATCGGGAGGAAACCCGGAGATCGGGTGTCGGTCCAGATCCCGGCCGGCACCATCGAGCTCACGGTCAAGGCCGTCCGCTGACGGCTCAGACCTTCGAGAGCACCTCTGCCACCCGCTCCAGGTAGGCCGGCTCGGTGTGCTGGATCGGGCCCTCGGCCAGGCAGAGCACGGCCTCGTCCACGCCCAGGTCCTCGAAGGCCCGAAGCCCGTCCACCAGCCGCCTGCTGGCCCGGTCCGGGACCACCGCGATCCCGGCCGAGGCGGTGAACGTGCTCCGGTCCCGCCCCTGACGGGCCAGCTCCCGTTCCAGCCGGGCCAGCGGCTCCGCCAACCAGGATGGCTCGGGCGGACCCCAGCCCAGGTTCCAGCCCTGGGCCAGCTCGGCCGTGATCCGCAGCATGCGGGGACCAGAGCCGGCGATCCAGATGGGCGGGGCCGGGGCAGTGGCCACCACCTGCGCATCGGCCAATCGCTCGTAGACACCGTCGGTGCTGACCGGCCCGCCGCCGAGCAGGTCGCGAATCGCCCGGGCCCGCTCCTCGAAGCGGCCCACCAGGTGGTCGGCGGGGCAGCCGAAGGCGTCCAGCTCGGGCCGGTGCCAGCCCGCCCCAAGCCCCAGGACGAAGCGCCCAGCGGAGGCGTCGGCCAGGGCGGTCGCCTCCCGGGCGATCTGGACGGCCGAGCGCAGCGGCGTGCAGAGGACCAGGGTCCCGAGCCGGATACGGCGCGTGTGGGCCGCCGCCCGGGCCAGGATCACGACCGGGTCGTGCCCGCTGATCCGGCCGCGAGGGGTCTCGATGAAGGCGTGGTCCATCACCCAGGCCGAATCGAAGCCGAGCTCCTCCGCCCGCTGGATCCGGGACACCACTTCGTCGACCGGAAACACACGCCCGGTCTCCTCCTCGCAAACCTGAACGAAGACGCCCACCCTCATCGCCGCCAAGGGTAGCCTCGGCGGCGGCGTCCCCCGCCACCGCAGTGGTCGGGTTGCTGCAGCAGGGCCAGGTGCTGTTGCTTGCCGATCTGGACTCCCTCTCGGCGGCCGACCTGGACGGCACGCGGCCGACCAACTGGGGAGGCCCTTGGCCAGCTGTCGGATCCTCTGGGTCATGGCTGACCACGACTGCCTCCATGGCGGGGCCATCGGCCGGCTGGGTGACCTCCACCGGTGGACCTCGGCCGGGCCCCGGTGAGCAGGCCTGGCCCCGTCGGCGGTACCGTGGGTGCAGCCATGTGGCGGGAGCGTCCCTGATGCCAGGCCCGGTGGATCTGTCCCCAGTCCACCTCGCGCTCGACCGACTGCGCCGCCAGCTCTGTCACTGCGGCCTCCAGGGCGAGTGCCTGGGCTGTCGAGGGGTCGACATGGTCCGGGCCCAGGTCGAGGCGGTGGCGGCCGCGGCCAGCCAGCCGGTGCTGATGCAGGTGGCGCAAGAGGCGGCGATGAAGGACATGGCCGCGCGGTTCGAGGAGATGAGCCAGCGCCTGCTCAGCGATCCCGAGATCCGCCAGGCGGCGGAGGCGATGCAGCAGCGGGTGATGGCCGACCCCGAGGCCCGGCGGCTGCTGGAGGAGCTGATGCGCCGGCTCGGCCCCATGGAGCCACCAACCAGCTGAGGGGGGAGCGAGCTCCCCCCTCCGGGACGTCCGGCGCTTCAGCTGCCCGCCGCCGGCGTCGGGCTGGCGGCCGGGGTGGACCCCGGGATGCGGTCCCAGAGCGGCAGGGTTCCGGTCTGGAGCCGCTGCAGCACTCGGTTCTCCTGGGCCCGGGTAATCCGGTGTGCCTGGACCGCTTGGTCGAGCTGCGGCTTGACCACCGCGATCAGCTTCTGCCGGAAGGCGTTCTCGTCCAGACCCTGTTGCTGGGCCAGCTGGGCCACCGTCCGGCCGGCACGCAGGTCCTGGTGCAGGGTGGAGGCAGAGATCCCCAGAGCTTTGGCATAGTCCTGCAGCCCCACCCGGAGCAGGCGGCGGATCCGGGCCTGGTTCTGGGCCCGGGCCAGGAGGGTCGGGGACAAAGAGCAGGCCTTGCTGGCCTGCTGCTCGAGCTTGGTGGCTTGGGCCTGGGCCAGCTGCCTCTTGGAGACCATGTCGGAGAGGGTCTGGTCGAGGGCGCTGGCCTGGGCGGCGGTCACCTTGGACTGGCTCAGGCCGAGGTCGGAGGCCAGGTGGTCCAGGTAGTCCTGGCAGACAGAGCTGGTTGCCGGCGTGGGGCTGGCGGACGGCGCCGGGGTTGAGCTGGTGGCGGCCGGGGGAAAGCCAGTCGCGGCTGCGGTCGCACCCACGGCCGCCCCTGCTACCAGGCAGCCACCGACACCGGCGATGGCGATCCGGGCGGCTCGGGGCAGGCGGCCCCAGAGCATACGCAGGTCCTTCATCGCCGATGAATGGTGACGGCCGGCTGTGAAGCGGCTAGGAGGCGAGAGTAAAGCTTCTGTAAGTTGCTGCACCCAGTAGACTCGGCCCAGGTGACCGGATTCGGAACCCCCCGTCGCGCCGAGATGGCCGGATGGTAACCGCCCCCTTGGTCACCAGCTTCGGGGGCAGGCACGCGGTCGAGCTCTACGTCCGGACCTACTCGACCATGCTGCAGAGCTCGGGCGAGATCCGGCTGGATTCGCTCCTCCACGCCCATCGCGGCGCCGATTTGGCCCTCCATCCGCTGGCCGGGGAACCCCAGCTGGACATGGGCGCCTTCATCTACTCGGTGCGTCGGCTGCCGCGCGAGATCGCCCGGGCGGAGCGGGTGGTGCTGGGGCAGGGCGCCCGCGACTTCCGCGAGGTCCTGGGTCTCGACCTCTCCTGCTGGCAGCGGGTCAAGGCACCGGCCCGGCGCCGCCCCTGGTACTGGGACGGAAACCGAACCCTGGCGGTGATGCTCTCCTCTCCCTCCGACATCGACGACCTGGTTCCGACCCTGGTCGCCTATCAGATCGAGTGGAACAAGCTCCACCGCCTGGTCCGAGAGGCAGGGATGGACCAAGAGCGCGTCCGGGTGGCGGCCCGGGCCTCGGAGGACGATTGGGAACGGCTGCGGGAGGCCTGGGCGCCCGACTTCGACGCCACCCTCGCCCTGGCCGGGCGGCGCGAGCTGCACCTGGGGCTGCGGATGATCGGTGGCTCCCACGTCGGCTATGCGCGCAGCGCGGCACGCTGGTGGCAGCCGGTGCAGGCGGCGATACAGGAGATGGGTTTAGCCGAGGCCCCCATCTACTTCGTCTCCTCCAACGTGCACAGCCTGGTCAACGTGCTCAGCGGGGTGGCTCGCTGCTTCGAGGCCGAGATCGTCGAGCACACGCGCCGAACCAATCCGGAGCTGATGGAGGAGCTACGCAAGCTGGAGTCGGGAGAGAGCGAGGCTTCGCGCGACAACTGGCTCTACTTCGCCGCCCGCGGGCTGTTCGACGGCCACCCGGACGCCACCAACTACCGGCGGCAACGGGCAGAGCTGGAGCGACAGCTCGGGATCCGACACATCCCGCCCGAGGCAATGGGACTCGACTCGGCCGTGCAGGTGGTGCGGCTGGCCAGCCTCGACCCCGCACGCCTGGACCCCAGGGTGGGACCGGTGGACCCGGAGGCGCTGCGGGCCTCCGGCGCCGCCCTGGTCAACATCGACTACCCGCTCGGCCTAGCCGCCTACCACATCCTGCGCCAGGTGGCGGAGGCGGTGCCCTGGATCCTGGGCGTGTACGTAATGGGCAAGGCGGCCACCCTGAACGCCGACGTTGGCGACGTCATGATCGCCAACGCCGTCTACAACGAGCACTCTGGCAATACCTACTGGCTCGACAACTGCTTCTCGGCGGCCGAGGTGCAGCCCCACCTGGTCTTCGGATCGGTCCTCGACAACCAGCGGGCGGTGACCGTGCGCGGGACCTTCCTGCAGAACCGCGACTACCTCGAGTTCTACTACCAGGGCCGATACACGGTGGTGGAGATGGAAGCGGGTCCCTACCTGGACGCCTGTTTCGAGGTCCAGCAGCCAGGCCGTCACCCGATGCACGAGCACGTGAACATGAGCCGGGCAGGCTTCGATCTGGGCATCGTCCACTACGCCTCCGACACCCCCTACACCCAGGCCCGGACCCTCGGGGCGCGGGGCCTCTCGTACCGCGGGATGGATTCCACCTACGCCTCGGCGATCGCGGTCGCCCGCCGCATCCTGGGGCAGGAGGGGATCATCAAGGAGGCGTAGGTCGCCTCCGATGGAGCTGCCCCGGTTATGGTTCGGCCATGGACAGGACGGTGGACAGGCCGAGGCGCCCGAGGCTGAGCCTGGTGCCGCGGGAGCGGCGCTTCTACAACCTCTTCGCCCAGCAGGGCTCGCTGGTCTCGGACGCCCTGACCGAGCTGTCCAAGAGCCTGCTCGAGGGACGCTCCCGCCATCCCCGGATGAGAGACCTGGAGCATCGCTGTGACGAGGTCACGGCCGAGATCTACGCCCTCGCCAACCGGACCTTCGTCGCCCCCATGGACAGGGAGGACATCATGGCCCTGGCTGCGTCCCTGGACGACGTCGTCGACCTGGCCGAGGAGGCCTCCGACAAGCTAGAGCTGTACCACGTCGCCCAGATCACCGAGCCGGCCCGGGAGATGGGGGAGCTGTTGGCCCAGGCCGGGGCGGCGATCGCGCGGGCGGTGGAGGGACTGGAGCGGCTAGTGGGCCTGGAGGAGCACCGGCTGGAGATCCACCGGCTGGAGAACGAGGGCGACCGGGTCACCCGGCGGGCGCTGGGCGATCTCTTCGCCGACGAGCAGCTACCTGCCACTCACCTGGTCAAGTGGAAGGATCTCTACGACCTGCTGGAGGCAACGATGGACAAATGCGAGCACGTGGCCAACGTGATCGCGACCCTGGCCATCAAGAACGCCTGAGCAGCAGTGGCCCTGGCGCTGCTCGTCGCCACGTTCGTCATCACCGTTGGCTTCGACTTCACCAACGGCTTCCACGACACCGCCAACGCCATCGCTACGTCGATTTCCACCCGGGCCATGTCCGCCCGGCAGGCAGTGCTGATGTCGGCGGTGCTGAACCTGGCCGGGGCCCTGGTCACGGTCACCCTGTTCGGCAGTGCCGTCTCCAACACCATCTCCTCGCTGCTGCCTCGGCCAACCCTGGTGATGATCATCGCCGGGCTCCTGGGAGCGGTGGTCTGGAACCTGGCCACCTGGTACGAGGGCATCCCCTCCTCCTCCACCCACGCCCTGATCGGAGGCCTGATCGGGGCCGGGCTGGCGGCGGCCGGGGGTCCCGCCGGGGTGCGCTGGAACGTGCTGGGCAAGGTGGTGGTGGGCCTGGTGATCTCGCCTCCCCTGGGGTTTGCCGCGGCTGCGGTCGTGATCATCGCCATCTACTGGACAGCTCGTCGGGGACGGTTCGTACGGCTCAACCGGATCTTTCGCCGCCTGCAGCTGTTGAGCGCCGCCTTCATCTCCTACTCACACGGCGCCAACGACGCCCAGAAGTCGATGGCGGCGATGAGCATGGCCCTGCTCGTGACCGGGCACATCTCCCACTTCTACGTCCCGGTCTGGGTGGTCCTGCTGGCCGCCACCGCGATCGGCTTCGGCACCTACGCCGGAGGCTGGCGGATCATCCGCACCCTGGGCTGGCGGATCTACAAGCTGGAGCCCGAGACCGGGATGGCCGCCCAGCTGATGGGGGCGGTCGTGATCCAGGTGGCGACGCTGGCCGGGATCCCGGTCAGCACCACCCACGTCCTGGCCGGCTCGGTGATGGGGGCGGGCGCCCCCCGTCGGCTCACCGCCGAGGGCTGGGGTCTGGGCGCGACCATGGTCGCGGCTTGGGTCATCACCATCCCGGCGGCCGGGGTGGTGGGATGGGTGGTGTTCGCGATCCTGCACACCGCTGGCCTCGGAGGGTGAGGGAGCAGCGCCCGGGCGAAAGCCGGTCCGGGACCGACGATGCTGACCCAGGTGAGGAGGAACCCGGCAGCCCGGGTCGGGCCTCCGAGCACCATCGGCTGTCGAGAGCGTTCCAGGCGTCAGTGGGCCGATGGCCGTCGGCCCGAGACGATCCGGCCGGTCCTGCCGCGGTCAGCTCCGCCCTGAGCTGGGGTCGGATCAGCCGACCCTCCGCGAGCCGGACTCCACGGTCATGCCCCTGCTCAAGGCCGCGACTTCCGTCTAGGGCGGGAACCGAGGCGGGCTCGCCTCGGAGCCAGGCTCTTCTGCCGTGCCCTCGGGCAGGGCCTGGCGCTGGAGCAGGGGCCTGTGCGCGAAGCCCTCCAGGTCCGGGTCACGGAAGGCCCTTGCCGAGAGGAACGAGGCCAGGACCCAGACCAGGATGGTTCCGCCCCCGAGCAGGAGGAGGATGCCGACCGCGACCGGCACCGGGCTCGGCTCCACGCAATGCCCGCAGCTGTGCCACTGGACCTGCTGGTGCACGCCGAGTGCCAGGAGCAGGACGCCGACCGCGGCCGCCACCGCGCCCACGCCTACGCGCGTCCGCATCTGCTGCGAAGCCTACCGACCGTCGGGGCGAGTGGCGAGGCTTCAGCTCATCCGGCCTAAGATCTGGCCGATGGCAGGGATCGAGCAGCGGCACGGCACCAGGATCGAGCGCGATTCCATGGGGGAGATGGAGGTGCCCGAGGACGCCCTCTACGGGGCCTCCACCCAGCGGGCGGTGATCAATTTCCCGATCTCGGGTCAGCGCTTCCCACGCCGCTTCATCCGTGCCCAGGCCCTGATCAAGCGGGCCGCCGCCGAGATCAACGGCGAGCTCGGGTTGATCGACCCGGAGATGGCGGCCGCCATCGTTGCTGCCGCCCAGGAGGTCGCCGACGGTGCCTACGATGACCAGTTCCCGATCGACGTCTACCAGACCGGATCCGGCACCTCGACCAACACCAACTTCAACGAGGTGATCTCGCACCTGGCCGAGCGGCGCCTGGGGCGTCGGGTGCATCCCAACGACCACGTCAACCGCTGCCAGTCGTCCAACGACACCATCCCCACGGCGATGCAGCTGGCGGCGGCGGATGCGATTCAGGGGGAGCTGCTGCCTGGGCTGGAGCGCCTGGAGGGTGCGCTGGCGGCCAAGGCCGAGGAGTTCATGCCCATCGTCAAGACCGGTCGCACCCACCTCCAGGACGCCACGCCGATCCGGCTGGGGCAGGAGTTTCGCGGCTACGCCGGGCAGGTCGAGCGGGCCGCCCGCTGGGCGGCTCAGGCCCGTGACGAGCTGCTGGTCGTGCCGCTGGGTGGGACCGCGGTCGGGACCGGCATCAACGCGCACCCCGCGTTCGCGGCCAGGGCCTGCAGCCGGCTCTCCGCGCTCACTGGCCTTCGGGTACAGGAGGCCCCCAACCACTTCTGCGCCCAGAACACCCTCGACCTGGTGATCTCCGCGCATGCCCGCCTGCGCGCCATCGCGTTGGCGCTGTGGAAGATCGGTTCGGACGTCCGCCTCATGGGGATGGGACCGCGGGCCGGGATCGCCGAACTGGCGCTGCCCGAGACCCAGCCTGGCTCCAGCATCATGCCCGGCAAGGTCAACCCCGTGATCATCGAGTCGCTCACGATGGTGGTCGCCCGGGTGGTGGGCAACGACGCCACCATCGGCTTCTGCCAGACCGGCAGCCTGTTGGAGCTGAACGTGATGATGCCGGTGGCGGCCGTCTCGCTCTTGGAATCGGCGGAGCTGCTGGGCCGCTCGGCGCGGAACTTCTCGGAGCGCTGCGTCGAGGGGCTCACCGCAACCGAGCGGGGACCGGCCCTGGTCGAGAACGGCCTCATGCTGGCCACCGCCCTGGCGCCGGAGATCGGATACGACGAGGCGGCCCGCATCGCCAAGGAGGCTCTGCGCAGCGGGCGCACCATCCGCGAGCTGGCCCGCGAGCGCGGATTCTCCGATGAGCAGCTCGACCGCATCCTCGACCCGGCTGCGCTGACCGGAACTGGCTGAATTCACCGGAGCACAGCCGGTCAGACCCGCGGGGCCCGCAGTCCCTGTCGTTCGGTTCGTTGACATCCTCTCCGCCCTGGAGGGCGGAGATTCCCGGTCGATACACCAGCGGGTCGTTGACGCGGACCGCGTTGGTTCTGAGGGCCCCGTCCAGTCACCTGCCCCCCGGCCCACCCCGTCAGACCGGAACAAATGTCTCAGGGCGCCCCCGCGTCGGCCTTCAGACCGGTGGTGAAGCGCCGCGGGGCCCGGCACAGCGCCCTCAATCGTGGTAGAGCTGGGCCCGACTCGGCATCCGCAGGCCGCCTTCTCCGCCGGGGCCGACAGGCCGCCAGCCCCATGGTCCTGGAGTCAGCCGGGGCCCTCGGCCGTCTCCAAGAGCCGGGCCACCTCGTCGCGAGCGGGCCTCTCCAGGGGACGTCCATCCCGATCCAGCACGCCGTCGCCGTCGAAGGCGGTCGCGATCGGCGAGGCCTGGTAGCCATTGCGGAGGAGCCGCTCGGTCGCCCGGTCGGCCTCGGCCGCTCGGAAGGCGGCCAGCATCGACCCCGAGGCCAGGGTTCGCCAGGGATCGGTGCCCAGAGCACGGCACAGCTGAAGCCCGGGTTCGAACCAGAGAACCCGCTCGCGGTCGACCCGGAGCCCCACCCCGGCGGCGCTGGCCATCTCCCAGAGCCCACCTGCGAGCCCGCCCTCGGTCAGGTCGTGCATGGCTCCGGCACCAAGGGCAGCGGCCTGGAGGGCCGGACGTACCACCGACAGGCCGGGATGGTGAGCCCCGGCCAGTGCCGCGCGAAGTACCTCTGGCGCCACTGCCGGCCTGTCCCTGGCCAGCCCGGCCAGCACGACCGCACCCTCCACCGGCACGGGTCCAATTTGCACCACCACGTCTCCGGGACGGACGCCGCTGGTCGCCACCACCCGGCCCCGGGCGGCGACCCCCAGCATCACACCGACCACCAGTGCCTGGCGGACGGCGCTGCTCACCTCGGTATGGCCCCCCACCAGACGAGCACCCACCTCAGCCAGGGCCGCCTCTATGGCGTTGAAGAGGTCCACCACCTCTGCCTCGGTGCAGCCCACGGGCAAGAGGACCGTGGCCAGGAACCAGCGGGGACGGACACCCATCACCGCGACATCGTTGGCATTCACGATCACGGCGGCGCGTGCCACGTCGGCGCTGGCGAACGTGATCGGATCGCTCGCCACGACCAGCACCTCAGGCCCCACCTGGATCGCACAGGCATCCTCGCCCACCGCGGGACCGACCACAACCTCCGGCGGCGGCGTCCCCAGCTCCCTCAGGAGCCGATCCAGGAGCTCGGCCGGCAACTTCCCGACCGGGATCGGACCCGCGGGCACGCTCAAACGGCGTCGGCCCCGCTCCGGCCACAAGGCCTCTGCTCCCGCAGCGGTACCAGGCCGCTTCGAAGGCTTCGTCCGGGCCGAAGCATATCCGCGGCAGCATTCACGTCGGTCCCAGTGGAACCTTCCTGGACCCCCTGCCGTCCGCCAGAGCCCGGGGGGCGAGGAGCTGACGCCAGGTCCTTCACAGCCGCAGCTCGAGGAGCCGGATCGGCTCTCCCCAGCGGTGGAGCGGCGCCTCCGCCACCTCGCGGAATCCCAGCCGGCGGTAGAGTGCGCCCGCCGCGGCCAGCTTGGGGCTGACCTGGCTCCAGACACGGCTGCAACCTGCTCGTCGGGCCCGGCTGAGGGCGTGTTCGAGCAGCAGCCGGCCGAGCCCCTGACCGCGCGAGGCGGGGTCCACCGCCAACCGGTCCACCACACACGCGCTAGCCGGAAAGGCGCAGCGCACGGCGGCCAGGATCCGCCCCTCTTCCCGAACGCGATAGATCTCGAAGCCGCCGCGCAGCCACGCCTCGACCTCTTCCAGGCGCGCCATCATCTCGTCGACCAGGCGCGGGTCGAGGTGCCGTTCGCATCCCTCCCAGGCCCGCCAGTAGAGGTCGGCCAGTCCACCCGCGTCGGCCGCCTGGGCTGTCAGGACTCGGGGCACGGCCCGGAAGAACCGCATCGAGGATTGCTAGCGTATCGCCAGCATGGAGGCTCTCCATCGTGCCTTGCAGCTCTATCGGCAGGGCCGGCTGTACGAGGCACTGGAGTCAGCCCAGGTCGCCTGCGAGCGGTCGCCCAAGAACCCCGATGCCTGGAGGCTGCTGGCCAGGCTGAGCCGCCATGCCGGCCTGACCGCCGCCAGCGACGAGGCCTTCCGGCGTGCGGCCGCGCTCGACCCTGGCCGTCGCCTGCCCTACCGGGTGTCGCCGGAGAGATTCCAGGAGCTGGTGGCCGACGCCGTGGCGGCGGTGCCGACGATGACCGGGCCGATCCGAGTCCGCCCGCTCCCCGACCTCGAGCAGGTGCAGCGAGGTCTCGACCCCGGCTCGCTCTGGTGGGAGAACGGCGGCACCGCCGTCCTCTTCCAGGTCAACCACGAGAACCTCTCGGCCAGCGAGGCCGAGTTGCGTGAGCGGATCATCGGCTCCCTGGAAGAGCTGGCGGCTCAGCGACGCGGCCGACCCCGGTCCACCAGCGCCAGGTAGGCACGAAGCCGGGCGAGGACCAGGGCCAGAGTGTCATCGCTGAGGCTGGCGGCCTGCTCCACCCCGGGGACGTAGCCGCCCTCGAACAGCGAGCGAGGCAGCTCCAGGATCTGGGTCAGGGCCACCACACCCTCCGCCCACCCCAGCCGCTCGTTGCCCGTCACGTGCACGAACTCCGGCACCTCGCCCCGCTCGATCCTGGCCCGTGCCCGGCCCAGGCGCTCCTCCTCCCGATACCCGTGCATGGCCAGCGCCCGGATGGCGCCGCGCCCGAGCTCCTGGCGCGGCGACAGCACCACCACCGCCTGCCGTCGGGCCCAGGCGACCGCCAGGTGGCTGTCTCGGAAGGCATCGGGATCGTGGGTGGCCCGCTCCACGCGCAGCTGACCCGGCTCGCGGTCGTCCTGCCAGCGGAGCGCCAGGGCTACGTCCGTGTACCAGAGCAGGGGCACCCCTGTGTAGACCGCCCCCTGGTGGAGGTGTCCGCGGGGCGGATCGAGATCCGCCGCGCCCAAGGCTCAGCGCGGCGCGGGACCAAGCGCGATCAGCTTGAGCCGGTCCAGCGCGGCAGTGGCGCCGTCGAGTGGCTCGACGCTGGGATTCCCGCGGCCGGGCTCCAGCAAGTCCGGCCGATGCTCCCGCAGCCATACCGCTGGCAGCTCGTGACGGGCCCTCGCCAGCTCCAGCCGGGCCATGGCCGGGGAAGTGAGCGCCCGTCTGGCGGCGTCCTGCTCGACCAGACCCCGGACATACTCGGACACCGGTCGCCCTTCCCTGAGACCGTCCAGAAGTTTGCGGGTCGGTGCTGGCATGGAGATGCTGAGCGTGACTGCAGTGCGGGCCATAGCCAGAGTCTGCGATATCGATCAGCAGGCAGTCAACCACCGCCATGTGTCGGCGAGACGTCAAGATCGGACGCGGCCCTGCGTTATCCTCCTCCCACCGCGCTCGAACACACCGGAGACCGGCGGTTCCATGACCGAGCAGTCCCCATTGTCCGACCACGCCTTCGACCACACCCAGTTCATGGTCAGGCTCGAGGAGCTGCTGGAGCCCGCCCACCGCCTGGCTTTCGCCACGCTGCTCGATGCAACCGCGGCGGAGCAGGCCGTACAAGAGGCGGCGCTGGCGACCTGGCAACTGGGGGATCCAGCCGCCGGCTTCCGCCACTCGTTTCTCGGCCGCGTGCTCACCGCGTGCCGCCGGCACCCGACAGCTCCGGCCGGAGCTGTGAGGGACGTCGAGCGCCGCTCGCTGGTGGCGCTCCGACCGAGCGACCGGGCGCTGCTCTGCGCCTTCTTCTCGTTGCGTCTCCCCATCGTCGAACTCGCTCGCACCTTTCGGATCTCGGTCCGCACCGCCCGGACCCGGATCGCCAGGGCCAGCCGTCGGCGCCGGGCGATCCTGGGCGAGGCTGCGGCCGACCGGCCGCTGGCGGAGACCTTCGACGCCCTGGTCCCGCCACCGCCGCTGGATTTGGGCCCACGGATCAGGGAGGCCATCGCCGCCGGTCCGACCAGGGTCCGCCGACACCGAATCACCGCGCCGGCAGCTGCGGTGCCCCTGGTGGCAGCCGCGGCGCTGGTGGTGACGGTGGCCGTGCACCTCGCCACCGCCAGCCCAGCGCCCGGGCCACGGATGGCCGCGCTGCCGTCAAC
>CADDZO010000017.1 GCA_902812395.1 bacterium | reverse complement strand
ACGGTCGCATCATCGAGATGTTCAAGCCGGGGCTCCTGAGCGGCCAAGCCGGCCGGTGAAGGCTGCGAACCCGCTGACCGCCAGCAGTACCACCTCTACGAGCACAGCTGGGCCAGCGAGCGGAAGAGAGATCCCCACCCCTACGACAGCGTTGTAGACGACGTGGCAGACCATGCTTGATGTGGTGTTGGTCACCCGTCGCAGCCAGCCCAGCCCGATGGCGAGCAGGAAGACGGCGGCGGTGTCCAACGAAAGCCCGTACTGGGTGTGGACGGATGCGAACACGAGAGCTGGCCAGAGCAGGCCTAGCCGGGGCTGCAGGGCGCCGCGAAACAGCGCCTCCTCACAGATGCCGGCGGCCAGGGCGATGGCAGCGATTCCTCCCGGCCCCTCGAGGTGGCCGAAGAGGTGCTGGTTGGCGGCGGTGACCCGTTGCTCCAGACCCGGTGTGATGTGGCCAGCCAGCGCGTCGGCGCCGGTAGCGAAGGCGACGAATATCCCGGCAGCAGCCAGTGCCAGCAGCACCTGCCAGGGGCTTGGTCGCACGATGCCGAGGCGGAACAAGGCCAGACGGAGCGGCCGGCGCAGGAACAGGCCTACCCCGAAGAGAGCCATGACCAGGAAGGGGATCTCCTGGGCCAGGAGATCCAGAGTGGTCAGCTGCTGCCCGGAGCCGATCTGGGCCAGCACATTGGAGGAAACCTGGTCGCCGATCTGGTTCCCGAACAGGATCGCGGTCAGTGCCAGGGCAGTGACGTCCAGGGCGCTGTCCGGGTCGATCGGCATCACCCTGGAGATGGCGGCCCGGGCCGGTCTGCCAGACAGCGCGGCCACGGCCAACCCGGTCGCGACCAGGACGACTGCGTAGGTGGGTGGGCGCTGGATGTGTCCCGGACGGGTGAGGGTGCTGAGGGCGTCGAGCAGGCCGAGGAGCACTACGCCTGCGCCTATGAGGCCGACCAGCGGCCAGGCCATGGCGCCCAACTGCCCCTGCCAGGACCGCCGATCGCCGGCGCGCGTCCAGCGTTGGTGAAGGTTGGCCACGAGGACCAGCGGCAGCGGCGTCAGGAGCAAGAGGTCCTGGGGCCAGGCGGCGAGGGGGCGGAAATGTTCCACGTTTTACAAGCGGCACCGGCGTGAGGCCGAAAAGGATCACGACCTGGGGCGCACAAGTCGGGCGCCGGGCAAGGCCGCTGTAGTCAGGCCGCAGTATACGGGTGGTCATAGAATTGGACCCCTGATGGCGGGGTCGCGTACCTGGCGCGACGGCCGACCCTCACGCCAGCGAAGCAGTGGTCGGAGGGAGGGCTCGCAGCAGGAGCAGCTGCTGAGGGCGGCTGGCCGCGGGGACAGGCAGGCGCGGGAAGCGGTTGCCAAGGCCAATTTGGGCTGGGTGGCCGGCGCAGCCGCGGCGAGGGCCGATCGGGGGCTGGCCGAGGCGGATCTCTTCCAGGAGGGTGTGGTCGCGCTGCTGGAGGCCATCGAGACTTTCGCCGCCAGCGGAGAAGCGGATTTCGAGGCTTTTGCCCGGCGCCGGGTGGCGGCGCGCATGGAAGTGGCCCTGGACGAAGAGCAACGCGCGGTGAGGGACACGGAGATGCTGGTGCGAGCCGCCGAGGATTATGCGGCAGCCGAGCTGACGATCGAGCGCGAGCTGGGCCGCCGGGCCACTGACTCGGAGTTGGCCGCCCGCCTGGAGTGGTCCATGGAGCGGACGGTGACCGTGGGCGAAATGGTGGCCGAGGCACGCCGCCGCTACGACGAGGAGCTGCTGCAGTACCTGGATCCGGCGGACATAGAGGTCGTCACGGGATTGCCAGACTGGATCTCCGTGGGGTCGCTGCCGCCCCGCCCCCGGGAATGATCCGGAAGACGCCGCTACATGGCCGCCACCTGACGGCCGGCGCGCGCTTGGTGGAGTTCGCGGGCTGGGAGATGCCCCAGCACTACACCAGCGTGCGTGAGGAGTCGGCAGCGGTGAGGACGTCGGCCGGGTTATTCGACGTTAGCCACATGGGACGTCTTGCGCTGACGGGCGAGGGCGCCGCCGAGTTCCTGCAGAGCATGGTCACTGGCGATTTGGCGAGGCTGCCCGAGAATCAAGCGCAATACACGCTGATGTGTCGGCCCGACGGTGGGATCGTGGACGACCTGGTCGTCTACCGGGGCCGGGAGTGGTCGGTGGTGGTCAACGCCGCCAATCGGCAGAAGGACTTCGCTTGGCTGAGGGAACGAGCCCCCGCCGGGGTGGAGGTGCTCGATCGGACCGACGAGGTAGCGCTGCTGGCCCTGCAGGGACCCAGCGCCTGCGCCCTGGCGGTAAGGCTGGGGTTTCACCAGGCCGGGTCGCTGCCACGCTTCGGCATCGGCGAGGGTGTCCTGGCCGGTGAGCCGATCGTCGCCTCGCGTACCGGGTATACGGGTGAGGACGGACTGGAGCTGTTCGTCGCGCCGAATGCAGCGCCGCACCTGTGGGACTGCCTCCTGGAGCTGGGTGTGCAACCGTGCGGGCTGGCAGCCCGCGATGTCTGCCGGCTGGAGGCCGGGCTGCGTCTTTACGGCAGCGACATGGACGAGGAGACCAACCCCTATGAGGTCGGGCTGGGATGGACCGTGAGGCTCGACAAGGGTCCATTCTGCGGCCGGGAGGCACTCCTGCGTCTGCGCGAGGCTCCCAGCCGCCAGCTCGTTGGACTGCGAGGGGAAGGCCAGACCATCCCACGACCTGGTGCCGCCGTCGAGCGGGAAGGCGATCGGGTTGGGGCGGTGACCAGCGGGACCTACTCGTTCTGGCTGGGCTACGGGATCGGCATGGCCTCGGTGGTGAGGGGATCGGTGGAGGTGGGTGCAGACGTCCAGGTTGCCTCCCACCGGCGGTCAGGCAGGGCCACAGTGGTGCAGCTACCCTTCTACCGCCGTCCCGCGGCGGCGAAGCCATAGGGCAGCACCAGGGGAGACAGGGATGCCGAAGCGCTTCTACACGGAGACACACGAGTGGGTGGCCCTCGATGGCGAGGTGGCTACCATCGGGATCACGGACTACGCTCAGGCCAAGCTCGGGGACGTCGTGTTCCTCGATCTCCCCCAGCCGGGCCGAGAACTGGCTGCCGGCGAAGTGCTGGGCGCGGTGGAGTCGGTGAAGGCCGCAAGCGACATCTACACGCCGGTGGCGGGCACCGTGGTTGAGGTCAATCAGGACCTGACGTCGGCTCCAGAGAAGGTCAACCAGGACCCCTACGGCGATGGATGGCTGGTCAAGCTGCGTGTCGCGGGCGCGCTGCCCGAATTGCTGGACGAGGAGCGCTACGGCGCGCTGATCCGCGAGGCGGAGGCCTGAGGCATGGCCTACCTCGTCCACTCGGATGCCGATCGCCGGGCGATGCTGGCAGCACTTGGCGTCGGCTCGGTGGAAGACCTCCTGGTGGACGTCCCCCAGGCCATCCGCTTGCCGAGGCTGGAGCTGCCGGAGGGGCTCTCGGAGCACGAGACCCTGGCCGAGATGCGCAGGCTGGCTGGCCGGAATCGGGTGTACGAGGACCGGTTCTGCTTTCGCGGCGGCGGGGTCTACCGCCGCTTCATCCCGGCCATAGTCGACGCGGTGATCTCCAAGCCCGAGTTCTACACGGCCTACACCCCCTATCAGGCCGAGGCCAGCCAGGGCACGCTGCAGGCGATCTACGAGTTCCAGACCATGATCGCTGAGCTGACCGCAATGGACGTTGCCAACGCCTCCCTCTACGACGGGGCCACCGCGGTGGCCGAGGCAGCAGGGATGGCGGTGGTCCACACGGGCCGCCGTCGGGTGGTGGTCCTGGGCCGGTTGCACCCGGAGTACCGGGAGGTCCTGGCCTGCTACGGCGAGGGACGGGGCTTCGAGGTCGCCTCGGGTATGGAAGCGGTGGATGGCGAGACGGCAGCGGTAGTGTTCCAGCAGCCAGACTTTCTGGGGCTGCTGTCGGAGCCGTCGGAGATGGTTGAGGCTGCGCACAGGGCTGGAGCGCTAGCAGTGGCCTGCGTGGACCCCATCAGCTTGGCGTTGCTGGCTCCCCCAGGTGAGTACGGCGCAGACATTGCAGTAGGCGAAGGCCAGCAGCTGGGCCTGCCGCCCAACCTGGGCGGACCCCATCTGGGCTTCATCTCCTGCCGGGCGGAGCTGGTCCGCCGCCTCCCCGGCCGCCTGGTTGGTGAGGCGCGCGATGCTGACGGTCGACGCGGCTTTGTCCTCACCCTGACCGCTCGCGAGCAACACATTCGCCGTGCCCGGGCCACCTCCAACATCTGCACCAACCATTCGCTGTGCGCCCTGGCCGCCACCGCCTATCTGGCGTACATGGGCCCTGATGGCCTGCGGCAGGTGGCTGAGGTGAGCTGCCAGCGGGCCCATGCGCTGGCGGAGCGCCTGGCAGCCCTTCCCGGCGTCGAGCTCGTCTTCCCGGAGGTTCCGTTCCTGAACGAGTTCCCGGTCCGGATGTTCCACGTGGAACAACGGTCCGCGCGCCTGCAGGACGCCGGCATCCTCGGCGGGCTTCCGGTTGGTCACTGGTACCCGGGCGAGCCGGAACTCAGCGACGTTGTCACCTTCTGCTGCACGGAGGTCAACGACCCGGCCGCTATCGAACGCCTGGTGGAGCTACTGGCTGAGCCGTGACCGAGGCCCTCTTGTTCGAGAAGACCCAGCCCGATCTCGCCGGCCCCCGGCTACCGGCGGCCGGCGTTGACGCCGACCTCGGCCTTCCCCAGCATCTGCTGCGACGGCGTCCGCCCGAGCTCCCTCGCCTCAGCGAGCCGACCATCATGCGCCACTACAGCCGTCTGGCCTCTATGAACTTCTCGATCAGCGAGGAGTTCTATCCGTTGGGCAGCTGCACGATGAAGTACAACCCGGTCGCCAACGAGTGGGCGGCGCGGTTGGAGGGATTTGTCAGCCTCCATCCGTACCAGGACGAGGAGAGCATGCAGGGAGCGCTGGAGCTGCTGTGGCGGCTCGAGCGGGCGCTGTGCGCGATCGTTGGTGTCGACCGCATGACGCTCCAGCCCGCGGCCGGAGCACACGGAGAGTGGACGGCACTGCGCATGATCCAGGCCTACCATCGCGAGCGGGGTGAGGACCGGGACGAGGTGATCGTGCCCGACAGCGCCCATGGCACGAACCCAGCCAGCGCTACCCTCTGCGGCTACCGTGTGGTCGAGGTCCGGTCTGGAACGGACGGGCGGGTGGACGTAGGCGACCTGGAGTCGAAGCTTTCTCCCCGGGTTGCGGCCTTGATGCTCACCAACCCCAACACTCTCGGCCTCTTCGAGCGCCAGATCGTGGAGATGGCCGAGATGGTGCACGCCACCGGCGCCAAGCTCTACTACGACGGTGCCAACCTGAATGCGCTGATGGGGATCTGCCGGCCCGGCGACATGGGCTTCGACGCTGTCCACCTCAACCTCCACAAGACCTTCACGACCCCTCACGGAGGCGGCGGTCCAGGAGCCGGCCCAGTGGGGGTGAAGGCCGATCTCGTGCCCTACCTTCCACGGCCCACCGTGGAGCGGCAGGACGGGCGCTTTCGACTCGACTACGACCGGCCCCGCTCGATCGGGCGGGTGCGGAGCTTTTACGGCAATTTCGGTGTCCTGGTCCGCGCGTTCGCCTACATCCTGGCCATGGGAGGAGACGGCCTCACCCAGGCATCGAGGGACGCGGTCTTGGCTGCCAACTATCTCCGCAGGCAGGTGGCGGGTCCACTAGAGGTCCCCCATCCGGGTCCCTGCATGCACGAGTTCGTGGCCTCCGCAACCACGTTGGCTCAGGGAGGGGTCAGGGCTACAGATCTGGCCAAGGGGCTGCTGGAGCGCGGATTCTACGCCCCTACTGTTTACTTCCCGCTGATCGTTCCCGAAGCGGTCATGGTCGAGCCGACGGAGACCGAGACGAGGGCCACCCTGGACGCCTTCGCCGCCGCGGTGCGGGAGATCGTCGACCTGGCCCACCGGGATCCGGAGCAGCTACACCGGGCGCCGACTCGGCTTCCCGTCGGTCGTCTCGACGAGGTCGCTGCCGCTCGCCACCCCGTCCTCCGCTGGCGCCCCCCGGACGACCGGTAGGTGCAGTCGGCGATCCGTCCTGCGCACTGGCGCCAATTGGGGAACGCGCGCGTGCGCGATCTCTAAATTGTGGCAAGTTCGATAGAATTGGAACATCCTCTACTTTCCCAGTAGTCACCGCTCTCGTCCCATGCGCTGGGAGGACGCCAGCAGTCCCCCGTCCGCGGACGGGGCGGCAGCTCCGGAGGGGGGCCATGAACGCCAGCTCTGAGGGTCCGGCGCTGCAACGGCGGACCGCGCGGCCGCGTCCTCTCGGTGCCGACGTGGCCTACGACGTCGAACAGATCCAGGTACTGGAAGGCCTTGAGCCCGTGCGTCGCCGGCCCGGCATGTACATCGGGTCCACCGACTCCAAGGGACTCCATCACCTGGTCTGGGAGCTGGTGGACAATTCCGTCGACGAGGCGCTGGCGGGCGAGTGCGATCGCATCCTCGTTACCCTCCACGCCGACGGCAGCGTGTCCGTCGACGACAACGGGCGCGGCATCCCGGTCGGCATCCACCCCACCGAGCACCGCTCAACGCTGGAAGTGGTGCTGACGGTGCTGCATGCCGGGGCCAAGTTCGGTGGCGGCGGCTATAAGGTGGCCAGCGGACTCCACGGGGTCGGCCTATCGGTGGTCAATGCGCTCTCGGAGCGCCTGCAGGTGTGGGTGTACCGGGACGGCTGCGAATACTTTCAGGAGTACCGGCGGGGCATCCCGGCGGCCGGGGTCACGGCGGTGGGTCCGAGCGATAGGCGTGGCACCAAGGTACGCTTCTGGCCTGACCCGGAGATCTTCATCGACGTCCACTTCGATCGAGATCTCATTCTGTACCGGCTGCGGGAGATGGCGTTCCTGAACAAGCGGTTGACGCTGGTGTTGGAGGACGAGGTTGCCGGATACCCGTACACCTTCTACTTCGAAGGAGGAATCCTTTCCTTCGTTCGCAGCCTGAACCGTGGCAAGGTACTGGTGAATCAGACCCCGTTCTACGTTGAGCGGGAGGTCGAGTCTACCCAGATCGAGATCGCTCTGCAGTACAACGCTACCTACGTCGAGACGGTTCTCTCCTTCGCCAACGACATCAACACCGCCGATGGTGGGAGCCACGTCACGGGATTCCGTTCTGCCCTGACGAGCGTGATCAACCGCTATGCCCGCAAGGCGGGCCTGCTGAAGGAATCGGACCCCAACCTCACCGGGGATGATGTCCGCGAAGGCCTCACCGCGGTGATCAGCGTCAAGGTCCTGGAGCCCCAGTTCGAGAGCCAGACCAAGGCACGCTTGAACAATCCCGAGGTGCAGGGCCAGGTCTCGGCGGTGCTGACCGACACGTTTGGCCAGTGGCTGGACGAAAACCCGTCCGAGGGACGGCGGATCGTGGAGAAGGCACTGACCGCGGCCCGCGCCCGCGAGGCGGCCCGCAAGGCGCGCGACCTGGTTCAGCGGAAGTCGGTCCTGGAGAGTTCTGCCTTGCCGGGCAAGCTGGCCGATTGCTCTGACCGAGATCCGCGCAACTGCGAGCTCTTCATCGTCGAGGGTGAGTCGGCGGGCGGTACCGCCAAGGGCGGCCGTGACCGGCGCACGCAGGCGATCCTGCCCATTAAGGGCAAGATCCTCAACGTCGAGAAGTCGCGTCTGGATCGGGCTCTCACCTCGGAGGAGATCCGGAACCTGATCACCGCTCTCGGCACCGGGGTGGGCGATCGTTTCGACTACTCCAAGCTCCGCTATCACCGCATCGTGACCATGAGCGTGGCCGGCGATGAACCCACCGTGGTGCGAGGTCCGGACGGGGGCCTGGAGCTGGTCAGTGTTGGGGACTTCGTCGACGATTGCCTACGCGGGCTGCGCCGACGCGAGGACTACCAGGTCGTGTGCTTCGACGTGACCACTGGCGCCACACGGTTTCGGCCGCTCAAGGCGGTGATCCGTCACTGCCAGGAGGAGCCCCTCTATCGCTTGATTACCTGCTACGGTCGCTCGGTCACCGTGACCGGTTGCCACAGCGTGTTCGCCGTCCAGGGGGATGGGCTGGTGCTGCGACGTGGCTCGGAGGTCAAGCCCGGCGACCTGCTGGCTGCGCCGCGGCGGCTGCCCCGAGTATCGGCGTTGCGGAGCGTCCGGCTGGAGCATCGGCTCCCGGTCGCGGTAGGCGGGGCGGCGGCCCCACCCCCTGCCGGATCATCTGAGACGCGGGTTGAGTTGAACCCCCACCTGATGCTGACCCTGGGCTGGTACCAGGCAGCAGGGTCGGAGGCTGGGGGACGCGTGGCCATTCGTGGTCGGGATCCACGGTCCATGGAGCGGCTCAGGACGGCTGTCCAGCACTCCCTGGGGCCGGACGTAGAGTCGACGGCCGGGGAGCTGCGGCTGAGCCCGGAGGCGTCGGAGCTGGTCTTGGCCTTGGATGGCATGGGCAGGGGGCCTGCCTCAAGCGACCCGGTGCTGTCGGCGGCACCTGACCTTCAGGCCGCTTTCCTGGAAGGATGGCTGCTCGGAGCTGGTGCGATCGAAGAGCGCGGCTGGTCGTTGCGGGCGGGGACGCGGCTGGCGCGGGACCGCCTCCTCTACCTGCTCGGACAGTGGGGGATGGTCGCCTCGGTGGAAGGGAGTGGGCGGGGTTGGTCGATCGCGGTTCGCGGGGCAGAGCAGTTGGAGGCAAGCCGGCAGATCTGGGGCGGACACCCCGACGCGGACCGCCTGGCGCTGGAAGATGACCCGCAGCCGGCTCCCGTCGGGCAGGACCTGGTGGCCCTGGAGGTGGTGTCGGTAGAGCGAGTCCAGCCCCAGGGCCTCTACGTCTACGACTTCTCGGTCGAGGCGGATGAGAACTTCATCTGTGGGACAGGCGGGCTCTGCGCTCACAATACCGATGCCGATGTAGACGGATCCCATATTCGCACGCTTCTCCTCACCTTCTTCTATCGATACTTCCCGGAGCTGATCGAGCGAGGCCACGTCTACATGGCTCAACCGCCCCTCTACAAGCTCCGTAAGGGCAAAGAGACCAAGTGGGTCTACAGCGAGGAGGAGCGAGACCGGGAGCTGAAGCGTATGGGCCCCAAGGCGGAGGTCTCAAACCGGTTCAAGGGTCTGGGCGAGATGAACGCCGACCAGCTGTGGGAGACCACGATGAACCCAGAGACCCGCATCCTGGTCAAGGTCGAGATCGACGATGCGGCTGCGGTTAACGAGATCTTCGAGAAGCTGATGGGCCAGGACGTGGAGCCACGGAAGAAATTCATCCAGGCGCACGCGAAGAGCGTGCGCAACCTGGACGTCTGACCTTCTGGCAGCGATGGCCTCGACCAGCGGGCGGCTGCGGGTGGCGGTCGACGGCATGGGCGGTGATGGGGCACCGGAGGAGGTGGTGCTCGGCGCCGCCGCGGCTGCCCGAGACTTCGGCTTCGAGGTCATCCTCGTCGGCCAACCCCACCGGGTTCAGCCGCTCCTGGACTCCCAATCCGGACTCCGCTTCGTGCCCGCCAGTCAGGTTGTGGAGATGACAGATCACCCTGCCCAGGCGGTGCGCTCGAAATCCGACTCTTCGATGGTTGTCTGTGCCCGGCTCTGCAAGGAGGGGGAGGCGGACGCCTGGGTCTCGGCAGGGAACTCAGGCGCGATCATGGCCGCCGGGATCCTGCTGCAGGGTCGGATCCGGGGAGTGGATCGACCGGCGCTCGGAGTGCTCCTGCCCACCCGACGCCAGCCGGTCTATCTGCTCGATGCCGGCGCCAACGTTGATTGCAAGTCCGAGTATCTCGTCCAGTTCGCCCAGATGGGCGCGGTCTACATGGAGAAGGTGGTGGGCCGCGCCAATCCCAGGGTTGGATTGCTCAGTAACGGCGAGGAGGAGGGGAAGGGCAACGAACTGGTCCGGGAGGCCTACGAGCGGCTTAAGCGGACACCGCTCAACTTCGTCGGGAACGTCGAGCCCAAGGACCTGCTGGCTGGGGCGGTAGAGGTGGCGGTGGCCGACGGCTTCGTCGGCAACGTCGCCATCAAGATGGCCGAGGCCACGGCCGATTTCGTCTTCCGGGCGTTGCGGGAGGAGATCCCGCGGTCGCTGGTGGGCAAGCTGGGGGGGCTGATGATCCGACCCGGTGTTCGCCGCATCCGGGGCCGGATGGACTGGCGCGAGTTCGGCGGCGCACCGTTGCTCGGGATCGACGGCATCGCCGTGGTCGCCCACGGTCGCTCCGATGCGCGGGCGTTGCGGAACGCGATCGGTGTTGCGGCCCAAGCAGTGCGCGCCGACCTGGCTGGGAAGATTCGGGAGGTCCTGGCACGCTGAGGGGGCGGTCCGACAGATGAGCACCGACGCCAGCCGGGTGGTGGTGACCGGGATGGGAACCCTAAACCCGCTCGGGAACACGATCGAGGAGTTCTGGGACGGCCTGATGGCAGGCCGAAGCACGGCGACGCCAATCGAGCGGTTCGACGTCTCTCGCCTCAAGACCAAATTCGCCTGTCAGGTGCAGGGCTTCGATCCGCTCGATCACATGGATCGCAAGCTGGCCGAGCGTAGTGCCCGATTTACTCAACTTGCCATCGCCGCCTGCCGGCAGGCGATCGCCGGGGCAGGGTTGGACGTCTCACGGGAGGATCCCTACCGCGTCGGCGTGGAGATGGGCACCGGCATTGGCGGGTTCGATCTTCTCACCGACGACTCCGGGCGGTACTTCATGACTGGGCGGGTTCATCCGCTGTTTGCCACCATGGTGATTCCCAACATCGCTGCAGCCCACGTGGCCATGGAGTTCGGTGCCAAAGGCCCCAACGGCACCATTACCACCGCTTGCGCTGCCTCCACGCAGGCCATCGGCACTGCCCTGCGGATCCTGCAACGGGGCGATGCCGATGTGATGCTGGCCGGTGGCACCGAGGCTTCCCTGTGCAGAGTTGGCATCGCCTCCTTCAACGCCATCCATGCTCTCTCCACCCGAAACGATGCACCCGAGCGAGCCAGCAGGCCCTTCGACCGAGACCGCGATGGCTTCGTCCCTGGCGAGGGGGCTGGAATCCTGGTGATGGAGCGGCTCGAGCATGCCCGGCGTCGAGATGCTTGCGTACTTGGGGAGGTCTGCGGTTTTGGGGTGACAAACGATGCCTACCACGCCGTCGCGCCCGACCACTCCGGAGAGGCTCCTGCCCGTTGTATCCAGCTAGCGCTCGCCGACGCCGGAATCGGTCCGGAAGAGGTTGGCTACGTCAACGCCCACGGGACCTCCACTCCTCTCAACGATGCTTCAGAGACGAAGGCGCTGAAGATGGCACTGGGAGAGCATGCCTATCGGGTGCCGGTCAGCAGCACCAAGTCGATGATCGGCCACCTGCTGGGGGCGGCGGGAGCGGTGGAGGCAATTGCGACCCTCCTCTGCATGGGCCGGGGACGCATCCATCCCACCATCAACTACGAGAATCCGGACCCCGAGTGCGACCTGGACTACGTTCCCAGCCAGCCACGCGACATCCAGGTCGAGGTGGCGATCTCCAACAGCTTTGGGTTCGGGGGCCAGAACTGCACAATCGTGCTCAGGCGATTCGAGGAGTAATCCGTTGGCCCAGGACGAGCAGCCAGGTAACGCCGGTACCATTCAGACCAAGTCCTTGTTGGAGGAGATGCAGACCTCCTACATGGACTATGCAATGTCTGTCATCGTCGCTCGGGCGCTACCCGATGCGAGGGATGGACTAAAGCCAGTCCAGCGTCGGATCCTCTACGCAATGCAGCAGCTGGGGGCTACCCCTGGCTCTCGCTACCGCAAGTGCGCTGCCATCGTGGGTGAGGTGCTGAAGGATTACCACCCCCATGGCGACGTCCCCGTTTACGATGCCTTGGTCCGCATGGCTCAGCCATTCTCCCTGCGCTACCCCTTGGTCGACGGACAGGGCAACTTTGGCAGCGTTGACGGTGACCCACCGGCGGCCATGAGGTACACAGAGGCACGCATGGCGGCGATTGCGGCGGAGATGGTGGCCGACATCGACAAAGACACTGTAGACTTTCGTGACAACTACACGCAGGAAACGCAGGAACCAATCTGGCTGCCAGCCCGCATCCCCAATCTGCTGGTCAACGGCGCATCCGGCATCGCCGTCGGCATGACCACCAACATTCCCCCGCACAACCTGCGCGAAGTGGCCGCTGCAGTCATCCACCTCCTCCAGAACCCTGAGGCGACGACGGAGGACCTGATGCGCTTCGTGCGCGGGCCGGACTTCCCCACCGGCGGCATCATCATGGGCCGGAGCGGCATCAAGCAGGCATATGCCACCGGCCATGGTCGGATCGTGGTTCGCGGTCGCCACACACTGGAGGAGGCCCCTAACGGTCGCGAGCGGATCGTCATCGACGAGCTGCCGTACGCCGTCAACAAGGCCAACCTGGTCGCGAAGATCGCCGAGCTGGTGGGAGAGCGCAGGGTGGAAGGGATCGCCGACCTCCGCGACGAATCCGACCGACACGGAATGCGGATCGTCATCGAGCTTCGCCGTGAGGCTCAGCCCTATACCGTCCTCAACAACCTTTACAAGCACACGCAGCTGCAGTCCACGTTCGGCGCGATCATGCTCGCCATCGTCGACCAGCGTCCGGTCGTGCTGAGCCTAAAGCAAGCCCTGCAGATCTTTATCCAGCACCGCCGGGATGTCATCGTCCGGCGCACCCGCTTCGACCTCGAGCGAGCCCGTGAGCGAGCCCACATTCTCGAGGGCCTGAAGATCGCCCTCGACCACCTGGACGAAGTGATCGCCACCATTCGGGCAGCCGAGGACACCGACACCGCCAACCGCCAGCTGCAAGAGCGGTTCGGGCTGTCGGACCGGCAATCGCGGGCGATCCTGGCACTGACCCTGGCTCGGCTGACACGGCTTGAGCGGGCCAAGATCGACCAGGAGTACGAGCAGGTCCTCAAGACGATCGCTTATCTGGAGTCGGTGCTCGCCTCGGACGAGAAGGTGCGAGGCTTGATTGCCGATGAGATGGCCGAGGTGGCCAAGAAATACGGCGACGAACGACGGACCGAGATTTCAGACCAGGACGCTACCGAACTGACCGCCGAAGACCTTGTCCCAAAGGAGGAGGTGGTTGTTACCCTCACTCACCGTGGCTACATCAAGCGCCAGCCGACCCGTTCCTTCCGCTCTCAGCATCGGGGCGGAGTAGGCCGCAGGGGGGCGCGGCCCACGGCCGGCGACGCTC
Source organism: bacterium (assembly GCA_902812395.1). Taxonomy (GTDB): domain Bacteria; phylum Chloroflexota; class Dormibacteria; order Dormibacterales; family Dormibacteraceae; genus CADDZO01. The sequence continues at coordinate 14,954 of CADDZO010000017.1, read as the reverse complement.
CCAGCGGAACTCGAGAGGAGGACTACACCGAGCACCTGCTCAGCACCCACACCCACGCTTCGATGCTGTTCTTCACACAGAGCGGCCGAGTTTTCCAGCTGAGGGTGCACGAGATCCCCCAGCGGGACGGGACCGCCAAGGGACAGCCCATCAACAACCTGATCGAGATCGCATCTGGTGAGCGGGTGACGGCGGTGTTCGCGAGGCCGGACGGTGGAGAGGAAGTGGCTCGCTTCATGCTCATGGTCACTCGACGCGGCTATATCAAGAAGACCCCGATGGGCGAGTACGCCAATGTCCGTCGCAACGGCTTGATTGCGATGAGTCTCCAGGCCGGCGACGAGTTGCTGTGGGTGGCACCCACCAGCGGCAGCGACGAGGTCCTCATCGCCTCCCAGCAGGGCAAGGCCATCCGCTTCCCCGAGCGCGAGGTTCGACCCATGGGCCGCGACACCCAGGGCGTGATCGGGATGCGGCTGAGCGCAGGGGATCTGGTCGCTGGCATGGCGGTGGTCAGGCCTGATGCCGACCTGTTGGTGCTGACCGAGCGCGGTTACGGCAAGCGCACCCCGCTCTCTGAGTACCCGTCCCACCATCGGGGCGGCCAGGGGGTGTTCACGCTCAAGGTCACCCCCAAGGTCGGCCGGCTGGCCGCCCTGCGGGTCACCGACGACCCCGACGAGGAGATCCTGATCATCACTGCCGCTGGCATGGTCCTACGCACTGCGGTCGGCACCATCTCTCGCTACGGCCGCCAGACCCAGGGTGTGATCGTGATGCGCCTGGCTGCGGATGATCAGGTGGTGGCGCTGGCCCCGGTCGGCCTGGGAGTTGAGTGACCGCCCCGCTGGTGCTGAGCGGACAAGCAATGCTGGCGGCGGCCGGGCTGCTGGTGCTGGCGGGGGTCCTGTCAGTCCTGCCCCGTGCCCTACGCTTCCGCCGCCGCTACCGGACGCTGGTCGTGGCCCTGGAAACGAGCCGGCTCGAGTTCGCTGCCGCCATGTCGGCACTGCGAGGGGAGAGCGTCGAGACGCGTGGGCTCTTGCAGCCATGGCGACAGCTCTGGCATCTGGCCCGGCATCCCCTGGTGGTTGCGACCTGGAGATGGCACCGGCGGTACCGCTCCACGTGAGGTGGCGCTGACGAGAGGCCGGGCCTCTGGCACCGGCCCGCGTGAGTTCGCCGCCAGCCTGAGGCCCGTCACGTCACCGAACCGCCGTGCCGGCTTGCGGTCGATCCCGAGGACAGCCGAGGCCTCCTGCGGGGACAGGCCCTGCGCGGCCAGGCGGGTCGCCAACTCCCAATCGTCCAGACCCAGCTTGTCCAAGGCTGCGACAGGGGCCATGCAGGCCATCGCCAGAGCAGCGACGTATTCCACCTCCCGGGGTGTGTAACGGTGGTCGGCGAACGTGCCGAGAGCCAGCAGCCCGCAAGGCGGCCGTCGTCCCAGTCCGATAGGGGCGTAGACGAGGCTGGCCGGGCCCGTGATCTCGGCCGGTGGTCGCCGGACGACGATCGGCCGACGCTCGCGCAGGCAGCGGGCACCGGTACCGCCGAGAGGCAGGGTCCTGCTGGTCACGCCCTCCGAATCCATGAGGACCCGAAGCCAACCCCCACTGAGGAGGGCGAGCAGCCAGCGATCCTGTCGAATCACCGAGAGGGCCAGGGTCAAGAGGGCGTGCAGCCTGCGGCGGTAGTGCTGCCGGTCCATGGTGCCCAGCATGGCGGTGCCGGGCGGACACACCGCGGACAATCAGTCGGCGTGAACGTCGAGTCGCTCGCGGAACAGGATTACGCGGCAGGCAGCGTTCTTGAGAACGTAAGGCACCGTCTTGCCGAGGTTGAACTCGCCGAAGCGGCGCTTGTAGGGAAGCCCCATGACGATCAGGTCCGCTCCCCACTCCTCGGCCTCGCCCACGATGGCCGGGCCGGTATCCCGCGCTTGCACCATCTCGGTCTCGATCTCGATGCCGTACTCGGAAGCGATGCGTTCGGCTGCATCCAGGATCTGCTCGCCCCGATCCACCTCGCTCTCAACCGGTGCGCTGAGCGGCAGCGATCGGTTGACCTCGACCACATGGACGGCGTAGACATGGGACGGCTGCTTGCCCTCACCCTTGCGACGGGCCATCCGGCAGGCCAGCCGAACCGTTTCCTCGTCGACCTGATGGCCGGCGACCGTCACGAGGATCCGCACTCCGGTGGTTGGAGGAGGTGCGATCTCAGCCCTCCTCCCGGCCGGTCAGGCGTCGCCAGACCACCCAGGAGCCAAAGCCGATCATGACCATGGCCATCGCCACCTCGATACCGCCGCTGACGGCCCCGTCCGGCCCGCGGACCATGAAGTAGACCATGATCCAAACACCGAATACCAGGGACAGGATCCCCATGAGGGTGAACGGGAAACGCACTCCAGGGCCATCGTAACAGCCGCCTGAAGACGCCCGGCCCTCCCTCGGCCCGGCCATACAATGCGGGCGTGATGAACCGCCACCTGAAGCAGGCGGCTCGTGCCCGGCGGCGGGACTGCGGTGTCCGCGACCTCTCGCTGCGCCGGGGCCGGCGAGGGCGGCGCCCGGAGGGCGTCCGCCACTTGCATGAAGTCCACACTGCTGCCGCGACGGTGTCGCCTGCACCGGCGTCGTGGCAGCACTGCCGGGTCGGCGATGCCGACATGGCCCCCCGGTACCATTCGCCGGCAGCTGCCGTTGCCGACGCCGGCCGGGCTGAGCCGGAGGGGGAAGGCTGGCTCTTTCGACGCAGCCGTGAGGTCTCTGGTTCCCTCGACGATCGACGGCAGTGAAGATCCTGATCGTGGGTTGCGGGCGGGTCGGTGCAAGGCTTGCCCAGGCTCTGGACCGAGAAGGCCACGAGGTGACGATCATCGACTCGGATGCGGGCGCCTTCGACCGCTTTGCCTCCCGGGGTGTCTTCGACAGCAGCTTCCGCGGGGAGTTCGTGGTCGGTGATGGCACCGATGCCGACCTGCTCCGCCGGGCGGGGATCGAGGATGCGGACTGCTTCGTTGCCGTGACCCAGGGGGACAACCGCAACATCATGGCCGCTCAGATCGCCCAGCACATCTATCATGTGCCAAGAGTGGTCTGCCGGATCTACGATCCGGTGCGCGACGAGGCTTACCGCAAACTCGGGCTTCGAGTCTACTGTCCGACCACTGCCGGAGCCGAGCGTGTCCGCCAGATGATACTGGAGGACGACTGAATGTACGTGATTGTGATCGGCGGAGGCAACGTTGGCTACTACTTTTCGCGCCACCTGCTGGAGCGAGGAGATGAAGTCACCGTGGTCGAGAAGAACCCGGCCCGGGCCGAGTGGCTGGAGAGCCAGCTGGGCAGCGTCGTGATGTCAGGAGACGGCGACGAAATGGCATTCCTCAAGACCACCGGCATCGAGCGCGCAGACGCGGTGGTAGCGGTGACCGGCGACGATGAGGACAACCTAGTTGCGCTCCAGCTGGCGAAGCGCGCTTTCAACGTGCCCCTCACCATCGCCAGGGTCAACAACCCGGCCAACGTCGCCATCTTCAAGGCCCTAGGGGTGGACCAAGCCGTCTCTGCCACCGAGGTCCTGCTCGGTGCCCTGGAGCCAACTGTTACGGCCGAGGAGGGGGTGCGAGAAGGGCGCTGACGTGAGCGGACGTGGAGCAGCCGCCCACGTCAACGCGCAGCGAGGTCAGCTCGCCTTGCCGATCTTGTAGATCGTGGTGCCGCAGATCGGGCAGACGCCTTTGGTTGCCAGCTTCCCGTTTTTCATGGTGACCTGCTGGGCGTCCTTGATTTCCACCTTCTTCTTGTCTTTGAGGCAGTACCCTTCCACGTCTATAACCTCTCTTCCGAGATATCAGGATTTCCGCCAGCGCAGCCGCACGCGCCGTATTCTAGCGGCCCCACCCCTCCAATTCAAGCCTGGCCCGGGGAGAGAGCCCGTCAGATGCTATACCTGTCGCCTCTGGGGCGGTGGTTGGGGGTCGAGCGGCGGTATCCGGTCAAGCCGGGAGACAGAGCCGAGACCCCTCCCGCACTGCCAATCCTTCCGTGACCAGTGCGCATGCCACCCGCACGGCCCGAGCGGGTTGGCTGGGGCAGCCGGTTGCTTCCGGGACCTGGTCCCATTCCAGACAACCGGCCCGGAGCGCAGCCATCAGGCGCCCGCGAATCTGCCGATCGGAGCCTTGGAAGGCAGCCTGGGGCCGGGGCCGGGGCCAGGGGTCAGGCTCGCGACAGCCTGCCGCCCGCCAGGCACAGCGCTCCGCCAGCGGGCAGTCCCCGCAGTTGGGCCGGGGCCGACAGACCATCGCCCCCATGTCCAGCACCGCCTGATTCCACGCCCAGGCTGCTCCTGGAGGGACCAGAGCGTCAGCGTCGGCCTGGGTGGCAGGTCGGCCGAGCAGGCGAGACAGCGTGCGACGGGCGTTGCTGTCAAGGACAGCGAACTGCTGTTCAAAGGCAAAGACGAGGATCGCCCGGGCTGTGTAGGGCCCGACGCCCGGCAACGCCAGGAGTTCCGCCATCGAGTCCGGAATCCGACCTCGGTGGCGATCGGAGATCTGCCTGGCGGCTCGGTGCAGGGCCAGGGGGCGGCGGTTGTAGCCGAGCCCGTCCCAGATCTGGATCACCTCCGCTACCGACGCCCGGGCGCAGGTGGTGGCGGTGGGGAAGCGGTCCAGGAAGGCTCGGTAGCGGGGCATCACCCGGGGCACCTGTGTTTGCTGGAGCATGACCTCCGAGACCAGTACCGCCCACGGGTCGCGGGTTCGACGCCAGGGCAGGTCGCGGCTTGCCACTGCCGCCCACTCCAGCAGCGGCTGGGCCAATCCGCTCACCTCTGCGCCTCGGCCGGCGGCTCCGCCAACGCCCGGGTGCCGATCTCGGAGATCGCCAATGCAGCCAGGTCCGAGCCCACGCCTAGCGCGGCTTGCAGGAGCCCATCGTCGCCTCCATGCTCCAGCCACCAGGCCAGCATTCCGCCAGCCAGCGCATCGCCGGCGCCGGTGGTCTCCTCCACCCGCCAGGCGTGGGTAGGCTCGTGGAACCGACCTCCTTCCGTGTACGCCGTGGCACCACCAGGGCCGTGCTTCAGCACCAGTCCTTGCAGTCGCCAGCGGCGCCGGAAGCTCTCGGGATCGCCGCCACCCAGCGCCTCGAACTCCTCGTCGTTGCAGAAATACCAGTCGGCCAGCTCCAGGACCCGGCGCGTAAGCTCGGGGGCGCTTTCCACATACGAGCGCATGGCGTCGGCGGCTACGAGTCCGCAGCCTGCCAGGCGCCTCACCGCCTCCAGCTGACGATCCGGGCGCATCGATCCGGCGAAGGCCCAACCCCGGTAGCCGGGCGGCACGTCCGGAGACCAGCAGTCGTAGATGGAGTCCTGGCTGCCCAGGTCGAGGTTGTGGCCGCCATCCGCGTCGGCGAACCAGCGGTAGGTGGGAGCATCGACCACCCGCAGCCGGCTGGCATCGATCGCAGAGTGGCGGGCGAGCAGCGCCCGCACCCTGGCTTCGGCGTCGCGTCCCACCGGCGCAACCATCGCTACCGGGCGGATGCGCGAGGCCGCCAGCGAGAAGTAGAGCGCCGAGCCTCCGAGCTCGTCGGTCACCTGCCCGCCACGCAGCGAATCCAGGGCGATCGAGCCGGCCACCAGCAGTCGGGAATGCGGTCCCACCGGCTTCAGGCGCGTCGTCCCCGGGCGGCCGGGACGCGGATCACCCGGCGACCCTGGGCCAGTGCGGCCAGCAACCCCTGCGGCCCCTCGAATTTGGGTATCTCCATCCAGCAGCGGCCGAGTTCGTGGGCCGCATGGGCGTCGCTCCCGGCCGCTGCCGGCTTGCCGAGCTGGCGGCACACGGTGCGGGCCAGCCGGTTTGCCTCCGGGCTGGCCCAGGAGTTGTGGACCTCGACGATGTCAAGGCGTGGCGCCAGCTCGGCCAGCCGCTGCACGCTGAAGTGAGCACGTCGGAGATCGAAGGGATGGCAGGCGTAGGTGAGGCCGCCCATGGCATGAATGGCGTCGCAGACGTCCTCGGGAGTTCCGCCGGGAAGAGTGTCGGTGAGGAACAACCCGATGATCTCTCCCTCGGTAGTTCGCACCTCCTCCCCCACGATCACCAGCCCGGGTGCCATCTCCCGCAGGCGCAGCGCCCCCTCGGTGGTGCCATGATCGGTCACGGCCAGCCGGTCCAACCCCAGTTGCCGAGCGCGGTCCACCAGCTCCCACAGCTCGGTGGCGCAGTCGTGAGAGTACCTGGAGTGGAGGTGGAGATCCACCCGCAGGCGGTTTACTGTCCCCTCGCCTGCAGCACCGCCGGGCTCGATGCTCGGCGGGTGGAACGGAACAAGGGGATGATCCGGGCCGGCTTGCGGGACCGTAGACACTCTCGCATCAGCCGTTCCTGTGCGGCGTAGAGGAGTTCGATCAGTTGATCCGGGCGCCGCTCGGAGCCCAACCGCCGGGGCAGCTCGCCGTCTGTCCGGGCGAGTAGCTGAACCAGCCGCGGCATCAGCCAACCAGGCACCACCCGAAGCCGCTGCACGAGGCACTCCTCAAGCCAGAACATGAGCTCGTCGGACTCGCGCAGGAGGCGCCTGGGTGTGCTCCGCTCCCTGGCCCGGCGATGCCAGTAGAGCGCCCGCTGTTGCTCTTGGACGGTTAGCTCGATGATGCCGATCCTTGGTCCTCCGCCGGCCCACTATACCGGCGCCCACCTCCGGTTTCGCCTGCCGACGACAGCTCGGCCAGAGGGACCCCGAGGGGGCAAACCGCGGCGGCGGCGGCCAGGCGGAGCCGGTCGCCCTCCAAAGGCCAGTTGGCCAGGGCCGCACCCAGGAGGCGTGTCGGGCGGAGGCCGAGTCTGGCCCCGATCAGGGCGCACAGCCCGCAGCCCACACAACCGGTGGTCAACGGCCTCTGCGGTCGGGGGCGAGCCGGCCCCAGGGCCAGCCCCGGCGCAGCCCCAGACTCAGCTCTTGCCGTGCCCAGCCCCAGCTGTCGAGCGCCGGTGCCGTGGTCGGCCAGGAGCGCGCTAGCCACTGCCGGCAAGCCTGCCGGCGCTGGGACGGGCTCCAGCCCAGTTCCCGCCCGACCACCTCCGCCGCCCGCTCCAGACAGACGGCAGCACATGGCCCCCATCCCAGCCCCACCCTCCGGCTGACATCCTCCAGGCTCCTCACCTGCTCCTCGCGGGCCGTGTACGCGAGCTCGGCCTCGATCACCCCGAGGCAGCGGCAGACCACGTGGGTGGGTCCTTCCAGCACCGCCGCTGCCTCCGTCCCTCGACGATGGACCAGTGCCGCCGCAACTGGCAGCGGCAACCCGTGCTGGCGGGCCAGCCGGACGGGATTGGATGGTCCGGCGCCCGGAAGCGGACCTACGGTCGACGGTGTGCTCACCTCCAGGTAGCGGCAGACCAGGTCGGCCGCTTGCTGGGCTGCTCGCTGGTGGTCGGCCAGATCGGCCCCGACAACGCTGATCAGGCCAGCTGCCCCCTCCGGTTGGTGGTCCACGATCCTGAAACCGGCCGAGCGAGATGGAGGAATCCCCCAGGCGGAGGGAGTGGCACGGGCCGCGGCGACCGCCCTCAGAGCATGCTCACGGTCCAGGCCGGGAAGCAACCGGCCAAGTGAGCGCAGGAGCCCAGCCGCCTCCGCCGCCAGCAGCTCGACCGCCTCGGCGTCGCCGTACCAGTCGTCCTCGAGCGGTCCCAGCAGTGTTCCTGCGAACTCCGGCACCAGACGGATCAACCTGCCGTCGGCTGCGATCGTCGCCACGCCGCAACCGGCGTCCCCGGCCAGGACCACCGCTGCCCGTCTGACCGTCCTCACCTCCAGTCGGCAGCCGGCCATAGCGGCGACGGCCGGGGCGCCAGCGCCGGCGGCGTTGACCACGGATCTGGTCCGGACCTGGAGCCGCTGTCCGTCGGGAGCGCGGTAGCGGACCCCGGCCACCACACTGCCCTGTCGGATCAGGCCCTCGACCCGGCAGTGGTTGGCGGCGACCGCGCCGGCGCGCCGGGCGTCGAGGACCGTGCACCAGACCAGCCGCAGCGGGTCCATGGTGGCCCCCTCCATCATCCCCGCCTGCTGGACGGCAGGGGAGAGCCGGGGCTCCAGTCGCCGGGCCTCCGTACCCGTCAGGAGGGTGCCGTCGCCCAGCTGGGCAAGGCGTTCCAGCCGTTGCTCCCAGCCCTCATCGCCGGGCAGCTGGGGCAACAGGAAGCGGACCGGTTTGACCAGGTGTGTCCGCGTGGCCAGACGCCTTGCCTCTGCCAGCAGCTCGGATGCCGCTCCGGGCTCAAGCTCCAGCAGCCTTGGACCCCAGAGCTCCATCTCCGTAGCTGTGCAGATCCCCCAGTCCTCACCCTCCAGGACCAGGACCCGGAGGCCACGGAAGGCCAGATCCCGGGCGACCGCCGCTCCGAGCAGGCCGCCGCCCACCACCACCGTGTCCAGCTCCCCGGGATCCCCCACGACGCTGTCTCCGCAGGAAATCCACAGCTGATGCCTGCAGTCAGCCCCTTATCCGCAGGTTTTTCCACAGCTGCCGGTGGGGCTCAGCTGCTGGCGGTCTCCTTCTGGTAGGCGTCGATCAGCTGGCGGGCGAGGTGTGTGGGCACCTCCTCGTAATGGGAAAAGCTGGTCCGGAACGAGCCCCGGCCCTGTGTAATCGAGCGCAGGTCCAGGGCGAAGCGTTGCATGTCCGCCTCGGGTACCTGTGCTCGGACCACCTGCCAGCCGTCTTGCGGCTCGGTGCCAGAGATCCGGCCCCGTTTGCCGTTGAGGTCCGACATAACGTCTCCCAGGTATCGCTCGGGGACGCGGACCTCCACGTCCAGAATCGGCTCCAGGAGGACCGGGCCTGCCTCCATGGCGGCCTTGCGGATGGCCAGCGAGCCAGCAATCTGGAAAGCCATGTCCGAAGAGTCGACGGTGTGATATTTGCCGTCCACCAGGGCCACTTTCACGTCTACCATCGGATAGCCGGCGACGATTCCGCGGGCCATGGCATCCTGGATTCCCTTCTGGACCGAGGGCCGGAAGTTCTGGGGGATGGCACCCCCGAAGATGCGATCCTCCCAGATAAAGCCCTCTCCCCGCTGGGTCGGAGAGACCTCAATGACGCAGATACCGTATTGGCCGTGGCCGCCAGTCTGCTTGACGTGCCTTCCCTCGGCCCGGGCCTGGCCGGAGACCGTCTCTCGGTAGGCGACCCGCGGCAGGCGGGTGGTGGCATCGACCCCGTATTTCCGCCTCAGCTTCTCGAGGATCACGTCCAGGTGGACGTCGCCCAGCCCGCCAATGCGGAGCTCGTGGGTCTCCTCGTCTCGCTCCACTACCAGCACCGGGTCCTCCTCGGACAGCCGGGCCAGGCCGGTCGAGATCTTCTCCTCATCGCCCCGTGACTTGGGTGAGATCGCTACCCGATAGGTCGGAGCCGGGATCTCGACCGCCGGCACCTCTCCGTCCGGGCTGCCTAAGACGTCGTTGGTGAGGGTGTTCTGGAGCCTGGCCACGGCGCCGATGTCGCCTGCACACACCTCCTGAGTGCGCACCTGTTCTTTACCCCGGGGGAAGAAGAGTTGGGCCAGCCGCTCCTCGCCCCCGCGGGTCGTATTGGGAATGTGCTGCTCTGCGCGCAGGCAGCCGCTCAGCACCTTGAGGTAGCTGACCCGGCCGACGAACGGATCCACGGCGGTGCTGAAGACGAACGCCCGTGGCGGCCCCTCGGGGTCGCAGGTAGCCGCCGGCAGCAGATCGCAGATGGCCTGCAGCAGCGGCGTGACGCCGACGAGGTTGATGGCCGAGCAGCAGACCACCGGCGCGATCCGGCCGGCCGCCACCCCGGCTCGCAGGCCACGCGCCACCTCCTGGTCGGTGAGGGTGCCCTCGTCCAGGTACTTCTCCAGCAGCCCGTCGTCACCCTCTGCAGCTGCCTCGACCAGCCGCTCACGGGCCGTGGCGGCCGCATCCGCCAGCTCGGCCGGGACCTCGGCCTCCCGCACCGAACCGTCCTTGGCGGAGATCAGGGCACGCATCCGGATCAGGTCCACCACCCCCGCGAAGCTGGCCTCGGCTCCGATCGGGAGCTGGAGCGCGACCGGCTTCGGGTCGAGCTGGGCTTGCATGGCCTCCAGGCTGCCAGCGAAGTCGGCGTGCTCCTTGTCCATCTTGTTGACCACGACCAGCCTCGGTGTGGCCGAGCGATTGAGACGCTCCCAGGCGATCTCCGTTCCCACCGCCAGCTGGGCGCCGGCGGCGACCACGACCAGTGCCCCTTCGGCGGCGGCCAGGGCGCAGTTGACCTGGCCTGCGAAGTCGAAAAAGCCCGGGGTGTCGAGAAGGTTGACCTTGTAGCCGTCGTGCTCGACGAAGGCGGTGGCGAGGTTGATCGAGATCTTCCGCTTCTGCTCCTCAGGCTCGAAGTCCAGGGCAGATGTGCCGGCATCGGTGGAACCCATGCGGGGCAGGGCGCCGGTGACGAAGAGGAGGGATTCGGCGAGGGTGGTCTTGCCTTCGTGCGAGTGGCCGAGAATGGCGACGTTCCGGATTCGGTCTGGCCCGTAGCGAGGCATAACCCCGGAGTCTAAACTGCTCTCTCTCGGGCGGGGTGGAGGGGCTGGGTATCATGCTCGCCATGGGCAGCCCGCCGAAGCGGATGGCCACCGTCGACGACGTGCTGGCCGCGATCGAGACCGCCCGGGACAAGGTGATGGCTGACGAAATCAAGTCGCTGACCAAGCTCGGGATCCCCAAGGCGATGGCGTACCAGATGATTGCAAGCCGCTTCCACCAGAAGGCGCCCGGTCAGGACGACGGCGAGGACCTCTTCGAATCCCGCTGGGACGACGTCCGCTGAGCCGGCCGAGGGACGGGGCCTGGGTCGAGCCGGTTCACCAACTCCTGCCCGGCCGGTGGATCCCCAGACCGACCCCCGGTCACCGGGACGGGAGGCGTGGATGTCGGCGACTCAGGGCCGTGGGTTTGCGCCGCTCCGGTCAGGGCTCGCTCAAAGCGGGTAGATGCGGCGGGCGTTGCCGCCGAGGACCTGCCGACCCGCCTCTACCGCCTCCTCCAGGTCCAGCACTCCGCGCCCGACCAGATCGGAGAACGCCACCGCCAGTGCTTCCCGGTGGAGGTGGGCGGCGATGAAGTACAGCTCTGGCAGGCGGGAGGCGTCGCTGGCGTAGAGCAGCTTGGACCAGGGACACATCCCCAGCGCCTCGGCGAGGGCCCTGGCGCCGTCAGCGGCAGCCAGGGGGATGGCGAGGGAGAGGTCCATGAACACCCCGCCGTGCAGCGAGCAGAGATAGGCGGCCTCGCGATGGTACGGATAGCAGTGGAGCAGCACCAGGCGCAGCCCGTCGAAGCGGCCGTCGAGCAGCAACGGCCGTAGGCCGAGTGGCGATGCCTGGCCCAGATCCTCGTCGGCGTCGCCGATCCCGCAGTGGACCTGAAGCGGCACACCGAGCCGAGCGCACTCCTCGGCCGCCACCATCAGCAGAGGGTGGCACAGCTCGTCTCCGGCCAATCGCGGGCGGGGGGAGCGGCGCAGCCGGGCGTAGGCGTCACGAGTCGCGGCCGGTGCCTGCGGCGCCAGCCGCAGGCTGGCCCGGTAGGCCGCGATCGTCTTCACCCCGACCGCGCCCTGCCGAACCGCTGCCTCCAGCTCCGTGCGGACCGCGTCCAGCCACGTGTCCACGCGCCGGCAGCGCTCGATCAACCCCTCCGCCAGCGTCTCCAGCCGAACCACCTCCCGCTGGGGGACGGGAAGCGCCTGACGGTGCTCGGCCAGGGTCATGGTGCCCGGGGGCGCGTAGCCGAAGTCAAGCAGCAGCAGCCCGGTGAGGCTGCGCTGGATCAGCTCTCGCGTGTACTGCCCTGGCTCCGACATACGGCGCAGGGTCAGGATGGAGGGCTCGCTCGGCTGGCAGCCGAAGGCCAACGCCAACCGGCGCAGCGCGGTGCGGTAGACGGCGGTCTGTGGCACGTGCTCCAGCTGAGCCGGGTCCCGGCTCTCGGTGAAGCAGGCACGCAGATCGGCCGCCTCCAATGCGAGCGGCCAGCGGAGGAGCGGATGGCAGTGATGGTCGACGGCGGCCTCCCCGGCCCAGGCGGCGAGAAGGGTGGGGACGTGTCGGTCAGAAGCGGAACCGATGTGCGTCGTACTCCAAGTCCGGATCATCGGCGGCGAAGCTCTGGAGATCCAGTTCCTTGACCGCCCGGTAGGTCGTCGCTAGGCGCTCCCCCAGCGCCTCCTGCAACACGCGGTCCTGCTCCAGCTGCTCCAGGGCCTGGGCCAGGTTGGCGGGGTGACGGGTGATGCCGGCGGCGGCTCGTTCGTCCTCCGCCAACAGGTGGGGGTCGACCGCCACCGGTGGTGGCGCCTCGAGGCGCCGTTCGATCCCATCCAGGCCGGCGGCGATCAGGCCGCCCAGGGCCAGGTATGGATTGGCGCTGGCGTCGCAGGCCTTGAGCTCGACGTTGGCGGTCTCAGCCTCCTGGCCTCGCAATGGGGAGGCAACCCTCACCGCCGCTTCCCGGTTGTCGTAGCCCCACGCCCGGTAGGCCGAGGCCCAGGCCTGGGGGATCAGGCGACGGTAGGAGTTGACCGAGGCACAGGTCAGCGCTATCAAACCGGGCAGGTGCTCCAACACCCCGGCCAGGAACTGACGGGCCAACCGGCTCATCGCCCCGGATGCATCGGCAAAGCAACCCGGCTCCCCGTCGAGGTCCCGAAGCGAGAAGTGGAGATGGCAGCCGTTACCGGGCTGGTCGGGCCAGGGCTTGGGGGCAAAGGAGGCGGCCAGGCCGTGGCGATGGGCCACCGCACGCACAGTCTCCCGGTAGAGAACGAGGTGATCGGCCGCTCGCAGGGCCGGAGCGTGACGGACCGACAGCTCCTGCTGGCCCCCACCCAGTTCGGGGTAGTACTGCTCCACCACCAGTCCCTGGGCCTCCAGCGCCCCCACCACATCGTCCACAACGTCCTGAGCGCCGTCCATCCCTTGGCTGGAGAAGCAGAGGCTGCGGTCCAGCGGCTCCCAAGCCGGCTGCCGGTCGTCCGCGGGACGGCACAGCGTCCACTCCGGCTCGAAGGCGGCCATCACCCGTAGGCCGGCTGCGGCCGCGCGGTCCTCCATCCGGCGAAGGAAGGTCCGGCCACAAACGTCGTATGGGCCCAGCTGGGGAGTGGTGAGATCGGCCAGGACCACGCCGGTGTGCGGAGCGTAGGGCGCGATCACGAAGGTGTCGGGGTCGGGGAGCAGGCGGACCTCGCCGACCGGCCCCATTCCTTCAACCGGGGCCAGGCGGTCGAGGAGGGTGAAGCCTTGCATGGCCACCGTCAGCCCGATCCCGCTCTGGAGCCGCTGGCCGAGGCCAGCGATCCCGGTGGCCTTGCCTCGTACCACGCCGTCCAGGTCGCAGTAAAGGAATCGGACCAGGCGGAGGCCGGCGGCCCGAGCTGTCTCGACCACGCGATCCGCGGCCTGTCCACCGCTCATCGGCGCCATGGTAGGGTGCCGGACAGGGAGCGGGCGGTGGCGACCGCGACCAGGGCCCAGCAGCCCAGCCCTATCCAGAAGACGGCGTGGCCAATCGCCTCCAGCGCCGGGAGGCGGAGGTCGGCGCCCAGGCCGAAGGTGGCCGCCCCGTACATGCCCAGCGGAAAGATGGTGCTCCAGCGCTGCACCTCGTAGTTGCGGGTGCTGGCATCGTGACGGAGCCGCCACAGCTCCATTCCGACAAGCCAGGGGATCCAGGCCGTGCCTACCACCCACGCGGCTAGGGTGAGCCCGACCACAAAGGACGCGGCGGCCAGAGCGGGCGGGTGCGGCACCTGGAGCAGGTGGATGCCCGCCAAGGAGGTGATGGCCAGTGCGCCCATGCAGATCCAGTAATCGGGCGTCACCTCCTCGGGCCGGGTCGCGCGCAGCAGGATGCGGGCCAAGATGAGCAGCACGATGGCCCCGTAGAAGGCAAGGCCGCAGAACCAGAGGCTGGTGCAGGCAACGGCCAGGACGGCGCTGTGATCGTGGGCGTCGAGGCTGGCGCCGAGCACGACCAGGGCCTGGGTCTCGACCACCGTGAGTAGCCAGCTGCCGCTGACGCTCGACCAGATCGCCTCCCAAGATGCGAGGGTGAGCGTGACCGCCAGACGGTAGGTGAGAAGGCACCAGGCGGTTGAGCCCACCAGCCAGAGCGCCAGCGGGACATCCGGCCAGCCCAGCGCATCCACCCCGGCCCCCAGGACCGAGGTGGCGGTGACGAAGGTGAGGAAGCCAAAGGCGGTGGCTGGAGTGACGAGCAACTCCCACAGGCGCCGAGGGCTGCGGATGGCGATGCCGACAACGGCGATGGCGACGATCAGATACCAAGCCCCGGCGAGGGCGAGCAAGAGATGAGAGAGCCACTCGATGCCTTGGTCCATGGCATCGGTGGCCAGGATCCCGGTGGCCATGGTGGCGGCCCAGTAGGCCGGACCGATGGCCTGCGACTTTGTGCGTCGGCCCACCGACTGAAACCTGGTCACGTATCTACGGTGATCCTGAGATGGAGGCAGGAGTCACTCTGGTAGTCGGCTGGGGCGTGGGCCTGGCATGCGCGGGGTTGACCGCCTCGCTGGTGCTGGTGCTGGCTGAGGTGGTGCGCATGCTCGTCCGGGACGTACACGAGGCCGGCGGCGCCACGCAGCCCACGGTCCGCCAACACCCCACCCAACCTCTCCACTGAACTGGCGGCCCGATCGGGCCGCCGGTCGGCGGGGGAGCCGAGCCTCCAACCGAGCCGATGCCGATACTCCGTTGCGGATCAGTGAGCATGAGTCAGCCGATCCACAGTCACCGGTTGCCCGGTGGCGGTCCCGGTCTTACCCGCTTGCGCGGTGCCGGGTTCCTGCTTGGGGTCCCCACGAAGCCTGCTTCGTGGGGTCCCCTCCTGCTT
>CADDZO010000016.1 GCA_902812395.1 bacterium | reverse complement strand
TGCGGAGCATCCCGGCCACGTTGAGGTCCTCGACCACCACCGTCTCGTATCGAGCAGCCAGCCAGGTCGTGGCCTTGTGCACGGCATCGAGACGGCAGTTGGCGATCCGGGCATGGATGCGCGCCAGGCGTCGCGCGCTCTTCCTGCGGTTGGCTGAGCCGGTCTTTTTGCGGGAATGGGCGCGCGCGACTCGGCGGAGGCGCCGCAGCGCAGCCCGAAGCGGCTTGGGACCAGGGAACCTGATCACCTTGCCTTGGTGATCCACCGCCGTGATCAGGGAAGCGATCCCGAGATCGATGCCCACCGCCGTCTGCGGTCGCCGATGATGATCCGGGACCTCACGCTCCACCTCCGCGGCGAAAGACACGAACCACCGCTGGGCGGTCCGGGATACGGTGGCAGAGAGGATCCTGGCCTTCCCCTCCGCGATCTTGCCCGCCAACGCCTCGGTGGACTCGTGGGTGCGGATGGTCCCCAGCCTGGGCAGCGTGACCGTCGAGCCCGAGCAGCGCATCACCCCGGTGCTGAAGCGACAGGAGTCCCGGCACCGGCCCTTCTTCTTGTACCGAGGGAAGCCCAGCCGGCGTCCCTTCCGCCGCCCCTTCTTGGACTTCGAGAAGTCCTCCAGCGCCCGGTCCAGATTCCTGAAGGCCTCCTGGTAGACGCACTTGGAGTTCTCCTTCCACCAGGCCAGATCGGGATCGGTCTTCTTCTCCGCGTTCCAGATCGGCTTCATACCGCGCCATGACCCGGGTCAGGGCCCAGTTCCAGGCGAATCGAGCGGCTCCGGCATGGGAGCGGAGCCTCCGCTCTTGGGCCGGGGTGGGATCGAGCGCGTACCGGTAGGCCTGGGGCACCCCACGAAGCGGACTTCGTGGGGACCCGGCCTGCTGCAGCTTCACGGGTCCTCCCTGGTGGCCGCTGCGATGGCCTTGGCCACTCGGTTGGCAGCCGCTCGCCGTCCGGAGAGGCGAGCGCAGAGGCTGGTTGGGATCTCGGTCACGTCCCACACCAGATCGTCATCTACCTCCGATGGATCCCCAACCAGCAACCGGCGGCCCTGTGCCGCCAGCGCAGCCTCGACCTACTCCGCGTCGAACCGGGCAAACCGGTCGCGATGTTCCCCCACGATCGTGGTCGCCGAATTGTCCCGCAGGAGGGCCAAGAGCTTGCGGCGCTTGCCGTTCAGTGCGGAGCCGATCTCGGTCACCACGCGGCCCACCGCCAAGCTCTGGGCTGCCGCCCATGCGCTCACCCGGGCAACCTTACGGTCCAGGTCGGACCTCTGGTCAGCGGAGGACACGCGGGCATCCACGGCCGTGATCCCTGGAACGGTACTGACCGGTGGCTGGTCCACCAGGATCAGCCGGCCGGCGCGGCGCGCGGGAACTGGGAGTTTGCCTTCCCGGAACCAGCGTAGGCAGTCATGGGATGAACGCCTTGTTGCCGCGCCCAGTCCTTCAAGGTCACCCCTACCTACTAGCATAGGATCAAGCGCCAACAGTTACCGACCCCGGCCGACCAGATCCCCTGCTTCGGAAACCCGGTGTCGTCCAGGACCACCACCCCGCGCAGGGCTCCCAGCTCCTCTGGCACGAACCGCTGCAGCTCCTGGATGCAGCGCTCGTCGTCCCAGGGTGCTCACGAACTCCTGCAGCTTGGGCGGCGGTGCCCCCACCTGCTCTGCGATGTCCTCAACGTTCTTGCCCTCAATGGGGAGTGTCAGCCCGATCGGGGACTGCCGACTCCAGGCCCAGCTCTCCGAGCGGCGGAAGAAGCGGTGGAACCGGGCGTGGAAGCTGCGCAACCTCGGCAGCATCTTCCTCAGGTCGTCGGCGCTCACGTTTGCGGCATTCCTCCAGCGGCCGTCATCGTCAGTCGGTCACAGGGCGATGGCGGGCAACACATTCTCATGAACCGACGCGGTAGGAGTAGCCAGTGCATCCCGGAGCAGGCGGGTAAGGCGGCACCAGCGGGCACCCGTGGCGCGCTTAAATAGGGCCTCGACATGCAGAGGGCAGTAGCTCGATGGTCCCAGCGAAAGGTCGGGTTCGAGGTCGAGTCGGGGTCCGGTCACCGGGCCCAGGTGGACGAGCCTCCCCTGTTCGGGGAGGACGCCGGCATGCGCCCGACGGAGATGCTGCTCGGTGCGCTCGGCGCCTGTACGGGGATCAATGCGGTCCTGCTCCTCAAGAAGTACAAGCAGGCCTACCGAAGCCTCGAGGTCGAGTGTGAGGGCGAGCAGGAGGGCCAGTGGCCGCACGCTTTCACCTCGATCGAAATCCGGTTCGTCATCGGATGGGAGGAGGGCTTCACGCCCGACCCAGAGCTGGTGGAGCGGGCGCTCGACGAAGCCTGCAACCGCTACTGCCCGGTCGATGCCACCCTCACCCGGGGCACCCGCATCACCCACCGCCGGTTGGATCGGTGAGAGGGTGCCTCCGGCCGGGGCCCCCAGGCGACCGCGTCCGCTTTCCGGCCCGGCCTAGAATGGACCGCGTCCCCTCATCCGCGAGAGGCGCGGTGTCCGCATGACGGCCGCCGCTGTGCCTGAAGAAAACAAGTGCTCGCTTCCTACGTTCCTCTGCTGATCTTCGCCCTGATCGTCCTCGGCCTGGTTGGAGCGCTGATCACGCTCTCCTTCGTGCTCGGCCCGACCAAGCCGTACCGCTCCAAGCTGCTCCCATATGAGTCGGGCGTGATCCCCACCACCCCCGCCCGCCAGCGGCTCTCGGTCCGGTTCTACCTGACCGCGATGCTCTTCATCGTCTTCGACGTGGAGACCATCTTCTTCTACCCCTGGGCCGTCTTCCTCCACCAGCTGGGCTGGTACGGCGTAATCGAGATGTTCGTGTTCATCGCCATCCTGGCGGTGGCGCTGGCCCACATCTGGCGCAAGGGAGGCCTGGAATGGGAGTAGAGCAGCTGGCCGAGCTGCTCGGCGACAACGTGCTCACGACCACGGTCGGGAGGTTGATCGGCTGGGGGCGGGCCAACTCGGTTTGGCCAGCCCAGTTCGGGCTCGCCTGTTGTGCGATCGAGATGATGCACACCGCAGGTCCCGGCTTCGACATCGCCCGCTTCGGCTCGGAGGCGATGCGGGCCTCGCCCCGGCAGTCCGACCTGATGATCGTGGCGGGCCGCGTCTCCCAGAAGATGGCTCCCGTGCTGCGGCAGATCTACGACCAGATGCCGGAGCCGAAGTGGGTGATCTCCATGGGGGCCTGTGCCTCGACCGGCGGCGTGTTCAACAACTACGCCATCCTCCAGGGCGTGGACAAGATCGTCCCGGTGGACGTCTACGTGCCGGGGTGCCCGCCCCGCCCCGAAGATCTGCTCAACGGGCTGATGATCCTCCAGGAGAAGATCAAGGCCCAGGGGATCAGGCCACGGTTATGAGCTCGGTGGTCCTGCCCGAGGGCACCATCGACCACGGCGTCACCGCCGGCGACGAGTGGCTGGTGGTGCCCGCTGAGCGAATCCGCGAGGCGCTGTCGGCGCTCAAGGACCAGGGCTACCAGAGCCTGGTCTTTCTGACCTGCGTCGACCACCTCGCCACCCCGGTGGTGGAGCCACCCCCGGAGCGATTCGAGCTCGTCTATCAGCTGCGGGACATGCGCCGGCATCGAGAGCTCAGGGTTCGGACCTTCCTGCCCGAGTCCGCCCCACGGATCGCCAGCGTCCACGACCTCTTCAAGCCTGCCGGCTGGGACGAGCGGGAGACCTGGGACATGTTCGGGATCGAGTTCGAGGGGCATCCGGACCTGCGTCGGATCCTGATGCCCGACGACTGGATCGGCCACCCGCTGCGCCGGGACTACCCGGTCGGGGGCGAGCCGGTGGACTTCTCCGAAGATCATGAGGCCTGGCAGACGGCCCCGCGGGAGGCCTGAGAGAGGTGGCTGACCCGCACGTCTCGCCCGGCACGGCGGGCATGACCATCACGCGCCAAGAGCGCAGTCCTGCCCACGAGGGCGAACTGCTGACGGTCAACTTCGGCCCGCAGCACCCCAGCACCCATGGCGTACTGCGGCTGGTGGTGGACCTGGATGGTGAGGTGATCCGCGGCCTCCGTCCCGTGATCGGCTACCTCCACACCGGGATCGAGAAGCAGATGGAGGCGCTGCGCTGGCAGCAGGGGGTGGTGGTCACCGACCGCCACGACTACCTCTCGCCGCCGATCAACAACCTCGCCTACGCGCTGGCGGTGGAAAAGCTGATGGGGATCGAGGCGCCCCCCCGGGCGCAGGCCCTGCGGGTGATCATGTCCGAGCTCACCCGCATCGCCTCCCATCTGGTCTGGCTGGGCACCAGCTCACTGGAGCTGGGGGCGATGGGCGTCTACATGTACGCCTTCCGAGATCGGGAGAAAGTCCTGGACATGAACGAGGAGATCTCCGGCTACCGGATGCATACCTCCTACATCCGGCCGGGTGGGGTGATGGCGGACATCACACCCCGTTTCGCCAACATGCTGGAGACCTTCCTCAAGGAGATGCCCTCGAACATCGACGAGTACGAGCGGCTGCTCTCCAAGAACCCGATCTGGGTGGCCCGAACCAAGAACATCGGGTACCTGTCCGGCCAGGACGCGATCCGGTTGGGTGCCACCGGCCCCATGCTCCGCGGTTCCGGGGTGGACTGGGACCTGCGCCGGGATCGTCCCTACTGCGGCTACGACCGCTACTCCTGGGAGGTCCAGGTCAGGACCGGTTGCGACTGCTATGACCGCTATCTGGTCCGGATCGGGGAGATGCGGGAGGCACTGAAGATCATCCGCCAGGCGCTGGACGGGCTTCCCTCGGGCCCCATCAATGTGGACGATCGCAAGCTGCTGCCGCCCCCACGCGAGGAGCTAGAGACCTCGATGGAGGCGGTGATCCACCACTTCAAGCTCTTTACCGAGGGCTACGCTCCGCCCGTGGGGGCGGCCTACGTGGCAGTGGAATCGGGCCGGGGCGAGAACGGCTGCTTCGTCGTCTCGGACGGCACCCACAAGCCACGCCGGGTCAAGTTCCGCTCCGCCTCCTTCGTCAACCTACAGGCGCTTGAGCAGATGGCGATCGGGAGCATGGTCGCCGACCTGATCGCCATCATCGGAACCGCCGACACCGTTCTCGGAGACGTTGATCGCTGAAGCTATGACCGCGAACTCCTTCCCCCGCAGAGGGGACGACTGATGGCGCTCTCCGCCCGGGCGATCGAAGAGATCCGCTCGCTGCCGCCCCGCTTCCCCCACCTCCGCAGTGCCGTGCCCCCCGCCCTGGACATCGCCCAGGAGGAACTTGGACGCCTCACCCCGGAGGCAATGACGGAGGTGGCCGAGGCCCTGGGCCTCGACCCCGGCTACGTGGAGGGGGTGGCCACCTTCTACACGCTGCTCCACACCCAGCCGCTGGGCCGTCACCACCTCTACGTCTGCACCAACCTGAGCTGCACCCTGCGCGGGGCCGAGGAGATCTGCCACCACCTGAGGCGGCTGATCGGGGTGAAGGAGGAACGTGAGATCTCCGCCGACGGGCTCTTCAGCTACGAGGAGGTCGAATGCCTCGGTGCTTGCGAGTACGCGCCCATGCTCCGCTGCGACGGCCGCTACTACTACGACGTCACGCCTCAGAAGCTGGAGGCGCTGATCCAGGGCTGGCGCCAGGAGGCCGGCAATGGCGACTGAGGTCCCAGCCTTCTCGCCCCACGTCCCGTCAACCGAGCTCCGGGGCTCGGGTGGTCTCACCCCACCCGGGCCAGTACTGACCCGGTTCTTCGGCACACCTGGCCTCTACACGCTGGCCGTCTACCGCGACCACGGCGGCTACCGCTCGCTGGAGCGGGCGCTCAAGGAGATGACACCCCAGGAGGTGCACGCACAGGTCAAGGCTTCGGGCCTGCGCGGCCGAGGTGGCGCCGGCTTCCCGACCGGGACCAAGTGGGGCTTCGTGCCTGCGGACGTGCCGGGGCCCCGCTACGTGGTGGTCAACTTCGACGAGGCCGAGCCGGGGACCACCAAGGATCGCTACCTGGTCGAGAACTGCCCCCACCAGCTGCTGGAAGGCGCCTGCATCGCCGCCTATGCAGTGGGAGCGCACCAGGTCTGGATCTACATCCGGGGCGAGTACGACCACCCCTACCGCATCCTGCTGGAGGCGATCGAGGAGGCGCGCCAGCAGGGAATCCTAGGAGAGCGGCCCTTTGGAGTGGACTATCCCCTGGACATCCAGCTCTATCGCGGCCACGGCGCCTACATCTGCGGCGAGGAGACGGGTCTTTTGGAGTCGCTGGAGGGCAAGCGTCCCCAGCCTCGCTCCCGGCCTCCCTTCCCCGCGGTCAAGGGCGCCTGGGGCCGGCCCACCCTGATGAACAACGTCGAGACCCTGTCCACCCTGCCCTGGATCGTGGAGCACGGGGGGCAGGCCTACCATGCCCTGGGAACCGACCGCTCGGGCGGGACCCGCATGCTGTCGGTCAGCGGCGACGTCCGGCGCCCGGGCGTATACGAGATCCCGATCGGGGTCACCTTCCGGCATGTGATCATGGAGCTGGCCGGGGGGCCGCCGCCGGGGCGTCAGGTCAAGGTCTTCTGGCCAGGCGGCTCGTCAGCACCGGTGCTACCGGCAAGCATGCTCGACGTCTCCACCGACCTGGACGAGCTGGCACGGGTCGGCTCCATGGGGGGCTCGGGGGGCGTGATCGTAGCCGACGACTCCCGTTGTGTGGTCAAGGCCGCCGCCCGCCTGCTTCGCTTCTACGCCCATGAGTCCTGCGGCAAATGCACCCCCTGCCGGGTCGGCACGGACTGGGCGGTACGCACCTACCGCCGGATCCTGGACGGGGAGGGCTCCTCGGCCGACCTCCAGATCCTGGACCGGATCCAGGCCAGCCTCCAGAACGGCCGCTGCCTCTGCGGGCTGGGCGACTCCGGAGGATGGGTGATCATGTCCACCATGCGCCACTTCCGGCCCGAGTACGAGGCGCACGCGTTGCGCCGACAGTGCGTGACCGGCGAGTGCGAACGTCAGGGGGCGGCGGATGCCTGAGCCCAACGGCGCCGTGCCCACCGTCACCCTCACCATCGACGGCCACCAGGTGACCGTGCCCCGCGGGACCCTGATCGTGGAGGCGGCGAAGCGGGTTCGGATCGAGATCCCGGTCTTCTGCTACCACCACAAGATGGACCCGGTTGGCGCCTGCCGCATGTGCCTGGTCGAGATCAGCCCCGGTCCGCCGCGGCCCCAGACAGCCTGCACCACCCCGGTTGCCGAGGGGATGGTGGTGAGGACCAACAGCCCGATGGCGGTTTCCGCCCGGGCGGACATCCTGGAATACGAGCTGGCCAATCACCCCCTCGACTGCCCCGTCTGTGACAAGGGCGGGGAGTGCCCGCTCCAGGACTACACCTTCCGCCATGGCTACCCGACCAGCCGCATCAACGCTCCCCGGCGCCATTTCCTGAAGCCGATCCCGCTCTCGGAGCGGATTGCGCTCGATCGCGAGCGCTGCGTGCTCTGCTACCGCTGCACCCGCTACTACGACGAGATCACCTGGGACCAGGAGCTGACCGCCGACCATCGCGGGGCCGACTCCTACATCACTAGCCAGTTCGGCCAGCCGCTGCGCTCGATCTTCAGCGGGAACATCATCGACCTTTGCCCGGTGGGCGCCCTGACCAGCCGGGTCTGGCGCTTCGAGGCGCGGCCCTGGGACATGGCGTACACCGGCTCGGTCTGCTCCCGCTGCGCGGTCGGCTGCAACGTCACCCTGTGGGAGCGCCGCAACCAGCTGGTTCGCGTCACCTCGCGTCAGAACGACGAGATCGACGAGGGCTGGATTTGCGACCGCGGTCGCTTCGAGTACACGGAGGTCAATCGCCCGGATCGGATCCGCGTCCCCCAGGTGGAGGGCCGGGAAGCGACCTGGGACGAGGCCATGGAGGCGCTGCTGGACGGAATCCAGGGGGCCGGCCACCGGCTCGGCATCTCAATCCGCCGTGACGTCACCAACGAGGAGCTGTTCTGCCTCTGGCGCCTGCTCCAGGGGCCCTGCCGGGGGGCACGGGTGGCGCTGGAAGGGCGCACCTCGCTCCCCGCCCCGGGCGAGGACACCCTGTTGATCCGCGACCTCGATTGCGCCCGAGCGATCGTGGTGGTGGCCTCCGACACGGCCGACGACGTCCCCATCGTCAACCTCCGGATCAAGAAGGCGGTGAGCAAGCTGGGCGCCCGTCTCTTGATCGTCCATCCAGACCGCCTCGACCTGGATCGCTGGCCGGAGGCTGAGCACATCCGCAACCGTCCCGGGGAGGCGGCAGCGGCGGTGCGAGAGCTGGCCGGGCATCCCCTGCTCCAGGAGGGTCCGGTGGCGATCCTGTGGGGAGACGGCCGCGGCAGCGAAGACACTCGTGAGCTGGCGGCGGCGGTGGCCGAGCTGGCGACCCGGGTCGGCGGCCGCTCGATGCCACTCTACCGTGCCACCAACGAGCGCGGAGCGCTCGCGGCCGGGCTCATCAGCGGCGTACCCGATGATCTGGAGGGGTGCGAGGCAGTCATCTGCTACGGCCCACCCGCCCCCGGCCGGATCCCCGCCAGCGCCCGCTTCGTCGCGGTCTGGGACCTGCTGCTCCGTCCCGAGCACGGGAGCCCGGATGTGGTCCTGCCGGCGCTGGGCTTTGCCGAGACCCAGGGAAGCTACACCAACCTGGAGGGGCGGGTGCAGTTCCTGCATCCCGTACTGCACCCGGAGCCCCCGCTGCGGGAGGGCTGGGAGGTACTCTGCGAGCTGGGTCAGCGGCTGAAGGTCCGGGAAATGGACTTCGTCGGTATCTTCCAGCTGCAGCGGGCAGCGGCCCGCGCCATCCCGCAGTTTGCGGCCCTGGCCTCGCCGCCCGAGCCAGAACCCCAACCCACCCCCGTCCTCTACGGTCCGGCACGCCCATGAACCACCTCTACCTCAGCTATCCCAACCCCGGAGGGATCTTCTCCAACCCGGTTGGTTACTGGGTGATCGTCGCGCTGGCGATCGTGTTCACGCTCTTCGTGCTCCTCACCGCCACCGCCTACACGGTCTGGTACGAGCGGGTGCTGCTCGGCCGCTTCCAGCGCCGGCCGGGGCCCAATCGGGTGGGTCCGCTCGGGCTGCTGCAGCTGGCCGCCGACGGGATCAAGCTGGCCACCAAGGAGAGCTTCGCCCCCGCAGGGGTCGACCCGATCCTGTACCTGGTCGGCCCGGCGGTGATGGTGGCGGCGGCCTTCCTGGCCTGGGCGGTGATCCCGGTCGGCATCTGGTGGGGCTTCTCCTACTGGATCTCCAACATCAACGTCGGCATCCTGTTCGTGTTCGCGGTCAGTTCGATGAACGCCTACGCGATCCTGCTCGGCGGCTGGTCGTCGAACAACAAGTACTCCCTCCTGGGAGGCATGCGCGCCGCAGCCCAGCTCATCAGCTACGAGGTGGCGCTCGGGCTGTCGCTGGTCCCGATCTTCATCATCACCGGCTCGCTGCGGCTCCAGGACATCGCCAACTTCAGCGTGCACTGGGGCCCCTACCACGGCCCCATCCCGCTGGTGATCGTGGCTCCGCTCAGCTTCGTCATCTACATGGTGGCGGCGACGGCGGAGACCAACCGCACGCCATTCGATCTGCCCGAGGCGGAGCAGGAACTGATCGGCGGCTACCACACCGAGTACTCGGGGCTCAAGTTCACCCTGTACTACCTCGGCGAGTACCTGAACATGGTGACGGTGTCCACCCTGGCAACCCTGATCTTCTTTGCTGGCTGGCACCCCAACGCCCCCTGGTTCCCCGCCTTCATCCCGTTCGTGGCCAAGATCGTCGGCTTCCTCTTTCTCTACATCTGGCTGCGCAATACCCTTCCCCGGCTGCGCTACGACATGTTGATGCGGCTGGGCTGGAAGGTGCTACTGCCGCTGGGCATGGCCAACGTCGTCGTGACGGCGGCGGTGGTGGTGGCTTTGACCGGCTGAAGGGAGCGAAAACGGAGCGAAGATGACAGACGAGACCGAACGACCAGCCAGGCGCAACCCGCTCCAGGACGTGGCAGCCCTGGCCCAGGGGTTGCGCACCACTCTGGCCGAGGTCATGCGGCCGGTGGTGACGACCCAGTACCCGGAGGAGAAGTCGCCCCGGGCGGAGCGGTATCGGGGCCGCCACTACCTTCGTCGCTATGACAACGGCCTGGAACGCTGCATCGGCTGCGAGCTGTGTGCGGCCGCCTGCCCGGTGGGCTGCATCCTGGTGATCGCAGCCGAGAACACGGAAGACCATCGGGTCAGCCCGGGAGAGCGGTACGCCAAGGTCTACGAGATCAACATGCTCCGCTGCATCTTCTGCGGCTACTGCGAGGAGGCCTGCCCGGTGCAGGCGATCGTGCTCGGCCCCGAGTACGAGCTCTCCGACGTCAGCCGTGAGCGCTTCATCTACACCAAGGACATGCTGCTGGAGCCCAACCCGGCTCAGCAGGAGCCGATCGTGGTCCGCTGATGGCCGCCGTTATCTTCTGGGTGATGGCGGTCGTGGCCGTCCTTGGTGGCATCGGCGTGGTCGCCTCCCGCCAGCCGATCCGTTCGGTGCTGAGCCTGGTGGTGGTGATGCTGGCCCTGGCGGTGGAGTTCTTGATCCTCTCCGCCCAGTTCCTGTTTGCGGTCCAGATCATCGTCTACGCGGGCGCGGTCATGGTCCTGTTCCTGTTCGTGGTGGCGCTGCTGGGACCGATGAAGGAGCGACGGCAGCTTCGCTTCCAGTGGGGGCTTGCACTGCTGGTGGCACTGGTCTTCGGTGGCTTCCTCTACTCGATGCTGGGCAGCGTGCCCTTCCGGGCCCCGCAAAGGACGGCGCTTTCGGTATTCGGCACCGTCCAGGACATCGCCTACGGCCTCTTTACCAAGTACCTGTATCCGTTCGAGCTGACCTCGGTGCTGCTGCTGGTGGCCGCCATCGGTGCCATCTATCTCAGCCGGGGCGGGCACGGCATCCAAGCGCGCCGAGAGGAGGACGATCGTCGTGCCTGACTACGGCCAGTTCCACGTGGGGACATCTACCCTGAGCACCACCTGGTTCCTGGGACTGGGCGCCATCCTTTTCGGGCTGGGTGCCATCGGCGTGGTGATCCGGCGCAACCCGCTCGTAATCCTGATCTGCATCGAGCTGATGCTGAACGCGGCCAATCTGACCCTGGTCGCGTTCTCCCGCCAGCTGCTCAATCTGGAAGGCCAGCTCTTCGCCCTGATGACGATGACAGTAGCCGCCGCAGAGGCGGTGGTAGGGCTGGCGATCCTGGTGGACATCTTCCACCGCCGTGACGTCGAGGACGTCGACGAGTTGCACGAGCTCAAGGGGTAGGCAGTGGCCCAGATCGCGCTCGCCGTGCTCCTCTTCCCCGCCGCCGGCGCCGCCGTCCTCGGTTTGGGCGCCCTCCGCCTGCCCCGCCGGGCCGTCCAGGTGATCGGTCCCGGGGTGGTCTGGGCCTCGTTCCTGCTCGTCGCCTACCTCTTCTGGCACTCCCTCTCCCATCCCCAGCCTCTGAACCTCACCTACTGGACCTGGGTACACTCCGGCAGCTTCCAGGTCCCAGCCAACATCTACCTGGACCGGCTGGCCATCTTCATGGGCCTGGTGATCACGGGCGTGGGCGGCCTCATCATCACCTACGCGCTGGGCTACATGGAACACGAGAGTGACGCCAGCTACGCCCGGTTCTTCTGCTACATGGACGTGTTCATTCTGTCCATGCTCACGCTGGTTCTGTCGGGGAACTTCGTGTTCTTGATCGTGGGCTGGGCAGGGGTCGGCCTCAGTTCCTATCTGCTGATCGGGTTCTGGTACTGGCGCTGGACGGCGGTGATTGCGGCCCGCAAGGCGTTCGTGATGAACGTGGTCGGCGACATCGGCATGATTCTGGGCACCTTCATCATCTTCGTCAGCTTCCACCAGGTCACCTACACCGGCGTCTTCGCGGCCTTGCCCGGTCACGACACCCCGGCCCTGGAAGCGATCGCGTTCCTGATGCTGGTGGGCGGGGTGGCAAAGTCCGCCCAGCTTCCGCTCCACACCTGGCTCCCCGACGCCATGGAGGGACCGACGCCGGTCTCGGCGCTGATCCACGCCGCCACCATGGTCACCGCCGGCGTCTATCTGGTCGGACGTCTGCATCCCATCTATGACGTTGCCCACTACGCCCAGGACACAGTGGCGGCGGTGGGCGCAGTAACGGCGCTGTTCGCGGCTACGATCGCAATCGTTCAGACCGACATCAAGAAGGTGCTGGCGTACTCGACCATGAGCCAGATCGGGTACATGTTCCTGGGGGTGGGGGTGGCCGCCTACGCGGCAGCGTTCTTCCATCTGATGAGCCACGCCTTCTTCAAGGCCCTGCTCTTCATGAGCGGCGGCAACGTGATCCACGGAATGAAGGACGAGCAGGACATGCGCCGTTACGGCGGCCTGCTGCGGCAGATGCCCGCCACCGCGATCTGCTTCCTGGTCGGGTCCCTGGCCCTGGCCGGGATCATCCCCTTCGTGGGCTTCTGGTCCAAGGACATGATCCTGGGCGCTGCCTTCTCCAAGCCGGCTGGCCAGTTCCCGGTGTCCATGTGGGCGATCGGGTTCGTGACCGCGATCCTGACAGGCTTCTACACCGGGCGGATGTGGTGGATCTCCTTCGCCGGGAAGCCCTCGCCGGACCGCCCCGTGGAGCGGCCTCACGAGGCCCAGGCGGTGATGCTGGTCCCGGTCGTGATCCTGGCGGTGCTGGCGACCGTGGGCGGGTTCATCCAGATGACCGCGCTGCACGTGAACGTGACCCTGATCGAGAACTTCCTGGCCCCGACGGTGGGCCGGATCAGTTGGTCGGGCGGAGCGTTGGAGCTGGAGGTGACGGTGGCGACGCTGATCCTGGCGCTGGCCGCCTTCGGGCTCGGCTACCTCATCTACGTGCGCCGCTCGCTGCCGGTGTGGTCGCGGGCGCTGCCCTTCCTGCAGCGGCTACTGGAGCACAAATACTACTTCGACGAGCTCTATGACGCGATCTTCGTCCAGACCATGAACCTGTCCGCCCGCGGCGGCGACACACTCCTGGAGGAGCCGGTGGTGGAGGGCACCCCGGAGGGGGTGGGCTCGGCCGCCTCTTCCAGTGCCGGGATCCTGGCCCTGGCCCAGAGCGGCTACTTCCGCACCTACGCCCTCATCTTCCTGGGCGGGGCGCTGGTCGCCCTGATCGTGCTGGTGGCGGTGAGGGCCTGAGATGCTGACCGCGATCTGGCTCTTGCCCGTCGCCGGCGCTCTGGCCGTGGCCCTCGGACCTCGCCGGGCGGGGCGCTGGATCGGATTGATCGCCGCACTGGGCACGCTCGGCCTGACCCTGGCGGTGGTCGCCCGCTTCGACGTCTCCCACCGCGGCTACCAATTCGTCACCGACCTCGTCTGGGTGGGCCAATATGGCATCTCCTATCACCTAGGGGTGGACGGGATCAGCGTCTGGCTGCTGGTCCTCAACGCCTTCCTCACAGTGATCGCGATCCTCGCTACCGGCGAGGGCGTGCCGCGGCGCAACGGCTTCATCGCCCTCCTGCTGCTCCTGGAGGCGGGGATGGCAGGGGTGTTCGAGGCCGCCGATCTCCTCCTCTTTTACGTCTTCTGGGAGGCGCAGTTGGTCCCCGCCTACTTCCTGCTCTGGCAGTGGGGCGAGGGACCGCGGGCGAGCCGGGCAGCGCTGCAGTTTGTCCTCTACACGCTGGTGGGGTCGCTGCTGGCCCTGGTGGGCGTGATCCTGGAGTACGTCTTCGCCGGCGTGCACACCTTCGACCTGGCCACCCTGGCGGCGCACCCGCCCGCGGACGGCGTCCAGTTCGCGCTCTTCTTCCTCTTCGGGTTGGCCTTCGCCATCAAGGTCCCCCTCTTCCCCTTCCACGGCTGGTTACCCCAGGCATACGAGGTGGCGCCGGCGCCGCTGCTGGTCACCTTCGCCGGGGTGATGGGCAAGACCGGCGCCTACGCGATGCTCCGCATCCTGGTCGGGCTCTTCCCCCATCCCGTGGGAGCCTGGAACTGGGACGCGGTGGTGCCGGTCCTGGCCATGCTGGCCATCGGCTGGGGAGCGCTGATGGCGCTGAACCAGCGCGACGCCAAGCTGCTGGTGGCCTACTCCAGCGTCAGCCACATGGGCTTCATCGTGCTCGGCATCTTCAGCCTGACCCAGGTGGGCCAGCAGGGAGCACTGGTGCAGATGGTCAACCACGGCCTGATCATCGCCGCGCTCTTCCTGATCGTCGCCTGGGTGGCGGAGCGGACCGGCACCCGGGATCGCACGCTGCTGCGATACCTGGCCCCCAAGATGCCGGTGCTGGCCGGAGTGTTCATGATCGTGACCCTGGCCGCACTCGGCCTGCCCGGTCTGAACAGCTTCGTGGGCGAGTTCATGGTGCTGCTCGGGGCCTGGCAGTTCGCGCCCTGGGTGGCGGTGGTGTCCGCGCTTGGCCTGCTGCTGGCGCCGGTCTACATGCTCCGGCTCTTCCAGGGCCTGATGTACGTGCACCACGGCGAGCGGCTTGAGCCCGCTCACGTCGCCGTGGGCGGAGGGCCCGGGGCCCAGCAGGCCTCGCCAGTGGCCACCCGCCTGCCCGACCTGCGGCCCGCGGAGCTGCTGACGGCGGTGCCACTGGTGCTGTTGATGTTCCTGCTCGGCTTCTACCCCAATCTGCTGGTCCAGCTGATGAACTCGTTGGGATACGCGCTCCCGGTGCCCTGGAGATGACAGCCGTGCTCCTCGCCTCCCTCCCCGCCCACGTCAGCTACCCGTTCTCCCAAGCGCTGAGCGACCTCACCCAGATCGCTCCCATCGCCTGGGTGACGCTGACCCTGTTGCTCTGCGTCCTGGCCGATCTGATCCTGCCCCGTCATCGCCGCGGCACCGCGGTGGCGTCCATGGCGGTGGCCGGACTGGTGGTATCGCTCGGGTTCGCCGTCTGGTTCTGGTATCGGGGGGACGGGCACGGCGCGTACGCCGGCTACGTCACCGGCGATCGCTTCGCGGTCTTCTTCGAGATGTTGTTCGCCGTCCTGGGCATCCTGGTCGTGCTGGTCTCGCATGCCTACCTGCGCCGGCGGGGAATGCTGGAGTCCGAGTTCCACGTCCTCACCCTGGCAGGGATCGTGGGCATGATGACCCTGGGCGCGGCCACCTCGCTGGTCACGGTGTTCCTGGGCCTGGAGCTGCTCTCGGTGGCCTTCTATGTCACCTGCGGTTTCGCCCGGGAGGAGACCACCGCCCAGGAAGCGGCGGCCAAATACTTGCTGGTAGGGGGCTTCGCCAGTGCCTTCGTGCTGTACGGGATGGCTCTGGTCTACGGCGCTGCCGGCTCCACCCTGTTGCCGGTGATTTCGCAGCGCCTGGCCCACGCTGGCGTGCTCGGCAACCCGCTCCTTTCGCTGGGTGTGATTCTGCTCGGGGTCGGCTTCGCCTTCAAGGTCTCCGGCGTCCCGTTCCACCAGTGGACCCCCGACGTCTACCAGGGGGCGCCCCTGCCCGTCACCGCTTTCATGTCCGTCGGCACCAAGGCCGCCGCCTTCGCAATGATCATCCGGGTCTTCGTCCAGGCCTTGCCCTCGATGACGGTGGAGTGGCAAGTGCTGCTGGCGGTGGTGTCGGCGGCGAGCATGATCGTCGGCAACCTGATGGCGATCGTGCAGACCAGCGTCAAGCGGCTGCTTGCCTACTCCGGCATCGCCCAGGCCGGCTACGTCCTGATCGGGGTGGTGGCAGGAGGGCGCGCGGGCCTGGGCGCCGTCCTCTTCTATCTGTTTGCTTATCTGTTCTTCAACTTCGGGGCCTTCGCGATCTTGACCGTACTGGTTCGGCCGGACGGCGAGCACGACGACCTCGGAGATCTGGACGGTCTCGGCTACCGGCATCCGGTCCTGGGGGTGATGATGTCGATCTTCATGCTCTCCCTGGCCGGGTTCCCACCCCTAGCCGGCTTCTTCGGCAAGTTCTTCCTGTTCAGCGCCGGCATCGCCGCCGGGTGGACCTGGCTGGTCGTCATCGCGGTCCTGGCCAGTGTGGTCTCGGTCTCTTACTACCTGCGGGTGTTGCTCCATGTGTGGACCCCGGAGACCGCCGGCAAGCGGCTGTTCGTGCGTGCCGGCCCGGTGGCAGCGGTGGCCGTCTCCGCGGTGCTGGCGGTGCTATTCGGAATCTACCCGGCGCTGCTCTACGGTGCCGGGCTGTTCGGTGCGGCCCCCATCCCCGGCCGCTGAGGAGGGACCATGGATCCGATCGCTGCCGCTGCCCTGCAGAGCGCCCGCGACCAGGCGGCCGCGTTCAACTCGCTGCTGGAAGGACTGGACAGGGACGCGATCAACTGGCGACCCGGTGGGGACACCAACTCCATCGCGGTCCTGGCCATCCACGCCTGGGGCGCTGCCCAGGCCTGGACCGCGCGTGCCGCCGGCCGGGAGATCGAGCGGGACCGGCCGAGCGAGTTCCGGACCGTGGCCACGCCCGAGGAGGTACGGGACTCGATCGCACGGGCGCTGGAGCGGGTCGAGCAGCACCTGGCGGCAGTCGAGCCGGACCGCTACGGCGAGACCTGGCAGAGCCCCGGTGGGGACGAAAGACTCACCCGTGCAGAGTGCCTGCTCCACGCCCTGGAGCACACCCGCGAGCACCTCGGCCAGGCAATGCTCACGCGCCAGCTCTGGGAGCAACGCACCGGCTCGAGCTGATCATCACCCGGAGGCCTGCGCTAGCCCCAGACCGACAGAACCGCCCGATCATCCGGCAGGTCAGGCGCCGAGCTTCCGGGGACCGATGTCCCGCCGCGGTCTCACTCCTAGGGTGTCCTCTCCCCGAGATGTAGCGACGCCTTTGCGGGGTTAGGTCCATGGCGTACGGTCCATCAGCGCCTGCTCCGGGGTGCGGCCCTGTGTGCGTCGGCCCTGGTGCGCGCGGTCGGTGTTGTAGATGAGCAGCTCGCGCTCCAGATCTCGCCGCAGACCGGTGTACTTGGGGGTCAGATAGCGGGCGAACGCGGGCTTCCAGCACTCCTCGAGCAGCGTTTGCTGGACGCGCTCGACGCAGCCGTTGGAGGTCGGTCGACCGGCGTGGATGTAGATGTGCTCGACATCGAGCGCGGCCAGGGCTGCGCTGAACTCCTGGCTTCGGAACTCACGGCGTTTGGCGCGGATACTCAGGCCATGACATTTGAGCGCTCGCCAGACCCCGTTCGGCGAGACCTTGAGAGCGCCCCATTTCGGACGCGCCAGCTCCAATCTGAGCCGGTCGGGTCCCCAGCCCGTGTTGGCCAAGGCCAGCGCCAGGAGGCGATGCTCGACCATTGGCCAGATCGCGTTCGGCATCCGCGGCCGCCGACGCTCTCGCGGCCGCAGGATCTCGGTGCCGTAACGGACGAGCTGGCGCTGCCAGCGGTAATAGGTCGAGCGGTGGACCCCGAGCATGCGGCAGGCTGCACGCTGCCCATCTCCCTCGCCAGCGCGAACAAGCGCAAACGGCTGCGGTACAGAACGTCATCATTGGTCACGGCGGCGCCTCCTCTGCAGGTCTTGGAGCAACCCACAGAATGGCGTCGCCGCTACCTTCTCGCGCGACCTCCTGGTGTCGCGTCTACTCGGGGAGAGACATCCTAGGGGCCGGGGCGGCACCGCGCGCGGACCATCCAGCCCTCCTCGGTGGGGGTGAAGGCAGGGACGAGGTCCCGGTGGCCGGGTCGGCCCAGCTCGAGCCACCGGTCGCGGGGCGCTCCAGCCGGCCTCGGGCCTCGCGCGAGCCGATGGCCAGCAGCCCCCCGTCGGGGAGCGGCACCGCGACCCCTCCGAGGCCGTGGCCGTCGGAGCTGCCGGCGCTGGCCGGGTCGTCGTCCACGGCGAGTAGAAAGGCGGTGAAGGCCTCCACATCGTCTGGATCGAGGAAGCCGGGCTCGGACAGTGCCGACTCCAGCCCGTTCAGGAGCGGCTCCAGCGCCCTCCGGGGCCACCCGTGCAGTCGGTGGCCGCTAATCCAGGTGGCGGTGCCATCGTCCCGGGAGCGGACGGCGTCGACGTGGCGGATCGGCGTTCCCGGGGAGGTCATGACCTCGGGAGCCATCTCGACGAAGGAGCCCGGGTGCAGCGCGGCTTCGCCCGGCTCACCGCCGGCCACCCGGCAGCGAAGGACGGCGTTGGTGGACGCGACCCGGGCGATCTTGACCAGCGTCACGATCGTCCCTCCGGCCGCCGTCTGCTCGACCCAAGCCCAGGGCAGCAGCTGGGGGGTGGCACCAGGCCACGATGCCCTCGAAGGGAACGGCGGGCGGCCAACCACCGAACCCGTCGGCACGGTGAACCTCGACCTGGCTATGGCCGGCCTGACAGTGGAGCCGCTGTGCCCGCTCGACCAGGTCGGGGTCAACGTCCAGGGAGACCAGCCGGCCCTGGGGGCCGAGCAGGTGGACCAGGACGGCGGCCGAGTAGCGGGAGCCGGTGCCGACCTCAAGCACACACTGGCCAGGGGACGGGTCGAGTCGCTCCAGCATGGCCTGAACAACCTCCGGGGCGGAGGTCTGCGGGATCCAGGTGCCGTCGGGGTGACGTGCCCAGGCGTCGTAGTCGACGGTGGCGACCGCCGCGAGGACCGGGCTCATGGTCCGCGCCTCCAATCGCTGGGAGAGATCGTCAACAAGGGCTGGTAGGCGAGCGTGGAGTCGGGCTTGCCGATGATCGCCCCCGAGGCGTCGGCGAGCCACGCGTACAGGCTGAACGGTGGCGTGCGCACGCCGACCTGCCAGGCGACCCCGAAGCAGGGCCAGGAGCTTGCGGCGCTTGCCGTTCAGCGCAAAGCCGATCTCCGTCACCACGCGGCCCACCGCCCAGCTCTGGGCTGCCGCCCATGCGCTCACCCGGGCAACCTTACGGTCCAGGTCGGACCTCTGGTCAGCGGACGACACGCGGGCATCCACGGCCGTGATCCCCGGAACGGCACTGACCGGTGGCTGGTCCACCAGGATCAGCCGGCCGACGCGGCGCGCGGAACTGGGAGTTTGCCTTCCCGGAACCAGCGGTAGGCAGTCATGGGATGAACGCCTTGTTGCCGCGCCCAGTCCTTCAAATTCATCCCTACATACTACCATAGGTCCAAGCGCAAACGGTTGCCAACCCCTCGTCCGAGACTTCCGTCGTCAGCTGATCTCGGACTGAGAGTTCGGCGATTCGACTATGGATTCACCGCCTGCGCCGAGTATGTACGCGAGCGCAGCGCCGAGTGCGTGGGCTCGGGCGATCTCGACGCTGCCTCTCAGCGCCCGACCGCGTAGCCCTGCATGCCCCGGGGGTTGGCCGCGGCTCGCACCTGTCTGGCCCCCGCATCCCAGGCCACTGCCGAGAGGCGCCCCAACGACCAGGCCGGTCGGAGCCTGAGGTCGTGGCCCCGGCGAAGCAACTCCCCGACCACATCGTCCGGCATCCGCTCCTCCACCATCAACGAGCCCGGTCGGACCTCGTGCGGGTAGAAGGAGCGCGGGAAGTGCTCGGTGTGGAACATGGGTGCGTCGATTGCCCGCTGGAGGTCCCAACCGGCGGCGGCCACGGTGACGAAGAAGGTCAGCGACCACTGGTCCTGCTGGTCGGCGCCAGGGGTTCCGAAGGCCAGGCGCAGGCCGTCCGAGCGGATCGCGAGGCTAGGGCTGAGCGTCGTGCGAGGACGCTTGCCCGGTGCCAGGGCATTGGGATGGCTGGCGGTCAGGTTGAAGATTTGGGCCCGTGTGCCTAGACAGAAGCCGAGCCCGGGGATGGCGGGCGAACTCTGCAGCCAGCCGCCGCTGGGCGTGGCGGAGACCAGGTTGCCCCAACGGTCGACGACGTCCACATGGCAGGTATCCCCCGGACCGGCTGGGCCGAGCGTGGGATCCCCCACCCCGCTGCTCTCGGAGACGGCAGCCGAGCCATACTCGGGGAGTCGCGGTTCCCGCTCTCCGGGGGAGCCCGGTCGGAACTCCATGGAGGCACGCTGCCCCACCAGCCGGCGGCGCTGCGCGGCGTAGGTGCCGGCCAGGAGCTCGGCGCTCAGGTCCGGCACGAAATCGGGGTCACCGTACCAGGCCTCGCGATCGGCGAAGGCCAGCTTGGCGCACTCGGTGATGGTGTGGACGAAATCGGCCGAACCGGGGCCCATGGCGGCCAGGTCGAAGCCCGAAAGCAACGCTAGCTGCTGCAGGAACACCGGCCCCTGGCCCCAGGGACGGGTCTTGTGCACCCGCCACTCCCCGTACTCGTAGACGCTCGGCCGCTCCACGGTCGCCCGCCAGCCCATCATGTCCTCGGCCCGGAGGAGCCCGGCGTGCCGTTCACCGGTGACGTCCACCACCTCGGTGGTGCGCAGGTAGCGATCGATGGCCTCGGCCACGAAGCCCCCGTACCACGCCCGGCGAGCAGCCTCGATCTGCTCCTCGCGGTCATCAGCCGCTGCCTCCGCCTCGGCCAGCAGACGCCTGTAGGTGGCAGCCAGACGGGGGTTGCGCAACAGTGCGCCCGGTGCCGGCGGCCCGCCCGAGGCCAGCCAGATCTCGGCTGACTCGGTCCAATCCTCGCGAAAACGCCGCTCACAGGACGCGATCGCCTCGCTGATCCGAGGCACCACCGGAAACCCCTGCTCGGCGTAGCCGATGGCGAACTCGAGCGCGTCGCGGAGTCGCCAGGTTCCGTAGTCGCGGAGCAGAAGCAGCCAGCCGCCGACGGCACCGGGGACACAGGCTGGCAGCAGCCCGTCACCGGGGATCGCGTCGAGACCCAGCTCGGTCAGGCGCTCGATCGTGGCCGCCCGCGGCGCCGGCCCCTGACCACAGATCACCTCCACCCGGTCCCGCTGGGCCGAGTAGACGATCGCGGGCATGTCCCCCCCGGGGCCGTTCAGATGGGGCTCCACGACCTGGAGCACGAAGCCGGCGGCAACAGCGGCGTCGAAGGCATTGCCGCCCCGCTCCAGTACTGCCATGCCGGCGGCGCTGGCCAGCCAGTGGGTCGAGGCAATCATGCCGAAGGTGCCCCGCAGCTCGGGTCTGGTCAAGAACACGCTGGTCTCCACGTCCTAGATGTTGCTCCTGGACTGCGCCCCGTCCACCGGCCAGCAGGCTCCGTTGACGAGGCTGGCTGGCACTGAGCAGAGGAAGGTGACCACGCTCGCCACCTCCTCCGGCTGGCCGAAGCGGCCCATCGGCAGCTCGCGCTCCACGAAGTCACGGATTCGTTCCGGCTCCTCGAGGAGTCGGCGGTGCCAAGAGCCGCCTTCGAAGAGGATGGAGCCGGGGGCGACGCAGTTGACCGTGACGCCGTCCCGTGCCACCTCGCGAGCGAGCGACGTGACGAAGCTGATCTCGGCCGCCTTGGCGGCGTTGTAGGCGGGAGCTCCGCCGGCCTCCCGCCCGTAGATCGACGAGATCACCACGATCCTGCCCCATCGCGCCCGCTGCATGGCTGGGAGCGCCATCAGGCTCAGCCGCACGGCCGGGTACAGGTTGGCAGCCATCGCCCGATCGAGCTCGGCGACGCCGGTATCGGCCCAGGTCCGCCCCGCCCTGGCCCCCAGGTTGTTGACCAGGATCTGAACCTCTCCGGCAACTTCCATGGTCCGGCGGCAGCCATCTTCGGTGGTGAGGTCGGCGGCCACGCCCCGCCCGTCCAGCTCGGCGGCCACGCGGTTGACGTCGGCGGCGGTGCGGGCGGCCACCACCACCCGCGCGCCCTCGGCGGCAAGGGCACGAGCGATCGCAAGCCCGATGCCGCGCGTTGCACCGGTGACGAGTGCGGTCCGGCCAGCGATACCCAGATCCACCCGCACACCATATGGCAGCCGGCTACACTCGGGCCGGTGACGCCGGCCAGCGGCTTGGCGGCCGCGTTGCACGACGGGCCGCCCACACCTCCCCGACCCTCGGCTTCGGTCCTGCTCGTCGACACCACGGCGGATCCGTGGCAGGTCCTGATGATGCAGCGGCCCTCCGGGGTCGAGTTCGCGCCCGGTGCCTACGTCTTCCCGGGCGGCTCTGTTCAGGAGTCGGACCGAGCCGTGGCCGCCGGACCTGACGCCTGCCGCGCCGCTGCCGTCCGGGAGTTGTTCGAGGAGGTCGGCATCCTGCTCGCCCGCCGCCGAGCCGGTGGCCAGGCCAGGCCGGAGGACTGCGACCGGCTACGGCAGCGGCTGGCTGTCGATGGCGACTGGTGGGAGTCGCTGGAGTTGCTGGGCCTCGAGCCCGCGTTCGATCGGCTGATCTTCCTCGCCCGCTGGATCACGCCGGAGGCGGTGAGGCGGCGCTTCGACGCCCGCTTCTACCTGGCTCGGCGGCCCGCCCGGCAGGAGGTAGTCGCTCACCCCCAGGAGGTGGCCGGTTGGCGCTGGATCACGCCTCGGGCCGCGCTGCAGGAGCTGCCCCTGGTCTACGCCACCCGCCGGATCCTGGAGTCGGTGGCCGCCGAGCCGGACATCTCCCGCCTGATCGCCCGCCTCCGCCGCCGGCGGGAGTCCCCGCCGGTCATGCCCCGGATCGTGCGCCGGGCCGACGGCAGCATCGACATCCAAGAGCCGACGGTCCACACGGGAGATCAGCGCCAGAGATCGCGCCACCGGTCGTAGCGGCAGGTCTCGACCCCAGCCAAGCGGAGCACCCTAAGGCCAGCGGAGTCCCGGTACGGCGTTCGATAGTAGACACGCCGAACGTTGGAGTTGACCACCATCTTGGCGCACATGACGCAGGGCGACATGGTGACGAACATCACCTTCCCCGGGATCTGGGCACCGGCTTTGATGAGGGCGTTGGCCTCGGAATGTAGGCAGCCACAGGCACCAGGCTCGGTCCCGTCGCAGCGATTGGGGAGGCCTCGAGCGTTGCCGTTGTAGCCGATTCCCAGGACCTGGGTCAGATCGCCGGTAGTGATGACGGTGCCCACCTGGCTGCGGGCGCAGGTAGAGCGCTTGGCCAGCTCCTCCGCCATGCGCATGTACACCTCCTCGAGGGGAATGCGATCGGGGGGAACCTGGTCCGCATCCGTGGGCATCGGCGGGTGCATGGTACGGGAGGTCGCCGGTGCCGGACACCAGGCACCGGCCTCCCCCTCGATGGTGCCATTGCCGGACCGCGAGTGGGCACCGGCTTCGCCTGGGGGTCTCGACCGCCGAGCCGGCGCCCGGACACCTTCAAGGCCACCTCGGAACGGGGTTCGGTCCTGCGCGCTGCCCCCGGCGGCCAGGCCGGGGGCCATCCCAGCCCACGGCCAGGACCCAACGGGAGCGGGCTCCCAGGTTGACCAACCGTCGCCGGCGTGTCCGGCTACACTGCGCCCATGGCAGTTCTCGAACTGGCGTTCTCCATGCTCGCGATCTGCGTGCTGGCCGGTGTGGCCCTGCTCGCCTATCTGCTGGCAAGCATCGTGCGCCGAGCGGACGGCCAAGCGGCCGAGCTGGCCTTGCTCCGGGGGCAGCTGGCGCTGGGCAGTCAGTCAGAGGAGTCGGCCGTGCGTGAGCTGCAGGACCGGCTGGAGGCCGTGCGAGTGGCGCTGGCCGCGCGCCAGCAGGTCGACGAAGAGGCAAGGCAGAGCCTACGTAGGCTGGAGGCGGTGATGGCCGGGAGCCGCTCCCGCGGGGCTGCCGGTGAGAACGTGCTGGAGGAGGCCTTCCGCAGCCTGCCCCCGGACATGCTGCGGCGGAACGTCTGGGTCAAGGGCAAGGTGGTCGAGTTCGGCCTGCGCCTGCCCGGAGGCAAGATCCTGCCCATCGACTCCAAGTGGACGGCAGGCCCGGCTTTGGAGGAGCTGGCATTGGGCGAGCCCTCGCCCGCCCGGCGGGCCCAGCTGGTGGCGGCCGTTGAGCGCGAGGTCGAGCGCCGCGTCCGCGAGGTTGGCCAGTACATCGACCCCGCCACGACCACCCCGTTGGCCGTGGCTGCAGTCCCCGACGGCGCCTATGCGGTCTGCCGGACGGCATTCGCGGAGGCCTACCGCCACCGCGTGGCTATCGTCGCCTACTCGATGCTCCTCCCTTACCTCCTGCTCCTCTACCACCTGCACCTGCAGTTCGCCCGAGGCGTCGACGCAGAGCGGCTCGAGGCTTCGCTGATGGAGATCGGGCGCCAGCTGGATCGGCTCAACGAGACGCTCGAGAACCGCCTCCAGCGTGCCCTGACGATGCTTAGCAATGCCTACCAGGAGGGCAAGCAGGTGGTGTCGCGCATCCAGGCGTCGCTCCAGGACATCCGGCCGGTCGCGGCCCCACCGGACCGGGAGTCGCTCGGCGCACCCGCCGGCGAGGGCGGCCAGACCACTTCGAACTGAACCCGAACCCGCCCCAGCCACCGCTTTCCCACCGGGGTTCCCCAGCTTTTGCACAACAGAACTCCCAGATGTTGTGGGTAAAATGAGTGTCGAGCGTCATATCTTGGGTTATGTGCTTGACCGGAGCGGTCGCCCCGGGTACACTGGCACAAGTCATCGAGGGGCCCTGGGGCAACATGAGGCGGGATCGCTCTGGGGCCTCCTCTGTTGCCAGGCTGCCGCTGATCGCTAAGGAGTACTCGCCGGATGGCCAAGACCGCAGCCAACGTCGCAGCGAGGAAGGGGCAGGGTGAGCAGGACGGAGCCGCGCCCAGCCACGGCCTTCGTTTCGATCGGGTGTTCGTACCCGAGGGTAGCCGTGCCTACGACCTGATCGAGTGGGAGCGGCGTACCGCCTCGATCACGAACGAGAAGGGCGACGTCATCTTCGAGCAGAGGGACGTCGAGGTCCCCCGTACCTGGTCCCAGCTCGCCACCAATGTGGTGGCCCAAAAGTACTTCCGAGGCCGGCTCGGAACCCCGGCCCGGGAATCCAGCGTCAAGCAGATGATCGACCGGGTGGTGGAAACCCTCGGGCGCTGGGGACGCGAGGGCGGCTACTTCGCCAGCGAGGCCGATGCTGCCAACTGGGAGGAGGAGCTGCGGTGGCTGCTGGCCACGCAGCACGCCGCCTTCAACAGCCCGGTCTGGTTCAACATCGGGGTGCCGGGACGGGCTCAGCAGGCCTCCGCCTGCCAGCCGTACTGGGCGCTGGTCTCCACCCCGGAGGGGATGGTTCCCATCGGGCGCCTGGTGACGGAGCGAGCCGTCGGCCGGCAGGTCTACGACGCCAGTGGTGTGACCCGCATCGTGGGCGTCAAGGCCAACGGCCGCAAGCCGGTCCTTAAGGTCCGACTGGGCCACGGAGGGTTCATCGAGGCCACCGGCGACCATTTGGTGCTCGCGGCTGACGGCGCCGGTGCGGAGCGGTGCTGGCTCCGGGTGGACCAGCTCCGGCGCGGGATGCGGCTGTTCCTCTACGCGCACCGGCCAGCGGTTCGGCCGCTGCCGGCAGTGGTCGGTGGGGGTCGGGAGCGGACTGCCTTCGACCTGGCCCTCGACCCGCTGGTGGCCGAGGCCGCCCTCGCCGGTTGGCTGCAGGCCGATGGCTTCGTCTGCCAGCACGAGCACGGCCCCACCTCCTCGCTCACCATCGAGCTCCGTGCGTCCGACGAGCGGGAGCGGCGTTGGCTGGAGGGACACCTCGATCGAGCGTTGCCCGGGGTACCCCGCCGTATCACCCGGGTCGCCTGGTGCGGGCCCTCCGGCCAGCGGTCCTGCTGGTGCATCCGGCTGACCGGAGAGGCGCTGCGCCCGTTCGTGGAACGATGGTCGTTGCTGAGCAGCCGCAACCAGCTGAGGGTGCCGACCCAGCTCTGGACGGCACCGTCGGAGGTGGTGTCTGCCTATCTGACCAGCGTTTTCACCGCCGCCGCTACCGTCGTCGGCGGGACGGATGGGGACTCGATCCAGGTTCGCCTGCGGCCGCTCGGGTTGCGGTGGACGGAGGACATTCAGATCCTGTTGCTGAGCCTCGGTATCTACTCGCACCGCGACGTTGAGGGGGAAGGGCTGCTTGGCCACCTGGTCATCGACGCCACTTCGGAGCGAGCACGGTTCGCCGAGCTGGTGGGATTCGTCAGCCGACGTCACGGTCGGGTCCTGGCCGCGACAGATCTCCAGCGTCCGCAGGACTGCCCCGACGTCCTGGATCAAGAGATCGTGTCCATCGAGTGGGTGGGAACCGAGGACGTCTACGACATCCAGACAGAGAGTGGAACCTATCTGAGCAACAACGTCCTCGTTCACAACTGCTTCATCAACTCGGTTCAGGACACCATGGAGTCGATCCTTGATCTGGCCAAGACCGAGGGCATGCTCTTCAAGTTCGGCTCGGGGACGGGCACCAACCTCTCGGTTCTGCGGTCGTCGAAGGAGCCGCTCTCGGGCGGTGGGACCGCCTCCGGCCCGGTCTCCTTCATGCGCGGCTACGACGCCTTCGCCGGGTCGATCAAGTCAGGCGGCACCACACGCCGGGCAGCCAAGATGGTGATCCTGAACGCGGATCACCCAGACATCCTCGACTTCATCACCTGCAAGGCGGAGGAGGAGAAGAAGGCCTGGGCGCTGATCGAGGCCGGTTACGACCCGGGTTTCAACGTGCCCGGAGGCGCTTACGACTCGGTGCAGTTCCAGAACGCGAACCACTCCGTACGGGTGAGCGACGAGTTCATGCGTCTGGTCGAGCAGGACGGCGAGTGGACGACCCGGGCCGTTACCGACGGGCACGTCATCGATCGTTACCGTGCCCGGGACCTCTGGCGGGCGATGTCGGAGGCGGCGTGGACCTGCGGAGATCCAGGGCTCCAGTTCGACGACACCATCCAGGACTGGAACTGCGTGCCGAACACCGGCCGGATCAACGCCACCAACCCCTGCGCCGAGTTCGTGTTCGTCGACGACACCGCCTGCAACCTCTTGTCCCTCAACCTGCTGAAGTACCAGGACTCCGACGGCAGGTTCGACGTCGACAAGTTCCAGCGGGCCATCGACATCTGCTTCACCGCACAGGAGATCCTGGTTTCCAACGCCGCCTACCCGACACCGACCATCGCCCGCAACTCGGAGCGGCTGCGGCCCCTGGGCATGGGGTACGCCAACCTCGGAGCCCTGCTGATGTCCATGGGGCTGGCCTACGACTCCGACGAAGGCCGCCGATACGCCGGCGCCATCACCGCCATCATGACGGCTCGTGCGTATGCCCAGTCGGCGCGCATGGCGGCCGTCAAGGGGCCGTTCGCCGAGTTCGAGAAGAACCGCGAAGCCATGCTCCGGGTCATGCGCAAGCATCGGGCCGCCGCCTACCAGCTCGACGGCAAAGGCAAGGTGGAGGAGGTGGCCGCAGCCGCCCAGCGGGCTTGGGACGAGGCCGTCGCGTTGGGCGAGCGCCACGGGTACCGCAACGCCCAGGCCACTGTCATCGCCCCGACCGGCTGTCTCGTCGGCGACACCCTGGTGCTCACCGACCGCGGCCTAGTCCGCCTTCAGGGTCTGGGCAACCCGGACGGTCCCCGCTGGCAACGCCTCGCGGCCATGGTGGCAACGGACCAGGGCCCGCGCCAAGC
The DNA here is from genome assembly GCA_902812395.1 of bacterium. GTDB lineage: Bacteria > Chloroflexota > Dormibacteria > Dormibacterales > Dormibacteraceae > CADDZO01. The sequence continues at coordinate 2,192 of CADDZO010000016.1, read as the reverse complement.
GAGCAGGTTCTACGTCAACGGGGCCGAGCCGGTCGTCACCGTGGAGACCAGCCGCGGCTATCGCCTGCAGGGCACGCCCTCGCACCGAGTCCGGGTGGTGGACGCCAACGGCGGCTGGCGGTGGCGACGGCTAGCGGACTTGCAGCCCGGAGACCAGGTTCCTCTGATGCTGGGCGGGATGGTGGGCGAGCCAAGGACAGTTCCCCTCCCCCCCATCGAGATGGGAGCGGATGCCGCGGCCGGTCCGCGATCGCTTGGAGTCGACCTGGCCGAGCTCCTCGGCCACTTCATGGGCTCCGGCTTCCTCTGCCCGGGCGGTCTGTGCCTGGTGGTGCCCGGCGACCGAGCGGATCACGTCGCCCACCTGCAGCACCTGAGCCGCACGCTGTTCGGCCTGGAACCACGGCTGACCAGGACTGAGGATCGGATCGAGGTCTGGCTGGACTCAGCCCAGTTGGCCCGCTGGTGGGTGGCGTGCGGCTTCGCCAAGCGTGAGTTCGAGGGCAACAGCATCTCAGGTCCTCTCCCGCATCTGCCCGACGCTCTCCTGCAGACCAACGATCCGGCCGTGTACATGGCGTTCCTGCGTGGCCTGCTCGACGCTGCCGGGGTCGCCAGAGCAGGGCAGCTCTGGCTGAGCGGCCCGGAGCGGTTCAGCCGCGATGTGCAGACGTTGCTGCTCGCGCTCGGAGTAGTGGCCAGCGTGGGCAGGGATGAACCTGCCCGCGACAACCCCGAGGCCACCCGTTGCACCCTCCGTCTGTCGCTCGCCGCTGCCGATGCCTGGTGGCGACGCCAGCTGAGTGTGGGCTCGAGCCAGCAACCGATCACCGATCCCGGGAGCCGCCCCGACCACCCGCCATCCACGGTGCCGGCGACGACGGCCGTTGGTGCCGCACTCACTCGAACAGCTCCCCAGGTGCTGGAGCGCGACCGCGTACCAACCCTTGCCGTCATCTCTGAGTTCTTCTACGACGCCGTGACCGCGGCGACGCTCACCGAGGAGCAGTTCACCTTCGACCTGTCGGTGCCTGACAACGTCACGTACGTTGCCAACGGGTTCGTCAGCCACAACACGATCGGCCTGATGATGGACTGCGACACAACCGGCATCGAACCCGACCTGGCCCTGGTCAAGTACAAGAAGCTGGTGGGCGGCGGCATGTTCAAGATCGTCAACAACACCGTCCCCCAGGCGCTCAGCAAGCTGGGGTACTCTGAGGACCAGATCAAGGACATCGTCGAGTACATCGACGACAACGACACCATCGAAGGGGCCCCCCACCTCCTGGACCAGCACCTCAAGGTGTTCGACTGCGCCTTCAAGGCGGTGCGTGGGGTGCGGTCCATCGCGCCGATGGGCCACGTCCGAATGATGGCGGCCATCCAGCCCTTCGTCTCAGGGTCGATGTCCAAGACCGTCAATCTACCAAACGAGGCGACGGTCGAGGACATCGAGAAGGTCTATCTGGAGTCATGGCGACTGGGACTCAAGTGCATCTCGATCTACCGGGATGGGTGCAAGCGCTCCCAGCCGCTGTCCACAAAGAAGGACGGGGACATGGGCACAGCGCCGCCGGGAGAGCGGCAGCCCATACGACGGAAGTTGCCGGACGAGCGCCACTCCATCACCCACAAGTTCGATATCCAGGGACACGAGGGATACATCACGGTCGGGCTCTACGAGGACGGCACCCCGGGCGAGATCTTCCTGACCATGAACAAGGAGGGGTCCACGCTCTCAGGGCTGATGGACTCGTTTGCTACTCAGACCTCGCTCGCGCTCCAGTACGGGGTGCCGCTCCGGATCATGGTCAACAAGTTCAGCCACATGCGGTTCGAACCGAGCGGCTTCACCAAGAACCCGGAGATCCCGATCGCGAAATCGATCATCGATTACATCTTTCGCTGGCTTGCCAGCCGCTTCCTGGAGCCAGAGGAGCAAGAGGCGGTGGGCGTGGTCCGACGGAGAGCGGACGCCGGCGCCTCCGTGGCCGTTGCGCCACAGCCGCCTACGGCCCGAGGAACGCAGCTGACCTTCATCGGTGACGCCGACGCTCCCCCCTGTCCGGAATGCGGCGCGATCACCGTCCGCAACGGCACCTGCTACAAGTGCATGAACTGCGGTGCCACCACCGGCTGCAGCTGATCCGAGAGACCCACTGCAACAGCTCCAGAGCCGGCCTCCGGGC
>CADDZO010000015.1 GCA_902812395.1 bacterium | reverse complement strand
TCGGCGTCGGGCCACAACTCCTCGATCGAGCGCACCAGGCCGGGCGCCCCATCAGTCACCACCAGCAGCAGCGAGCGCAAGCCGCGGCGGATCAGGGTGCGTCCCATCTCCAGCCAGTCGTCGTAGCCCCAGACGACCAGCACACCCGCTTTGGGGCCGCTCGGACGAATCGCCAGGTAGGTCGCGTCCAGGTACCACACCAGCAGCCTGACCTCGCCCAGGCTCCGCGCCCGGAACGCCTGGTAGCGGGCCCGCAGCTGCTGAGTGATCTCGCTCACCGTGCGCTTCGAGACATGGCCCAGACCGGCCTCGGCGATCAGGCTCTCGATGTCGCGATCGCTCAACCCGCGCACCTAGCCGCCGATGATCAGCGTCTCCAGCGGACGCGTCCGCAGCGCCGTCCGGCCGGTGTTCGGCAGCACCTTGCTTACGAACCGCCCAGCCGCCCCCGAATCTGCGGCACCTGCACCTCCAGCTCGCCCTCCGCCGTCTGCACGCACCAGGTCTCTTGCGGCAAGGTCCAAGGGGCTTTGGAGTCGATGAAGCTATATCGGTCCAGCCTCGAAGAGCGCATCGCCTCAGCCGGGAAGTGGCTGACGAGGGGCCGACAAGAAGGTCACAACTTATGGGCGATCACCAATCCTGGACAGATGTGATCACGAATATTGGACAGGTGAAGGCGAACGAGGAGGGACTCTAGCACGCCTCCTGGTCATGGTGGGGAGGTGGACATGCGGGCCCGAGGGAAGGGGCGCCAGAGAGGTCGGCTAGACCCTCGCGCCGCTGGCTGAGACCGAGAGCGTCGTGTCTCCGCCTGTCACGGTCCGTCACATTCGGGGGTTGCGGGCAGCGAGCGTCCTCCTCGGCCGAGAGGGCATGTCAGCGGCGCAGGCACCAGGCCGCAGTTCAGCAGTGGCCGCTGACCCCCCGTGGTGAGGGCAGGTTCGAGGCGACCTGGCCAGGTTGGAGCCGTCACCGGAACCGTCGGCCCCGGGGACGGGAGATGGGTGGGTGGTATCTGAGGCCGCTGGATCGGCCTCGCCCCAAAGCTGTGATGGGGGCATCGGGGGTTCCAGCATGGTGGTCTCCTCCCCGTTGTCGTCGGCACCTCGAGGCGCCCACCAGGTGCGGGTCAGGCCGCGGATGTTGAGCACGACGGCGTTGTGGAGAAGGCGGTCCACAATGGCCGCCGCCACCACCTGGTCGGCGAAGATCTGACCCCAGTCGCTGAAGCCGCGGTTGGAGGTGAGGATGATCGGGGCGCCCTTCTCGTAGCGGCGGCTCACCACTTGGAAGATCCGGTTCGCCGCGTCCTGGTTCATGGGCAGGTAGCCCAGCTCATCGATCACCAGGACAGTAGGCCTCAGGTACAGGCGCATCGTGTAGGAGGCATTACCCGCCAGGTGCGCCGCCTGCAGGTTCTGGACCATGTCGGCGGCCGAGGTGAAGTAGGCCTGGTAGCCGGCCTCGGTGGCGGTCACGCCGAGCGCGATGGCCAGATGGGTCTTGCCCCCCGGCGGCCCAAGGAGCAGGAGATTGCGGCGCTCGGGAATGAAGCGGAGGGTGGAGAGCTCGGCCGCCAGCTTGCGGTCGATGGAGGGCTGGAAGTCGAAGTCGAACTCGGCCAAGGCTCTCCTGGTCGGTCAGCCCATCCTCGCTCACCGATTGCGCATGGGCGACTTCGCCAGCTTGGACCAGCGCATCGTCGCCCGCTACCACCTGCCGCCTATGGACCTGGCCGAGTCAGCGGCCTACCTGAAGCACCACCTCGCCATCGCCGGCCGCACTCAGCCCCTGTTCGCCGACGACGCCATCGCCCGCCTTCACCAGGCCACCAACGGCCTCGCCCGCACCCTCAACAACCTGGCTCGTGGCGCCCTTGTCGCCGCCCACGCCGCCGACAAGGAACTCGTCGACGACGCCTGCGCCAAGCAGGGCGTGGCCGAGATGACCCGCGAACACCTTCACCCAGGCGGCGGCCTCGTGAACGCCAACCTGGCCCACCGCCGCGACCAGCCCCACCTCTCCCTGCTGGAACTCCCCTGCCCGTGCTGTGATGCCCCACCGTGCCCACCATCCAGCGTCACGCCTGCGCTCGACACCCTTGGAGCTCGGCCCCTCGCCACCTTGTGGGCTGGTTCTGTGCCGAGTGCGGCATCCCCATCCGCGTACTCCGCCTCTCGACCAAGACGCATGCGACTTCCTCCTCATCCTCCACCTCGCCGCTCGCGAAGGCTGGGAGCGCGGCCATCCACCCGATCTCCCCGCCTGGATCCTGCCCCGCCGCGCTGCCGCGTCATCCAATCCGGCCAACCCGCCGTTCACGCAGAGTGGCCGACTTCAAGCCAACGAGCGTGGCCCGTAACACTTTCATCTCCATACAGATCTCTCCAGACTTCAAGCAGGGGTTCCTCCGTCATCGCTTCGGTTATCGGACACCGAAAGCGTGACGGGGAACCCCTGCGTCGATCACGACCAGCCCCGCCCTGCCCGGAATGAGGTGTTCAGTTTTCGTGATCCGACTTGTTCAAGATTCGTGATCCCCTACAGCCGCCTCGAAGCCGAGCGAGACAAGGTGAAGGCCGACAGATAAGGCGGCAACCCGCACTTCTGCTTCGGCGGACGCAAGCTGTTCGGGAAGCAGTCCAACCTGAAGGAGAACGGCTGCCGCTCTCCCGGCTCTGGCGGGCAGGTACGGACCTGGGTGGCCTTCCCTGCCTCTGCCTTCCCAAATGGCAGGGAGAAGCTCCGGCCGCTTGGCTCGCCGACAAGCCTGTCCCCTACCGGTTCCTCCGCAGGGCCAACGGCAAGTGGTACCTGCAAGCCACCGTCGAAGACGACACAGCGACTCTTGTGACCGTGCCCGCGGCTGGCGCTATCGGCCTCGACGTGAACAGCGGTCATGTGGTCCTTGGAGAGCTCGACCGCTTCGGCAATCCGCCTTGGGCGCGCTCTCTCGCGGTGGCCATCTACAAACGCTCCCATGGTCAGGTCGAAGCTTCTCTTGGTCAGGCCATAGCCAAAGCGGTCTCTGTCGCCAAACTGGCGGGCAAGCCGCGCGTCATCGAGGACCTGGACTTGGCAAAGAAGAAGGCTCGGCTCAGGGAGCTGTCGGGCCCAAGTATGCCCGCATGCTGTCTGGATTCGCGCACAAGAAGTTCCGCGCGGTGACCTGCCGAGGCACCATCAGCGCAGCCGCTCCACGATCATTGCCATCCCCTGGCCGCCACCCACGCACATGGTTTCCAGCCCGTAGGTCTGGTCCAGGGTCTGGAGATCGTTGAGGAGCGTGCAGAGGATTCGGGCCCCCGTCATGCCGAAGGGATGACCGAGAGCGATGGCACCCCCGTGGGGATTGAGCTTGTCGCTGAACGGGTCCAGCCCGAGGGCGCGGGCACTGGGGATAACCTGCGCGGCGAAGGCCTCGTTCAACTCGACGACGTCGATGTCATCGATGGTCATCCTGGCCCGCTGCAGGGCCTGGCGGGAGGCCTCGACCGGGCCTAGGCCCATGATCTCGGGCTCCAGCGCCGTGACCCCGGTGGAGACGATCCGAGCCAGCGGCTCGATTCCGAGCTCCCTGGCCTTGGTGTCGGACATGACCACCACCGCTGCCGCTCCGTCGTTGAGCGGGCAGGAATTGCCGGCAGTGACCCGGCCGTCCTCGCGGAAGGCGGGCTTGAGGGTGGCCAGCACCTCCACCGTGGTGCCGGGCCGAGGGCCGTCGTCGCGGCTGAACAGCTCACCCGAGGGCAGCGGCACCGGGATGATCTCACGGTCGAAGAAGCCGTCATCGCGGGCCTTCACGGCTGCGCTCTGGGACTTGACCGCATAGCGATCCATCTCCTCTCGGGTGATTCCCTCCCGGTCGGCCACCCGCTCTGCTGTCTCTCCCATCGCGATGTAGATGTCGGGGTACTCTTCCCGGTTCCCAGGGAGCAGCCTGGGGTTGCGGGCGTCGGGAGGATCCGAGGTGCCATTGCCGTAGCGGGAGACGCACTCGACCCCGACGGAGAGGAACACATCGCCCTCCCCGGCTTTGATCGCGTGGTAGGCCATGCGGGTGGTCTGGAGCGAGGACGAGCAGTAGCGCGTGACGGTGCAGCCCGGGGTGTTCAGCCGAGCCAGGACGCTGACCACCCGGCCCAGGTTGAAGCCCTGCTCCCCGCCGGGCAGGCCGCAGCCGCACATCAGGTCGTCGACCATGTGCGGCTCCAGCTGCGGCACCTTCTCCAGCACCTTGGTCGTGATGTAGGCGGCCAGGTCATCCGGCCGCACGTCCACTAGGTGGCCCTTGAACGCTCGCCCGATCGGCGAGCGACCCGCGGCGACGATCACGGCTTCCGCCATGTCCAGATCCTCCTTTTGCGGGCACCGTCTGCACCCGCACCCAGTGTACGGAGGACGCGAGCTATCGGTACGTGCCAGTACCGCCGGGCCGGGACGCTTGGCCCGTGGCGCAGCCAGACGGCGATGGCGCACATTTCAGATCGCGTTGAGGATGGGCGCCGAAAATGGCCGTGGAGTGTGGCGTGGCATCCGCCGGCTAGGGCTGCCGGCGTTGCTGGCTGGCGTCGGAATGCTCACCGCCCTGGCCACCCCGGCCTCGAGCCCGTCGCCGCCGCCGGGTCCGGGGTTGACGCTGACCGGGGCCACCTATCGCCTGCGTTTGGGCCAGGGGGATGTGGTCCGGGTGGAGAGTCCGGGCGGCGCCCTCTACTCCACCCTGCCCCTGATCAGCGGTGCTGCCGGGCCTCTACCCCGCGGAGCGCAGACCGAGGTCGCACGGGTGGGCCAGCAGGTGCGGGTGGTGGTGAGCCAGGGCGATCGGGTGCTGGAGCAGGCGGTGCTGACCCTCCATGCCGGCTTCTTCACCGTGGCGTTCGCCGCCCGGCCGGCGGCGGGCGGCCAGCCCTACTTCTTCGGCGACGGCCGGCACGGCATCGGGCTGCGGGCGCTGAGCGCCGGGTGGTCGCCGGACGGTGGGCTGGGCGATCCGTTGCCGATGGTCCGTACCGCGGGGAGGGTGGCGCTGGCGCCGGCCCCTTTGGAGGTAGCCATCAGGGGTCCGGCCGGATGGCTGGGCCTGGGCCTGGAGCAGGTACCCGATGCGACCGAGCTGGCGGTGACCCCGGGCGGAATCCTGGTGAACTACCCGCTCCGCCTGTTGCGCCGCATCCACGACAGCGGGGCCGGCGGTATGGAGGACGGCCTGCTCCGCTTCCCGGACTTCGTGGTCGTGGTCGCCGGCGACCCCCTGTCCACCCTGGCTGACTACCGGCAGGCCCTGGTGGCGCTCGGCGCCGCCCCGGCGACCCTCCCCGCTCGTCCGGCCTGGTGGCAGGAGCCGATCGTGGACACCTGGGGGGCGCAGATGGCGGCCGGTGCCGAGCGGGGCAGCCCCCGCTACACGGCGGCTTGGGTGCGCAGACTGGTGGCCCTGTGGCAGGCCCGCTACGGCCTGCGCCGCTTCACGCTGGTCATCGACTCGCGCTGGCAGGCCACGATCGGAAGCCCCGAGCCCGATCCGATCCGCTTCGGGGGCGTGCGCGGTATGCGCCGGCTGATCGACCAGCTCCATCGGCAGGGGATCCGGGTGCTGCTCTGGTGGCCGCTCTGGGACGACCACGGCACGGCGGTTCCCGACGGACGGGCGCAAGTATTGCGCATGTGGCGCGGCCGCGTGGTCGACCCCACCGCTCCCGGCTTTCCGGCCGCCATGGCCCGGACGCTCCGGGTCCTCCTGGGCACCGGTCCTGGCTGCCTGGACGCCGACGGGTTGAAGTTGGACTGGCAGTACGACATCCCGCCCCGGGCCGAAAACCCAGCCCTGGGCTGGGGCGCAGCCGCCCTCTACCGCTACCTGGAGGTCATCGCCGATGAGGCTCGCGCGATCCGACCCGACGCCCTCATCGACAGCAGCGCCGCCGCCCCTCAGTTTCAGCCCCTGATAGGAGCGGTGCGGCTGTACGACGCCTGGAACGAGCAGGAGTGGGACCGGCGGGCAGCCGTGGTCGCGACCGCCGACCCTGGCGTGCTGATCGACGGCGACGACTGGCGGGCAGGGCCCGCCGACGCCGTCCAGCACGCGGTCTCGAGCGCCGTCTATGGCGCTCCGGCGTTCTACTTCGGCGACCGCTGGATGGGCGGGATCCCGATCCCGACGCGGACCGCCCGCGCCCTGGCCCTGATCGGCCAGCTGGCGGCCACCAAGGGAATGGGCACCGCGCGCCCGCTGGCAGGCGGGCAAGAGTGGCAGTACCGCTCACACGGTCTCCTGGTTGCCCAGACCTTCGACGGCCAGCACGGCCTGGTGGTCTGGCAGCGCGCCGGCTGCCGGGCCACCCTCTGCGGGACCGTGGTCACCACCGCCGCCGGGTTGCAGGCGGTCCCGGTGCCGGCCGGTGGCATCGCTCGCCTGACCGGCGGCGGTCACCAGTGCTCCGGTCGGGTCCGACACGGTTGGTTCTCGGCTCGCCTGGAGCCGGACGTCGTCTATCGTCTCGCAGTCGCCTGAAGTCCCACCCACCGTCTCCCGGGAACCCCGCGGGCGAGGTCCAGTGCCGTGGCCCGAAGAAAGGACCCAGGCGCCAGCGGTGGAAGCCGGGCCCCGCTCGCCGGACGAGGAACTGGTCCTGGCGGGGCAGCGGGCTGTTCGGGGGCGTCGGGGTTGCAACCGGGGTGCCCGGCCAGCTACCGTGGAAACCCGCCGTCGTGCGGCCTGGAGGGAGGCACCATGATCGCGGTTCTGCCACGATGGGGATCGCTTCGCCAGCGGGCGAGGCTGATCCGAGAGCAGTCAGGAACCACGCCCGGGCGGCTGCGCGCTCAGTCCCTGGCCATTGGCATGGCCGGAGTGGCCCTGTTCGCGGTGGGCGCCGGGATCATGGCCGAGGCGGGCAGTACCGTAGCTGCGATCGCCAACGGCACCGTTCCCGCCATCCTCGGTGCCGAGCGCCTGCACGCCACCCTGGCCGATGCCGACCGGGCGGTGGCCAACGCCTTCCTCACCGGCGCGGTCGAGGCTACCGGTCCCCAACAGGAGTTCCAGCTCGACCTGGCCAGCGCCCACCGCCAGCTGGCCCTGGCCGCCGACCGGGCGGCTGGCCAGCCCGCAGAGCTGGCCCGCATCCAGGCGGTCTCGGCGGAGCTGGCCCAGTACACGCAGCTGGTGGCGACCGCCCAGGACTACAACCGGCTCGGCTACCCGGTCGGCTCCGCCTACCTGCGTCGTGCGTCCGCCCTCATGCACCAGTCGGGGACCGGGATCCTGGCCCAGGTGGACGCGCTAGCCCAGCTCGAGACCGACACCCTGAGCGGCCAGGACACTGCCCTGGCCATCACCGGGATGGTGCTGCTGGTCTATGCCGGCCTGGTGATCGCCCTGCTGGTAATGCTGGTCAGGACGCAGAGCTTCGTCCGCCAGCACTTCAAGCGCCGCCGCAACCCCCGCCTGTTGGCGGCGACCGCGTTGCTGCTGGTGCTGACCGCCGGCAGCGCCGTCGAGGTGCTATACGCGACCGAGTCGCTCTTCGTTGCCCAGGGCCAGGCCTACTCCCGTCTGCTCGGCCTGTGGGAGATGCGGTCGATCATGTACGACGCCTACGGGAACGAGAGCCTCAACCTCGTGGCCCGGGGCGACGGCAACGCCTTCATCGCCGCCTTCAACAGCGAGACCAGTCAGCTGGCCTCGGCCACCATGACCGACACCCTGGTGGCAGAGGCCGCGCACGGCGACGTGGCCTTCAACGGGCTGCTGGCCACTGAGCTGGAGGACGCCAGCTATCCGACCGAGCGGACGGCGGCGCTGGAGATGCTGGTGGCGTTCCGTCAGTTCATGGGGGTCAATGGGGCCGTGCAGACCAGCCTGCTCCACGGCGACCACGCCTCGGCCGCGCTGCTGGTCCTCGGCGACCAGCCTGGAGACCTGGGGGCCGCCTTCAACAGCTTCGACGCCGCCGCGGGACGGGCCATCACCAGCGTGCAGGCCCACTTTGCCCAGACGCTGGCCCTGGTGGAGTACAGCCTCTTCGCCTGTGCCGCGCTCCAGCTGCTGGCGCTGGGAGTGGCAGTCCTGGCCTATCTGGGCCTCAAGCCGCGGATCGACGAATACCGATCGTGAGGAGGACAAGCGCTGTGCCGCCACTTGGTCGCCTTCGTCCCGTGGCCTTGGCCCTGGGCGCGGCGCTGAGCCTGACCGCGTGCAGCACCTCGCTGATACCGGTCACCCGTGCCCCTACCGCCGTCAGACCAACTCCGGCGACCGCGCCTGGCACGGCTGCCCAGGCGCCGGCCAATGCCAGTTGCGACCCGGTGGCAAGCATCCGCCCCAGCGGTCCCCTGCCGCTCTCCGGCGAGATGCCGAGCGGGTCCTGGATGGCACAGATCCTCGACCGGGGTCGCCTGATCGTCGGCATCTCGCAGGACACGCTGATGTTCGGCTACCTGAACCCGCTCAACAACCAGATCGAAGGCTTCGACATCGACCTCGTGGACCAGATCTCGCAGGCGATCTTCGGCGACACCGACCACATCGAGTACCGGGTGCTGACGCCGGCCGAGCGCATCCCCGCGTTGGAGTCAGGACAGGTGGACATGGTGGCGGAAACGCTGACCATGACCTGCCAGCGCTGGCAGCAGATCGACTTCTCCACCCAGTACCTGCAGACCTATCAGAGTCTGCTGGTGGTGAAGGGCTCCCCCGTGCACAGCCTCCAGGATCTGGGCCACGGCAAGGTCTGCGCTGCCGAGGGGACGGTCGCCTACCAGCAGGCGGCGTCGGCCAAGACCCGCCCGACCGTGGTTGGCGTGACCGAGCCGACGGATTGCCTGGTCCTCCTCCAGCTGGGCCAGGTACAGGCCATCACCGCCGCCTACCCCATCCTGGTCGGGTTCACCGACCAGGATCCCAATCTGCAGATCGTGGGCCCGCCGATCACGTCGCTCTCCTACGGCATCGGCATCAGCAAGAAGCACCCCGACTTCGTGCAGTTCGTGAACTCGGTGCTGGAACAGATGCGGTCGGACGGACAGTGGGCCCAGAGCTACGATCGGTGGCTCTCGCAGCTGGGGCCCGCCCCGACGCCTCCGCCAGCCGTCTATCAATGAACGTAGCGCTGAGCGCACCGCACAACCTGAGGGGGGACGAACCACCGTGCTGAGACGACGCTTGCTGACGCTTCCGGTGCTGGGGGCGCTCCTGCTCAGCGCCTGCGGCCAGGCGGCGACCAGGCTACCCAGCAGCATCACCAACCAGGACCGCATCCTGACGGTCGCCATCGGCGTGGACGCCGACACCATGGACCCCATGCGCCAGACCACGACCACAGTCCAGAACATGGTCGACCTGGTGGTCGAGGAGCTGGTGACGCTAAACGCTCAGGGCCAGATCGTGCCGCAGCTCGCCACCAGCTGGCAGCAGAGCCCCGACGGTTTGACCTGGACTTTCACGCTCCGTCAGGGGGTCCGCTTCAGCGACGGCGAGCCCTTCAACTCGCAGGCGGTAAAGGTCAACCTGGAGAGGGTGATGGACCCGACCAATCTGTGCCCGATCTGCGGCACCTTCCCCAGTTACGTGGCCGGTATTTCCACACCGGACCAAGACCACGTCCAGATCCTGCTCAACAAGCCACTTGCCTCCCAGATCGTGCTCGGGGCCCTGGCCCTCACCACCTACGGGATCCTGGCCCCCAACACCATTCGCAAGGGAACGCCTGGATACAAGGACCAGGAACACCCGATCGGGACCGGCCCCTACATCTACGCCGGCCGAGTGAAGGGAGACCACCTGACCTTCGTGCGCAACCCCCACTACTGGGGCAAGGAGCCCTACTACCAGGAACAGGTCTTCAAGGTGGTGCCAGACGCCGCGGTTCGGGAGGCGTTGGTCCGATCCGGGCAGGCCCAGTTGATCGTGAGCCCTCCGGCCGCCGACCTTCCTCAGCTTGAGCAGGACCGCAGCCTTCAGGTGCTGCTGGCACCCGATGACCGCACCATCTTCCTCTCGATCGACACCCAGGACAGCCAGCAGCCGCTGCTCCAGAAGGTCCAGGTCCGCCAGGCCCTCAACTACGCCATCAACAAGGACGCAATCGTCAAGGACACCCTGTTCGGGGCGGCCGTTCCGGAGACCGCGCCAGTGGCGCAGAACCTGTTTGGCTACTGCAAGATGCCAACCCAGTACGACTACAATCCCAACAAGGCCAGGCAGCTGCTGCAGCAGGCGGGAGCGGAGGGGATGACGATCAAGCTGTTCTCCCCGACCGGCCGATACATCCAGGACATCCAGGCCACGCAGGACATCGCCAACTATTTGCGCGACGTCGGTATCAACGTCGAGGGGCCGATGACCATGGACTGGCCCACCTACGTGGGTACCCTCAACGTACCCCTGGACCGGGCCACCATGGACGTGGCGCTGCTCGGGTGGGCACCCGGCTATCTCGATGCCAGCCAGTCGATGGTTTTGTTCGACAGTGCCTTGATGCCGCCCCGAGGCCTCAACACCTCCTACTACAGCAATCCTCAGGTCGACAGCCTGATCCAGGAGGCGGCCACCCAGACCAACACCCAGCTTCGGGCCCAGGAGTACTGTCAGGCCGAGCAGCTGGTCTGGAACGACGCCCCCTGGGTGTTTCTGTGGGTCCAGCGCTACCCGATCGTCTACTCCAAGACCGTGACCAACGTCAGCTATAACCCGACCGAGATGTTCAACACGGTCTACGCCCGACCGGCGTAGGCCACGCAACGGGGGGTAAAGGGCCGGCGTCCGTCGGGCGCCGGCCCTCTTCGTCCCTTCCCCCGGCGTCAGCCGATCTGAGAGGCCAGCTCCATCAGCTCCGAGTCCGACACCTCCGCCCGGGTGTCGGCCAGGCGCAGGAAACGGTCCCAGGCGACGGCGAAACGGTCCTCGGAGAGCTCCAGGCCCAGGGCGGCCAGCCGGTACCTGAAGGCATGGCGGCCGGAACGGGCGGTGAGCACGATCCGGTTGGAGTCTAGGCCCACGTCCTCGGGCCGCATGATCTCGTAGTTGAGCCGGTCCTTCAACACCCCGTCCTGATGGATGCCGGAGGCGTGGGCGAAGGCGTTGGCACCCACGATTGCCTTGTTGGGCTGGACGGCCACCCCGGTCAGGCGGCTGAGCAGGCGAGAGGTGGGCACCAGCTGGGTGGTGTCCACCGCCGTCTCCAGGCCCAACGACGCCTGGCGGACCCGGAGCAGCATCACCACCTCCTCCAGCGACGTGTTGCCGGCTCGCTCGCCGATGCCGTTGACGGTGCACTCCACCCGCCGTGCCCCGGCCATTACCCCGGCCAGGGTGTTGGCGGTGGCCAGACCCAGGTCGTCGTGGCAGTGGACGGAGAAGACCGCGCGCTCGGGGTGGCGAACCCCTCGGAGCACGCGCGCGATCAGGGCCCCGAACTCGGAGGGAAGGCAGTACCCGGTGGTGTCCGGGATGTTGATGCAGGTCGCTCCGGCGTCGAGCATCGCCTCCACCGTCTCCACCAGGTAGTCGGGGTCGGCCCGACCGGCGTCCTCAGGTGAGTACTCGACCTTGTTGCACAGCGAGCGAGCGTAGGCAACCGCCTCCACCCCCCGCCGGATCACCTCGGAGCGGGTGAGCCCCAGCTTCCGCTGGATATGGATGTCGGACACGGAGAGCACGATGTGGATCTGGGGGTCCTCGGCCTCTCTGATCGCGGACCAGACGGCGTCGATGTCCTCCCGCACCGCCCTGGCCAGGGCGGTGATCGAGCATTCCCGGATCTCGCGGGCGATCAGCCGGCAGGCCTCGAAGTCGCCCGGCGACGAGATCGGGAAACCGGCCTCGAGGACGTCAACGCCCAGGCGCTCCAGCTGGCGGGCCATCTCCAGCTTGGCCTCCTGGTTGAGCCCGAAGCCGGGCGACTGCTCGCCGTCTCGTAGCGTGGTGTCGAAGACGAAGACACGGTCGGGGCTGCCCGCTACCGCGACCTCTCCTTCGTTCATGCGTGGCTCACCTCCTCTGCGATGCGCTTGGGGATCCCCTTGCTCATGGCCACCGGGCCGCTCCTGGCCACTTCGATCAGGCCAAATGGCCGCAGCGACCCAATCAGGCGCTCCACTCGCTCCTGCTCGCCCGAGACCTCGGCGATGAGATGCTCGGGGCCAGCATCCAGCACCCTGCCTCCGGCCCGGTCCACCTCTGCCACCGCCCGATCGCGGTGAGGACCGGTCACCGCCAGCTTGACCAACGCCAGCTGACGGTTGAGCGTCGGCTCCTCGGTCAGATCTCGAACCTCGATCACCTCGACCAGGCGGTCGAGCTGCTTGGCCACCTGGTCCACCTCGGCATGGCCAGCGTCAACCGCGAGCGTCATCCGCGAGCGACCCTCCTGGTCAGTGGGGCCGACCGAGAGACCCTGGATGTTGAAGCCGCGGCGGCGGACCATGCCGCAGACCCGAAACAGCACCCCGGGGTGGTCCTGCACCACCGCCGTCAGCACCCGAAGCCGCTCACGCGTACTCATCGGGCAGCTCCCGGAAATCGTTCAACCCCTTGCCCAGAGGCACGATCGGGTAGACATTGGCCTCGGGATCGATGCGGCAGTCGATCAGGACCGGCCCCGGAGTGCGCTCGGCGAAGTCGAACGCTGCCGGCACCTCGTCCAACCGCTCCACCCGGCAGCCTGCCAGTCCGTAGGCGTCGGCCAGCTTGACGAAGTCGGGTATGACATGCAGACCGACCTGGGAGCGCACGCCCCCGTAGAAGTCGTCCTGGAACTGGCGGACCATGCCCAGCGAGAAGTTGTTGAGCAGGACCACCTTCACATCAAGGCCGTGCTCGACCGCCACCGAGAGCTCCTGGGCGGTCATCACGAATCCCCCCTCGCCGGCCACGCACCAGACCGCCTGCTCGGGGCAGGCCAGCTTGGCCCCGATCGCGGCCGGAAGGGCGAAACCCATGGTCCCGGCTCCGCCCGAGTTGAGGAATCGCCCCGGCCGATCGTAGTTCCACCACAGCGCCGCCCAGATCTGGTTGAGGCCCACGTCGGCGACCACGATCGCCCGGTCCCGGCAGCGGCGGTACATCTCGATCACCACGTCCTGGGGCTGGAGCTGGCCGTCGGAGCGCAGGTAGCGCAGCGGGTGTTCCTCACGCCAGCGCTCGATCCGGGTCAGCCAAAGCCTCCGTCGCTCCGGTTCGGGAGGAGTCACCAGCTCCGCCAGCCCGCCCAGGGCGGCCCGCGCGTCGGCCACCACCTCGATGTGGGGGCGGCGATTCTTCCCGATCTCAGACGGATCGATGTCGACGTGGATGAAGGTCTCGGCCCGGGGCGCCCACTCGTCGAGCTTGGCCGTGACCCGGTCGTCGACCCGCATCCCCACACAGAGCAGGAGATCCGCTTCCTGGACAGCGCGGAGATTCCAGCCGGTGCCCATGAAGCCGGTCATGTGCAGGCTCAAGGGGTGCCGGACCGGAAAGGCCCCGATCCCGAGCAGCGTGGTCCCCACCGGCACCGCGGCCCGCTCGGCCAGCGCCAGCAGCTCCGGCTCGGCCCGGCTCAGGATCACACCGTGCCCGGCCAGGATCACTGGCCGCTCGGCCCGATCCAGGGCCCGAGCCGCCTCCTCCAGCCGCGACCGGTCCGGAGGGCCCGGCAGCCGGTAGCCGGGCAGGTCCAGCTCCTCCGGCCAGCTCGGCTCGCAGCTGGCCTGCTGCACGTCCCGACAGACGTCGACCAGGACCGGCCCAGGCCGCCCGCTGGTGGCCAGGTGGACTGCCTCGCGCATCACCCGGGGAAGGTCCTGCACCCGGGTGACCAGATAGTTGTGCTTGGTCACAGGCTGCGTGCAGCCGACCACGTCCGCCTCCTGGAAGGCATCCCGGCCCACCATCGCGGTCGGCACCTGGCCGGTGACCACCACCATCGGCACCGAGTCCATGAACGCGGTGCAGAGCCCGGTGACCAGGTTCAGGGCGCCGGGCCCGCTGGTGGCGAACACCGCCGCCGGCCGGCCCGAGGCTCGAGCATAGCCGTCGGCCATGTGGGCAGCACCCTGCTCATGGCGAACGAGCACATGCCGCAGAGAGCGGTACTCCGGCAGGTGCTGGTAGATGGGCAGATTGGCCCCGCCCGGGTAGCCGAAGACGGTGTCGATGCCCTCGCGTTGGAGGGCCTCGAGGATGATCTGGGCTCCGTTCATGTCGTCTCCGTTGGTGCCCCAGAAACAAAGAGCCCCCGCCTTCCGGCGGGGGCTCGCTGCGCTCTCTGGGTTGGATCGTTCAGGATGCGCGTGCCCCCGCCCCGGGAAGGCAAAGAAGGAAGGCGAGGGGTACGAGATCCCGGGCTGGGAGCTGGCGCATCGTCACGGGGGTGATAGTGTAGCCGGCCAGCCTTGGCCTGCGTAGTCGCTGAACAACAAATGGGCTCGGCTATTGTCGTGCTCTGGCACCAAAGGACACAGCTCACCCGGAGTGCGCGATATCCTCCCTTCCCTGGATCGCTGAGGTGACAATGCCGAGGACGCTGACGCAGAAGATCTGGGACGAGCATGTCGTCCGCTCAGCCGAGGGCGAGCCAGACCTGCTCTATTGCGACCTCCACCTGGTCCACGAGGTCACGTCGCCCCAAGCCTTCGAGTCGCTCCGGCTGGGCGGCCGACGCGTGCGCCGACCGGAGCTAACGCTCGCCACCATGGACCACAACACCCCCACCCGGGGAGGCCGGGCTGCCGCCGACGGGATCGGTCGCCGGCAGCTGGACGCGCTGGAGGAGAACTGTCGCTGGGCCGGCATCCGGCTCTATCCGATGGGGAGCCGGCATCAGGGAATCGTGCACGTGATCGGGCCCGAACTGGGCCTCACCCAGCCCGGCATGGTCATCGTCTGCGGCGACTCCCACACCTCGACCCACGGCGCCTTCGGCTCGATCGCGTTCGGGATCGGCACCTCGGAGGTCGAGCACGTGCTCGCCACCCAGTGCCTCTGGCAGCGGCGCCCGGGTGACCTGGCGGTTACGGTCGAAGGCGAGCTGCCGCTGGGCGTCACGGCCAAGGACCTGGTCCTGGGCCTCATCCACCGCACCGGGATAGCCGGTGGTCAGGGTCGCGCAGTCGAGTACCGTGGCTCTACCGTCCGCCGCCTATCCATGGAGGGACGGATGACGCTCTGCAACATGTCGATCGAGTGGGGTGCCAGGGTCGGCATGGTCGCCCCGGACGAGACCACCTTTGCCTACCTGGAGGGTCGTCCCCTCGCACCCCGCGGCACCGAGTGGGAGCGAGCACTCGACCACTGGCGCTCCCTGTTCACTGACGAGGGCGCGCACTTCGAGGCCGAGATCCGGCTCCAGGCCTCGGAGCTGGAGCCGTTCGTGACCTGGGGCACCAACCCCGGCCAGTCGGCTCCGATCACGGGCCGGGTGCCAGAGCCCGCCGACGAGGGAGCTGAGCGCGCTCTCCGCTACATGGCACTGCGGCCCGGCATCGCCCTCCAGGACATCGCCATCGATCGGGTCTTCATCGGCTCCTGCACCAACGCCAGATTGGAGGACCTGCGTGCCGCGGCGGCAGTGCTGCGGGGGCGGCAGATCCATCCCCGGGTGCGGGCCATGGTCGTGCCCGGCTCCACCCAGGTCCGCCTCCAGGCCGAGGCCGAGGGCCTGGACCGGGTATTCAAGGCCGCCGGCTTTGAGTGGCGGGAAGCGGGGTGTTCCATGTGCCTGGGCATGAACCCCGACGTGCTCCAGCCAGGCGAGCGCTGCGCCTCGACCTCCAACCGCAACTTCGAGGGTCGCCAGGGGGCTGGCGGCCGCACTCATCTGCTCTCACCCCCGATGGCAGCGGCGGCGGCGGTGGCCGGGCATCTGGTGGACGTGCGCGAGTTCGCCCCGGAGGCCCTGTGATGGAGGCCTTCCGGCGCGTTCAGGGACGCCTGGCTCCCCTGGACCGGGGGAACGTCGACACCGACCAGATCATCCCCAAGCAGTTCCTGAAGCGGATCGAGCGCTCGGGGTTCGGACCCTTCCTCTTCTACGACTGGGCCAAGGACCCCGACTTCGTGCTCAACCGCCCGGAGTACCGGGGCGCCGTCATCCTCGTGGCGGGGCCCAACTTCGGCTGTGGCTCCTCTCGTGAGCACGCCGCCTGGTCGATCCAGGACGCTGGCTTCCGGGTAGTGATCGCGCCCAGCTTCGGGGATATCTTCCACACCAACGCGCTCAAGATCGGGTTGCTGCCGGTTCGTCTTCCGGAGGCGTCCGTGCGGCGCCTGATGGACCTGGCCACCGAAGACCCGTCCCTGGAGGCGACCGTCGACCTCGAGACACAAACGGTGGTGGCCGCCGGGATTCGACAAGATTTCGAGATCGACTCCTTCGCCCGTGAGTGCCTGCTCAATGGCTGGGACGACATCGCGCTCACGCTTCGCCACGAGGAAGCCATCGTGGCCTTCGAGGCGGCCCGGCCGAGCTGGCTCCCAAGCATCCCCGCAGCCGAGCCTGCCTCCTGATCGGAATCGCTGCCATCGCCACTGCGGCGACAGCTGATATACACCTGGTCGCTGGAAACCTCCGTCAGCGCTGCCACCGAGGAGAAGCCATCGCGAAGGGGCGAGCTGGCGCGCTCGCCAAGGGCACTGCTAATAACATCTCGAAGTCGGAGCTATTGAAGGTGTAGAGGCGTTGGCCTGGCAAGACGGCGCTTCAGACCTGCGGTAGCGTGATCGCTTGACAGAATGGCGCGGCCGCCTGCCCCATGTCTTCTTGCGGGTCCATCACCAGGTAACGACCACCCTGGGCTTCCCCCGCATGTTTCGTTCACCGTTGCCGCTGCAATCATCAGCCGACCAGCAGTTTCAACTCCTCCGCTACTAGCTCGGCTGTTTACCAGCAGCCACCCCGCGGCCCGGGCGGGGACTCAATCGGCAACCGGCCGAATTCGGTGAGGCGGACCGTGTCGCGGCGCTGCCAGTCCGGCGGTCAGCAGCAGGCGAAGCACCCGACCTCGGTGCCCACGATACGGTTCCAGCAGTTCGAGCATGCGCTCGTCGCTGCCTCGGGCCTCGCCCGCCAGCACCCAGGACACCAGGTGGGGCAGGTGATGGTCGCCCACAGGCACGGCGTCGGCGTCGCCCAGGGCAGCCAGCCCCACCTTCGCCACGGACCATGGACCCAGCCCGGGGAGGGCGGCCAGCCGCCGTCGTGCCGCCCCCAGCGGCATCTCCACCAGCTCCTCCAGACGGCGGGCGGCGAGCGCTGCCCGACGCAGCGTCATCCAGCGTCGGAACTCGACACCGAGCGCCCGCAGGGCATGGCTGGGTGCCGTAGCCAGGATCTCAGGCGCGGGCGGGAGCCATAGTCCGTGGTGAGGCCCGGGCGCTCGCTCGCCCAGCGTGTAGAGCAATCCTCGCCAGGCTCGGAAGGCCTCGACGTTGGTCACCCGCTGCTCCAACACCGCAGCCACAGTCGCCTCGAAGACCGCCCCTCCCCGCCCGATCCGCAATCCGGGATGGAGGCGATACAGGTCCCTGAGCAGTGGATGCCGAGGCTGGAAGTCCCGATCATCATCGAACTCCCCGACCAGCGCCGGCAGCTGCTCGAGCAACCAGTCCGCTCCCGGCCCCCAGGCCTCGGCCCGCAGTCGATCATCCCGGAGCTGCAGGTGCTCTACCCCTGGACCGCAGGGAGTCCGGGTCGCCCGCCAGACGCCGTCGGGAAGGAACCAGAGCGAGGGATCCCGTGGCCCACAGCGGAGCGGCCGGAGGGTGGCTGCCAGGTTCAGTGGACGCTGCAGATGTAGCATCCGGACGCGCCCGGCGGGTGCCGGCCGCATCACCAATGACGCAGCGGGGGGCCGACCGCCGCGCACACCGGGGTCTGCCCGCCCCCCGCCGACAAGGTGGAACCGCCGCTCAGGCCAGGCGCACGCGACCGGCCCGGGGGCCCTTGGGGCTGGGCTCGGTCTCGAACTTCACCCGCTCGCCGCCGCGCAGATCGTCGAAGTTGGGGATGGCGGAGCGGTGGAAGAAGTACTCTTTGCCGTCCTCACCGGAGATGAAGCCGAAACCGCGATCGGCCACGATCTTCTTGACGGTCCCCTCTGCCATAAGGACAGTCCTCGTCGGTTCCTCGACACAACCAACCCACGCCCGCTCGTTCGAGGAACCAACGGAACGACGACGGCGTCGCCGCTGCCGACCAGCGGCCCCTTCAGGATACGGTACCGGAACCCGGCTCGGGCACCCCGGCGGCTATGCCAGCCGGCCCGCATCCAGACGGATCCAGCGCCGACAGGCCCGCTCCACGAACTCCTGGCTGTGGCTGACCACGATCAGGGTCCGCCCCTCGGCCCGGAGGCGGGCCGCCATCTCGAGTAGCAGCTCCAGGCCACGTCGGTCCTGCCCGGTCGTGGGCTCGTCCAGAACCACCACCGGCGTCGCCATGGCCAGCACGGACGCGATCGCGACCAGCTTTCGACGCGAGTAACCCAGATCGAGCGGGTGGCGATGACGCAGTTGCTCCAGGCCGAGCGCCTCCAGCGCTGCCCGTGCCGAGGCCGGGCTGGCAGCGCCGAACGTCACCTCCTCCCAAACCGTGGGCCGGAAGAGCTGCCGGTCGGGCTCCTGGAAAGCGAGGCCGACACGACGGGCAAGTTCAGCCACGTGCCATCCGCCAACGTCCTCACCATCGAACAACACCCGACCCGAGGTAGGGCGGAGGAGCCCGTTCAGGTGGCGAACCAGGGTGGACTTGCCTGACCCGGTCGGCCCCTGGATGGCTAGGCCTTCCCCCGGAAGCACCTCCAGGCTCACCCGTTCGAGGCCCAGCGTCCCATCCGGATAGCGATGGCTCACCTCCTCCAGTCGGATCGTCGGCGGTCTCACCGCCCCAGGTCCAGGACTTGGTCGCAGCGAGCCAAGAGGCGAGGGTCGTGCTCGGCCCACAGGACCCCTACGCCGTTGCGCGACGCTCGTATCACCGCCTCCGCCACCATCAGGCCACGCTCGGGATCCAGGCGTGAAACCGGCTCGTCCAGAACCAGGTAAGGGGGCTCGAGGGCGAGCAGGCCGGCCAGGGCGACCAGCTGCGTCTCGCCGCCGGAGAGCCGAGCGGGGTGACGACCGGCCAGATGCTCGGCGCCGAGGAGCTTCAGCGCCGCCCAGGCACGGCCGAGAACCTCGGCCGCCGGCAGCCCCAGATTGCAGGGACCGAAGGCCACCTCCTCCAGAACGGTCCGGTGGAGGTCGGTGAGCTGTGAGGTGGGGTTGTCGAACAACGCGCCGCAGCGCACGGCCAGCTCGTGCGGGGCCAGCTCTCGGCTGGGCCGGCCGTCGATCAGCACCTTCCCTTCCAGCCGGCCGCCGAGCACCACCGGCGCCAGACCTGAGGCGACCAGACAGAGCGTCGTCTTGCCCGATTCGTTCGGACCCCGCACCCCCACGATCTCGCCAGGGTGCAGCACCAGCGAGGTCGGAGGCAGCGCTGGCGCGCTGCTCCCCGGGTACCGGTAAGACGCCCGCTCGAGCACGATCATCGGGAGGGCACCAGGATGCGAACCACCACCCCGGCAGCCAGGACAACCAGCGCCGCCCAGCGCAGGGCCCGCTGGCGACGGTCGTCGGGAAAGCGGCGCAGCACGGTCCGCCGGCCGGGGGCGGTGAAGGCTCGCACCTCCAGTGCCAGGGCACGCTCCTCCACCTCGGCCAGGCTGCCCCAGACCAACGGACCCACCAGGGGCCCGATCCCCCGCCACCGTCGCCACCAGTGCCCTTCGGTGTCCAGGCCCCGTGCCCGCTGGGCCTCGACTACGGCGGCCGCCCGCTCCCGCGCCCGGGGGATGGACGAGAGGACGGAGCCGAGCACGTAGGCCGCCCGCCGCCCCAGCCCTCGAGCCTCCAGGTCCGCGACCAGGTCGGCAACCGGAGTGGTGGCGAAGAGCAGAGTCAGGACCGAGGTCACGGCCACCAGGCGGGCCAGCGCGCCGAAGGCGGCACTCAGCCCCCCTCCGGCGGGGAGGAAGGCGTTGACGGCCAGGCTCGACACCGTTACCGGCAGCAGGGTCAGCAGGGCCAGGGCCAGCCGGCGGGCACGGCCCCAGAGGACGGCCCCGAGAGCGCTGCCGGCTGCGATCCCCAGCGCCACTGGCCCGCTCCAGGCCAGGGCCAGCCCGACCGCCGCCAGGGCCAGGCATAGCCGGCTGGTGGGGTTGAGACGGGCTGACGGGGAATGGAGGGGGTCCGGCTCAACCGGCATCGCGGGCCGCGTGTTCGCGCTCCGCCAGGCGTTCCCCGTTGGGGAAGCGGAGTAGGACCCGCCGGGGCAGCCCGCTCAGCACCCAGAAGGCGAGCAGGCATGTGATCATCTTGTCGAGGGGGTCGGAGAGAAGTCCCTGCTCCAGGGTGGCCTGGTAGAGGCTGGCTCCGGCAGCGCGAAAGGCAGCGATGATGGCATCGCCCCCAAACCCGGTAACCCCGCCGAACACGAAGGCTGCGATCGGGGCCGAGACGACAGCCGCGCAGATCCCCGTCACCAGCCCGGCCGCCAGCGAGAGTACCGCCCCGAGGTCGCGGCGGGCGAACAGCGCCCAGGCAGCCAGGACCGCGAAGCCCGCCATCACCACCGCAAAGGCCACCTCGGAGGTGGCAAGGGCGCTGGCGTCGAAGCCGGTGTTGCTGATGAAGGCGTGGGGGCTGGCGTAGGCACGGTCGAAGGTGTAGGCAGCAACTGCTGCTGCGGCCAGAGCGGCAGCCACCGCCGTCGCCAGCGAGCGCCCGGCGAGGCGCCGGCTCCGGAACACTCCCAGGTATCCCCAGAGGCCGGCCAGCAGCCCGATCACGGCCGCGGTGGCAGCGAACGGACCGGCGGTGGGCGCCGCCAGGGGAGGGGGGAGCACGTAGGCCCAGATCAGGTCGGTCAGGGCACCGGTGGCGGCACCGGCCAGCGGCCCGCCCAGTGCCCCGGTCACGACCGTGCCCAGCGAGTCGAGGTAGATGGGTAGCTTCAGCGCCTGCTGAACCGTGGAGCCGAGCGCGATGTTGAGCGCGATCGAGACCGGCATCAGGACCACGACACGCAACGGCAGGCACATCCCTTGGAGGCTATCAACCTGCCGATTCGGCCGATCCGAGTTGGGCGATGATCCCCATCAGGCCGATTCGCGTACCCTCCGATAGCAAAGCTCGCATCCAGAACAAGCCTGCGAAAGGAAGACGGCGGCCGTCAGGCGATCTGCCGTTTCGCAGCCGATATCCCATCAAGGAAGCGTGTCAGCGGTCATCGTGCTCGCGTCGCATCCGGATAGTGCCCACATGAAACATCGAGGAAGGCGAGGGCCGGGAATCCCGATCATCCCGAACCGGATCCGTGAGGCCCGCGTGGAGCGAGGCCTTAGCCTGGCCGAACTGGCCGGGGGCGAGGTCTCGCGGGCCTTCATCCACCAGCTTGAACAGGGTCTGGCCAGGCCCTCGTTGCAGATCCTGGAGATGATCGCCCGGCGCACAGGCAAGCCGGTCACCTACTTCACTTCGGGTCCCGAGATCCCACCGGGAGCGACCGGAGACCTGCCCACGGAGCTGGTCAGCCTGTCCAAGCGGTTGGAGCGCCTGGCCAGCACCATGGACCTCTCGGAGGCCAACCGGGAGGGCTTCCGGATCCTGATCAACGACCTTCGCCACGGCGCCCGGATGGTGGCGGCGGCAATGAAGGAGCACCGGCCAGAGCAGGGACCTGGTTCGCCCGCGGACATGGCCGATTGAGGAGCTCGAGGAGAGAGATCTCCCCGGACCGGTGAACCGCTCGCCATCGGAGCAAGGCTCACTGCCGGTCTGCCCTCGCTGAGGTGGAAAAGCCACCGGCGCCCGGCACCGGTGGCCTTGCCACCTCGCGGCATACGCCTGCACGCCCGGTCAGGGCCTCACCCCAACAACCTGCCCGGAGGAGGCGGCCGGCGGAAGAGGGAAGGGAGCCCGCGCCTCGCGGCAGCGGGCTCCTCCCATCCCCCACCACGCAGTTGCGGCCAGCGCTCCGGCCGCGATCGAAGCGGGACTGCCGTCTTGGCCGGACGAGGCCAGCTGGAACACCGCTCTCCATCGAGGCCCCGCGGAAGTGCGCCAGGCAGCGAGCGACCTCCAGTCTCCGGTCACCAGTATCCAGCCCTCCTGGCGACACTGCCGCGCAGGCCGCCACCGGCGCCCCCCGCTCGGGAGAGGCCAGCAGACAGCAAGCGGCATCGTCGGTTGAGTTCCACCATCTCGGCATGGTGTCGGAAGCACACTCCCTCACCCCGCTCCGGTAGGGCCTCCGGCGCCCCTCCAAAGCACGCCGACCACCTTCTGCACTCCAAACTGTCGAGACCGTTCCAGGTGTCTGCCCACTCTACTCCATGGGTACTGCCCTTGTCGAGCTTCTGTCAACATCCAGAGATCCGGGCTGAAGGCCCATGTGGGGGTGAGCCGCCCCATGCAGGTCGAGGAGGCTGGCCCCTGGCCCTCGCCGGACCTCATGCTCATCGCCAGTGCGGGCCCCGTGCGCCAGGGATCGGCAGGCCACGGCCCTCCGACGGTGTGCCGCGGGTACCGGCCTGACCCTGGAGGAGGCCGGATCGTACGACCAGGAGTCCCAGGGCTCCTGGCTACCCCGCTACCTCCGGTCTACAATGCCGCAGCAAGCACCGGTCACCGTCACTGCCTGGCGCCGCGTGATCGCGAGTAGGGGGTGATCAGCCGCTGCCTGGAGAACAAGTCATGATTCACTCTGGTGAATTTCACGAACCGGCACCAGCAGGGTACCCATCTTGTCATCGCCTGTCGCTGGCTCCGGGCAGGGACATTTCCCGTCTCGCGGGTGTGGATGGCTGGGCCCTGCTGAGGCGTCCGCTCCCCGGGGAGCCGCAGCCGTGGATTGCCGCGCAGCTCGGTAGTCCTGCGGACTTTGCCGTATGATACGGATGTGGCCCACCTCGTTCCCATTGGTGTGGCAGCGAGAGAGCTGGGCGTCCATCCGGACACTCTCAGGCGCTGGGAGAAGGAAGGGCGGATCGAGGCGGTCGAACGCACGCCCGGCAATCGAAGGCGCTACGACTTGGCCAGGTTGCGTCACCTGGCGCCGCACGGCGCCCCTTCGCGGCGGATCACTATCGCCTACGCCAGGGTATCTAGCGCCGGGCAGAAGGACGACCTTGTGCGCCAGCAGGCCCTGCTCGAATCGTTTTGTGCGGCCAACGGCTGGACCTACGAGATCATCTCCGATGTGGGCTCAGGGCTCAACTACCACAAGCAGGGGTTGCGCCAGCTCATCTCACGGATCTGCACGGGTGAAGTCGGCCGTCTCGTCATATCTCACAGGGACCGTCTGCTGCGGTTCGGGTCGGAGTTGGTATTCGCTGTAGCCGAGCACTTCGGGTGCGAAGTCGTGATCGTGAACCCTTCCGAAGAGTCGTCTTTCGAAGAGGACCTGGACCAGGACGTGATCGAGATCGTGGCTGTGTTCTCCGCCCGCCTGTACGGCTCCAGATCGGAGAAGAACCGCCGGGTCATGGAGACGTTGCGCCAGGTAGCCGAGGCGGTGGCCCGGTGAGCGGGATGTCGATCAGGTACGCAGCCCGCCGGACGGTTCGGCTTGCCACACTCGACCTGACAAGACACCAGCAGGACCAGACCCGTTCGCCGCTGTACATCTACCGCCGGGCGAAGGACCGTTTCCTCCTCGCGCTCGCCCCAG
This sequence comes from bacterium, assembly GCA_902812395.1. Taxonomy (GTDB): domain Bacteria; phylum Chloroflexota; class Dormibacteria; order Dormibacterales; family Dormibacteraceae; genus CADDZO01. The sequence continues at coordinate 6,177 of CADDZO010000015.1, read as the reverse complement.
TTTCGGTGCCGCGCCACCTCGACGACAAGCGCCGTTTCCGGGACGAGATGAAGAAGAACGCCGCCGTGTACCCGCAAGGGGTCAACGTCCATCTCCTCGACCACGCGTGCTTCGATGTGCTCGAGACGATGGCGCGCCACATCAAGGCCAGGATCGCCGCAGGAGCAGTGCCGGCGAAGATCTTCGAGTGCTACCAGGGCCAGGAGAGGGAGCGGCGGTACACGTACCTGTGCCTGAAGCGTGACGGCTGGGTAGCTGACATCCTGGCCGGGCGCACACCGGTTGTGAAAACCAAGGCCCTGGCGGCGCTCGACACGAAGGGTGCGCAGGTGGCCCGCTATGCACCGGGTGCCGCGCAAGGCCCTCTCTGGTGGGACGCCCAGAGCTCGCCTGGAGCGCTCGGTGGCCCTCGACGAGACGCCGTACACAACCTCCACCAGGACCCACGTCCGGCAAGGACACAGCTGCGTCGCGTCGAGGCGGGCCGGCCGGCACGGACAGGTCCGTCGGTACGTGTCGATCGTGGGATCTACGGAAGAGCAGTGTCGCCCTTCCGCTGGCCGGGGTGTCCAGGGTCTCGGGGACATTCGGGGTGGTCCTGGACAGGGAGGGCGCTCACGCCGTCGTCCACGCCCAGTACGCCATACAACGAACAACCGCAGCGGGGACACGTTTGGCTGCCGCAATCGCCATTGGAGGTGCGATTGGCAGGGGGATGCAGACCCACCTGGGCCCCGTGAACATCAACGCCGGGATGCACGATCGACAGATCGGAAGACGGGGGATACGCCGTCGACTCGCCGAGCCCGATCGGTGGCGAGCGGGGAGACGCTGCGGCTGGAGCGAACACAAAAGGATGCCTAGGAATGCCCAGGTCATCTGGAGCAGAACGGAGTGACCGGGAAGCAGGAACCTGGCGCCGACTGCGCGGCCACGTCCGACCCTCAGGCCGGTGGCTTGGGCGGTGGCCTGCCCAAGGGCTTGCTGGCTCGCAGCGGTGAAGACGATCGAGTTCTCCCTGCAGGCCATGCGGGGGTCACCGAGGAGCCACCGGCCGAGGCCGACGCATCGCAGGAGATGACCAGTAGCAGGCCGGTGACCAGCGCCGCGGCCCGGTCGGCCGCTCACGGCCGCTACCAGGGCCTCAGTAGCGCCGAGGCCCGCGCCCGTTTGCTCAATCGACCCCGACCGCCCCGGCCTTCGCTCGGCCGCTGGCTGGGTCGCCACCTGCGCGAGTCGCCTACCGATTACGCCGTCCTGCTCCTGGTCGCAGTCGCTGCCGTCTACGCCATCCTGGGCGGGCTCAAGGACGCTGCGGTCATAACGGCCATGGTCCTGGGCGTGGTCTGGATCCAGCTCTGGATGCGCTGGCGGGCCTCGCGAGCCCTGGCCTCCCTCTCCCGGCTCGCCGCGCCACGGACCCCGGTCTGGCGAGACGGACGGCTTCAGGAGATCCCTGCCCAGGAGCTGGTGCACGGCGACGAGATCCTGCTGGTCCCCGGCTCCCTGGTACCCGCCGACGCCCGCCTGCTGGAGTCGCAGGACCTGCTCGTGGACGAGTCGCTGGTGACCGGTGAGTCCCAGCCGGTCGAGTTTCCGGATGGGGACCGCAACGCCGAGCTCAAGGCCGGCACGCAGGTGGTGCGAGGCCGGGCGGTAGCGGTGGTGACGGCCGTCGGGAGCGCATCCACTTTGGGCCGGGTGGCTGCCCTGGTCCGGGAGACGGAGTCGCAGCCCACGCCGCTCCAGGTGCGGATATCGGCGCTGGCCCGCCGCCTGCTCGCGGTGGCGCTGGGGACGGGCGTCCTGGTCCTGGTCTTGGGGCTGGTGCTGGGCGGTCAGAGTCCGCGCACCCTCGCCTTGGTCGCCTTGGCGCTGGCATTCGCCGGCATCCCCAGCGAGCTCCCCGTCCTGGTCTCGATCGTCCTCGGCGTGGGAGCGATGCGCCTGGCCCGGCTGGGTGCGATCGTCCGCCGGCTATCAGCGGCCGAGACGCTGGGCACCACCACCCTGATCTGCACCGATAAGACCGGGACGTTGACCGAGAACCGGATCAGCCTGAGCCGAGTGGTGACTGCGGCCCAGACCCTTGAGGGGGTGGACGCCAGCCAGGCCGAGTTGGACCGGGTGGTGCTGCTGGCTCGCCTGGCCAGCGAGAGCCAGGCGCAGAACCGGCGGCTTGCCGACCCTATCGACCTGGCCGTCTGCCTGGCTTCGGGTTCGGCTCCCGGGCCGGCGGTGAGTTTCCCCTTCGACAGCTCACGGCGACTGTCCTCGGGCCTTGCCCACGTCGACGGCGAGCTGCTCCTCGGGGTTAAAGGCGCGCCCGAGGCCCTGATGGTACGGGCGACGCACTGGCGCTCGGCGGATGGGGTGCGCGCGCTCGATGGGCAGCTCAAGGACGAGGTGGTGGCAGCAGCCGCTGAGCTCACCGCCGGGGGAGCGAGGGTGCTGGCGGTGGGCTCCAGGGTGCTGGACGAGCCGCCCATGGGCGGCCCCGCCCGGGTGGAACGCGATCTCTGCTTCGAGGGCCTTCTCGCCTTCCACGACCCCCTCCGGCCTGAGGTTCCGGGCGCGGTGCGCACGCTGCTGGAAGCAGGAGTCGCGATCACAATGGTCACGGGCGACCAGCCCGCCACCGCCGCCGCGGTGGCCCGGGCGGCAGGCCTCGGCGGACCCACTTTCATCGCCGCCCAGATCCGGGCCTGGGACGATCGGGAACTGGCCGCCCGGACGATGCAGGGCTGCGTTGTCGCCCGCGCCCGACCAGACGACAAGCTCCGGATCGTGCGGGCCGCAGCTGCCGCCGGCCAGGTGGTGGCGGCGACCGGCGACGGGATCAACGATGCCCCCGCCCTGGAGGCGGCGGCGATCGGGGTGGCCATGGGTCGGGGCGGCAGCGACGTGGCCCGGGAATCGGCCGACCTGATCCTGCGCGACGACAACCTGGCCACCCTGGCCCGAGCCACCGCCGAGGGGAGACGGATCTACGAGAACCTGCGCAAAGCCGTCCGCTACTACCTGGCGGTTAAGCTGGCCCTGGTGGCGGTCTCGCTCGCGCTCGTCTTGACCGGACGACCGTTGCCGTTCCTGCCGGCCGACATCGCCGTGATCGAGCTATTCATCGACCTGGGCACGGCGCTGGCCTTCATCGCTCTCCCCCCGGAGGCCGACAGCATGCGGCGCCGACCCCGCGACCCTGCCGCTCGCTTCCTCGACTCCTCGATGCTCTGGGGGATGGGAGCCGGGGCGGTCACCCTGGCCGCGCTGGCCGGGGGCGCCTATGCCATCGGCCTGGCGACGCTGGGCGTATCTGGAGCCAGATCCCTGGCCCTGGTCGCCTGGCTCGTCGGCCACGCCGTGCTCGGTCTGGTCATGGGCTGGGAGCGGATCCCACTCGGGCCTCGCGAGGTGCTGGCCAACCCTGCCATGATCGCCTGGGCCGCGGCTGCCCTGGGGCTGGCGGTGGCACTGCTGGCCTCGAGTTCGCTGGCGGAGCTGCTGCACGCCGGCCCGGTGCCGGTCCCGGCGGCGGCGGCAACGATCGTGGTGGGGCTCGCCGGCCCGCTCTGGTTGGAGGGGGCCAAGCGCCTCCGCGTCCATCGAGAGGGGGCGCGGAGGCGCTGATCCCGCCTCAGGCGGCGCGCAGGGGCTCGGGTGGGGCGACCAGACGGCGCGCCAGCTCCATCACCTTGCGTCGAGCCTCGATCAGCTCGGGGGTGTCGGCCCGGGCCCGGTTGAGGCGCTCGCGAGCCTCGTCGATCGCGCCCAGCAGCTCCGGATCGGCCTCGACCCGGGCCAGCTCTGCCTCGGCTGCCTCGATCGAGGAGCGGTCCCGGGTGATGGCATCCAGCTCCCGCTCGGCGCGATGGGCCTTGGCATCGCGATCCTCTTTGACCTTGGCCGCGTCCTGGGCATGGTCGAGGACCACCGCAGCAAAGCGCTGAGCCGCCTTCTCCTGACCGGGAGGGCAGGGCCAGAGCGCAGTCCCAGTCGGTCCCACCACCAGCAGGAACAACGATCCGCTGCCCTCGGTGAGCGCGTCCAGGAAGGTCTCGGACTCCGGGGCCTCGAGCAGCACTAGATCGGCCAGGGCGTCGCGGTGTCGCGCCCAGAGGCCGGTGGCGGTGTCGACGTAGGCGGCGGTTCCAGCCGCCGGCAGCCGGCCGGTGGGGGTTTCGAGCACATTGGCGAAGAGGCGGAGCGGACCCAGACCGGCTTTCAGCTCCCCCGGTCCCGGGGTGAGCACGGTGCGAAGCCGAGCCCGGGCTTCGGCAACCGCCCAGGCATGCTGGGACTCGGCCGCCTCCACCGCCCGCCGGGCGTCCTGCAACGCCCGCAGTCGGTTGTCCTCGGCCGCCGCCAGCTCGCGCTGGGCGGCGGCAGCGGCATCGGCGCGCATCCGCTCGGCCTCGTCCACCTCGGCCAGCCCCGCGGTCATCATCGCTGCCCGCTCGTCGAGGAGTCGGGCCGCCCCGAGCAGATCGTCCGCCTCCTTGATGCTGGGCTGGGGCGCCGTCCGGCCCAGCCGGACCAGGATCGACCGGTACTCTCCGTTGAGCGACGCACGCTCTTCCTCCAGCTGCCGGCGATCGTCGCCCGGACCCAGCCGACGGCGCAGGCCACGGCCGTCCCCGCCGCTGAGCCCCTCCTCCAGCCGTGCGATCCGGCCCCGGAGTTCCGCCGCTCGCTCCGTGAGCTCTCGGGAAGGGCCGTCCGGCTGCCACTCATCGGGCCGTTCGGCCAGGATCGCGCCGGCCTGGGCATAGCGATCCTCGGCCAGCAGGGCCAGGGTGGTGGCCAGGTCCTCGGGCCGTTTCCCCTCCAGCTCCACGGTCCCTCGCCAGCGGGCACCGTCCCACCTCCAGAGGCCGTCCTCAGTCACCGCCGGCACCCAGCGCCGCCCGTTCCACCACCAGGAGCCATCGCTGGATAGCAGCCGGCGGCCTCCACCGCCCGTCTGCTCGGTCTCCACCATCGTCACGGTCGTCGCGTTCTCCGCACTCATGTCCCACTCCACCGCCTGGTCTGGATCACCGGCGTCGCCCGGGCGCGCCACAGTGTGGCGGCAACGCTCGAGCGCAGAGCCAGAAGTATGAGCGAGTGACCCAGGGACTTGCTCAGGGAGCTATCGCCGGGCCGGAGACAGCCAAGGAACGGGGGCCCGTGCTCGGGGTCGATCTCGCGCAGCATGCGACGCAGGTCGGCGAACAGTGAGCTGTAGAGATGCCAGTCGGCGCCCGCCCGGGGCAGTTCGCGAAAGGCCCGCCGGCGGGTCTCGCTGGCGGCAGCCAGCGCCTGCCGCAGCCGCTCCCGCTCGTCGGACGCTGTGGGATCGGCGAGGAGTCGGGCAAAGATACCGAGCCCGTCGCCGGCCTGCGCCAGCAGCTCCCGCGCCAGCGGGTGCACGCGGACCGGGGGACGGCCGTGCGCCCCGGCATCCTCGACCGCGTCGGAGATGGTGCGGGCCACTCCTCTGAGCTGGGTCACCACGTGCTCGAGCGCCAAGAGGCCCGGGCGGTGGCGGGCGATCGTGTCCCGCCGCCCCCGGCCGTGGGGTCGGTAACTGTTGGCGTTGGAGCCTATGGTAATATATGAAGGTGAACTGGAAGGAGTGGGCCCGGCAACACCGCGTCCACCCCGTGACCGCGTACCGCTGGTTCCGGGAAGGCAAGCTCCCGGTTCCTGCGCGCCGTCCCGGCCGGCTGATCCTGGTGGATCAGGCGCCGGTCAGTGCCGTTCCGGAGATCACGGTCGTGTATGCCCGAGTGTCCTCCACTGACCAGCGCGCGGATCTGGACCGACAGGTTGCTCGGGTGACCGCATGGGCGGCAGCCCAGAGCTTGGCGGTGGGCCGCGTGGTGACCGAGGTCGGCTCCGCACTGAACGGCAAGCGCCGCAAGCTCCTGGCCCTCCTTCGGGACAAGACGGCAACCACGATCGTGGGAAGCACCGCGACCGGTTCGCCCGCTTCGGTGCCGAGTACGTGGAGGCCGCCCTATCCGCACAAGGACGTCGGCTGCTGGTGGTGGACCCCGGCGAGGTGGACGACGATCTGGTCCGGGATGTGACCGAGATCCTGACCAGCCGCTGCGCTCGCCTCTCCGGGCGGCGAGCGGCTGCCAACCGAGCGACCAAGGCCCTCGCAGTGGCTACCAGGGAGGACCCGTGAAGCTG